>NZ_OY781114.1:2565000-2677500 GCF_963676485.1 uncultured Cohaesibacter sp.
TTTCTGCATGTCGGCGATCTGGTCCTTTAGTAGCTCAAGTTCGCTTGGCTTGCTGGGTTCGGGCTCTTTCTTGGTCTTCTGGGGGGCAGAGCCGAAGGGCATGAACATCTTCATGGCATTTTCAAAAATCTCGGAATTCCGCCGCACTTGCTCTTCCATGGCCTCCATGGCGGAATCTCCAAAGGAGTCGGCCATCTGCTTGCGCAAATTTTCCTGATCCTTGGCCAGATTTTGCATGGTGAAATCGAGATAGCTTGGCACCAGATGCTGCATCGAGTCGCCATAGAAACGGATTAGCTGGCGCAGGAAGTCGATCGGCAGAAGATGCTGGCCCCTATTCTCATGCTCGAAGATGATCTGCGTGAGAACTGAGCGGGTTATGTCGTCTCCACTCTTGGCATCATAGACGACAAAATCCTCCTTTGCCTTTACCATGTCAGACAGATCTTCCAGCGTGACATAGGTGCTGGTGCCGGTGTTGTATAATCTGCGGTTCGCATATTTCTTGATGACAGTTTGATCCGCTTGTTTTGTCATGTATGCAAGGCCTCGTGACGGAATGGACACAGGTGGCAGCGGCTCAAAAGCGGCTGCTGTTGCCCTACAACTTAAATCGTTCATGCTGCATTGCCAAGAGCCTGAGACCTATCCTTTTAGCAAGTGCAAAAAGATGCAGATGGCCAGTAAAAGGGCATGTCTATTTTCTAGGTCTTTCAGACTAGGCCCATGGCGTAATTGACTCCTTGCCGCTTTCTAAACAATTTTCAGTAAGCCAAATTCTTTGCGGGATCTGGAAAAAGACGGAATTTTGCTGCGACGCAATAAGGTGTGAGACGTCGAATTTTTGTTCGTTGCAACACTATGAGCGGCATTTCGGGCGCGGGGTGAGAGGTGTCCCGTGTCTTCTTCCGTTGGTAAGCGCGCAAGCTGTAAGGGAGCGCCGAAAAATAAATCGCGAGGCGCAATTATATTAGGCCGGGCAGCATTCAAAAGGCATAAAACAGACCAAAGTGCTGTCTTGCTGTCTTGCTGTTCTGCTTGAGGGCGCGGCAGAGGCAAATATTCAAGGTGGAGGGACCAGCCCGATCCGGAGAGGGGGACAGGCATGGTTTTTATGAGGGAGAGAGAGCATGTCCAAGGTTGCAGTTGTAACGGGTGGAACAAGGGGTATTGGTGAGGCGATCTGCATTGCCCTCAAAGAGGCAGGTTTTTTTGTTGCGGCCAATTATGCTGGCAATGAGGAAAGTGCAAGAGCCTTCTCGGAGCGCACGGGCATCAAGGCCTATAAATGGGATGTGGGGGATTTCGAAGCCTGCCAAGCTGGCCTGAAACAGATCGAGGACGATCTCGGCATCATTGATATCGTGGTCAACAATGCTGGCATTACGCGCGACAGCATGCTGCACAAGATGGAATTGGAGCAGTGGCATGAGGCAATCAATGTCAATCTGAATTCGATGTTCTACATGACCAAGCCGATCATTGATGAAATGCGTGCGCGTGGGCATGGGCGGATCATCAATATCTCGTCGATCAATGGCCAGAAGGGGCAGATGGGACAGACCAACTATTCTGCCGCGAAAGCAGGTGTGATCGGCTTTACCAAGGCTCTGGCGCAGGAAGTCGCTCGCAAGGGCATTACGGTCAACTGCATCTGTCCGGGCTATATTGATACCGACATGGTATCGGCGGTTCCTGAAAAGGTTCTGGAAAGCATTGTTTCCAATATTCCGGTCGGTCGGCTCGGGCAAGCTGAAGAAATTGCCGCGATGGTGGCCTTTCTGGCCTCCGAGCAAGCTGCCTTTATCACGGGCTCTGTGATGACGATCAATGGTGGCCAGTATATCGCGAATGGCTAAATTTTAGCCAATGCCTAAAAAGCGCTTGATAACACGCCGCAGGAGCTTTTCTTCTGCGGCTTTTTTGTCTTTGCTGAGGCGTTTTCGATGACCTGTTGAAAGTTTAGTTTCCATGTCCAAACGCCTGCTTGCCACCCTTGTCGGATTCACGGCAATCCTGATGTGGTCGCTCCTTGCCTTGTTCACTGTGTGGAGCGGAACGGTGCCTCCCTTTCAGCTGACCGCGATGTCTTTCATCGTGGGCGGGCTGGTTGGCCTGATCAGTTGGGTGTTTCGCCCGTCTGCCTTCAGAGTGCTCAAGCAGCCATGGAATGTCTGGGCGCTGGGGGTGTTCGGGCTGTTCGGCTATCATGCCGCTTACTATGCGGCGCTGCGTCTGGCGCCGCCGGTGGAAGCGGGTCTTGTCAACTATCTATGGCCCTTGCTGATCGTTGTCTTCTCGTCTCTCCTGCCCGGGGAGCGCTTGCGTTGGTTCCACAGTTTGGGGGCGCTTCTGGGCCTCTCAGGCGCGGTGCTCGTTGTCACCAAGGGGCAATCGATATCGATTGATCCGCAATATGTAAGGGGCTATAGCGTGGCGCTGTTTGGGGCCTTCTTCTGGGCGGGTTACTCGGTCTTGTCGCGCCGGTTTTCCCACGTGCCTACGGATATTGTGGTGGGCTTCTGTTTTGTCGCTGCCGCACTCAGCATTGTGGCGCATTTGTTGTTTGAGACGACGGTCTGGCCGCAAAATGCCATTCAATGGATGGCGACCATTGGGCTGGGGCTTGGCCCGGCTGGCGGGGCCTTTTATGTCTGGGATTTTGGGGTCAAGCACGGCGATATTCAGGTGTTGGGAGCGGCTGCCTATGCCGCGCCGCTCCTGTCTACCGCTATTCTTATTCTGGCCGGTGTATCTGATTTTTCCGTCATCATCGGAGCCGCCGCGCTATTGATCACCTGCGGGGCTGTGTTGGCATCCAAGGATCTGTTCCTGCGCCGCTAGCGTTGGGGTGGGCGAAGAGCCCGCACCAAGGGGGCGATTGCCAGCGACACCAGAAACAGCAGGAAGGCCCCCAGCACGATGGATGGGCCGGGATTTGAATCCCAGATCATCGACATGTTGAGACCAATAATGGCCGACAGGCATGCCATGATGGCGGCCAGAATGGCCATCACTTCCGGGCTGCGGGCAAATTGTCTGGCGCTGGCGGCAGGGATGATCAGTAGCGACGTGATCAGCAGGGCCCCGATAAGCTTCATGGCCACCGCGATGACCAGTGCGATCAGCAGGATGAAGACCAGATTGGCCCGCTTGGTGGGCAGGCCTTCTGCAGAGGCAATGTCATGGCTGACTGTTGCAGCCAAAAGACTGCGCCAGTGTACCAAGAGCAGGCCGAGCACCAGAATGCCGCCCCCCCAGATGAGGGCCAGATCACCACGCGTGATCGACAGGATATCTCCAAATAGCAACGACATGACATCCACACGTAGCCATGCCATGGCTCCCAGAGCAATGAGGCCGATGGAAAGGGACGCATGGGACAGGATGCCAAGAAGCGTGTCGCTTGAGAGACGATCTAGCTTTTCCAGGCCATAGAGCGCCAGCGCAATGGCAATGGAAACTGCAAAGACGCCCCAGAAAGGCAGCAGATCCATCATCAGGCTAAGCGAGATGCCCAAGAGAGCCGCGTGAGACATAGTCTCGCCGAAATAGGCCATGCGACGCCAGACGATGAAACAGCCAAGGGGGCCGGATACAAGGGCAATGCCGATGCCGCCGAGCAGGGCGCGCACGAAGAAGTCATCCAGCATGGTTATGTCCCTCGTGATCACAATGGGGGTGGTCGCCTTCGCATGCATGCCCGTCGGCGCCATGCGCATCCAGAGAAGACGGATCGGGCGGAATATCATGAAAATGGCCGTGTCGATGGCCATAAGGGGCCATGGTCTGCAGCCCTCGAGAGCCAAAGAGCCTCTGGTAATCGGGGCTTTGTTCAACATCAGTCGGCTGTCCGGAGCAGCAGACATGGGTATTAAGGCAAATGACCCTGTTGGAGGCGCGCATCACCATATGCAGGTCATGGGAGACCAGAAGAATGCCGCACTTATATTTGTTTCGAATGGCTTCGATGAGCTGGTAAAGCGCGATCTCACCCAGATAGTCAACGCCCTGAACCGGTTCGTCCAGCACCATCAGCTCCGGCTGACGGATAATGGCGCGAGCGAGCAGGACACGCTGCATTTCGCCGCCCGAAAGCGAGTGGATATTGTCGTGGATCTTGTGGGCGACGCCCGTCTCCCCCAGAGCATCCTCTATCTGGGCGCGCTTGTAGGAGCCTGTGAGCCGCATCAGGCGCTGCACTGTGAGCGGCAACGTGCGATCAATAACAAGCTTTTGAGGCACATAGCCCAGATTGAGGTTTTTCTTGCGTTTGACGGTTCCGGATGAAATCGGTCTAAGGCCCAGAAGGGATTTCAGCAAGGTGGTCTTGCCGCCGCCGTTGGGGCCGATGATCGTCACGATTTCATTTTCACAAACCGAAACGGAAACGTTATTCAGCAATGTCTTGCCGTCAGCTTTGACAGAAATGTCTGTTCCAACGAGCAATGGTTCGGTATGGGGCACGAGCTTGCAATCTTGATTGGTCGAGGATTATAAAGGGGATGTTACATTATAACATTTTGCGCAAAGCGCAAGTGGTGCGAGCTACATACCACAAAAAAGGGCCGCGAACGGCCCTTTCCTGAAATTGTCACTTGAAATTTTCGGGCCGCCATCAGACGTCGAAGGAAACGCCCTGTGCCAGAGGCAGTTCGGTGGAATAGTTGATGGTGTTGGTTGCGCGGCGCATATAGCCTTTCCAGGCGTCAGAGCCGGATTCGCGGCCACCGCCGGTTTCCTTTTCTCCCCCGAAGGCTCCGCCAATTTCTGCGCCCGACGGGCCGATATTGACGTTGCAGATGCCACAGTCAGATCCCGCCGCGCTCATGAACAATTCGGTTTCGCGCATATCCAGCGTGAAGATGCAGGAAGACAGGCCTTGCGGTACGTCATTGTGCAGTTTGAGGGCTTCGTCAAACTCCTTGTAGGTCATAACATAGAGGATCGGAGCGAAGGTTTCGGTTTTGACCACATCGCTCTGGGCTGGCATTTCGGCAATGGCTGGGCGCACATAGAAGCCGCCTTCGCATGTCTCGACCGTGATCCGTTCGCCGCCGGTGACTGTGCCGCCCTGTTCCTTTGCCTTGGTAAGGGAATCTTGCATCATCGAGAAGGCTGCTTCGTCGATCAGCGGGCCAACCAGCGTGCCGCCATCCAGCGGCGTGCCGACGGGCAAAGAGCCATAGGCCTTTTTGATTTGCGGCACCAGGGTGTCAACGACGCTCTCATGTACGATGAGGCGGCGCAGAGAGGTGCAGCGCTGTCCTGCGGTGCCCACTGCGGAGAAGCAGATGGCGCGCACGGCCATATCCAGATCGGCGCTCGGGGCCACGATCATGGCATTGTTGCCCCCCAGCTCCAGAATAGAGCGACCAAAGCGGGCCGCAACCCGCGGACCAACGGCTTTGCCCATGCGGGTTGAGCCGGTGGCCGAGATGATCGGAACAAGCGGATTATCCACCAGTGCTTCGCCAACAGCCGGGCCGCCGATGACAACCTGAGCCAAATCGGTTGGGGCCTGTTCGAAGGACGCGATCACGCTTTTAAGGATTGCGTCGCAGGCGAGCGCTGAGAGTGGCGTTTTTTCCGATGGCTTCCAGATGACGCTATCGCCACAGATGAGCGCCAGACAGGTGTTCCATGACCAAACCGCAACGGGGAAGTTGAAGGCGGAGATGACGCCACAGACGCCCATCGGGTGCCAGGTTTCCATCATGCGATGACCGGGGCGTTCCGATGCGATGGTCTTGCCATAAAGCTGGCGCGACTGACCAACAGCGAAGTCGCAAATGTCGATCATTTCCTGTACTTCGCCAAGGCCCTCGGAAAGGATCTTGCCAGCTTCGATGGATACCAA
The DNA here is from genome assembly GCF_963676485.1 of uncultured Cohaesibacter sp. Taxonomy (NCBI): domain Bacteria; kingdom Pseudomonadati; phylum Pseudomonadota; class Alphaproteobacteria; order Hyphomicrobiales; family Cohaesibacteraceae; genus Cohaesibacter; species uncultured Cohaesibacter sp. Next base: position 2,570,861 of record NZ_OY781114.1, read on the forward strand.
TTTGCCCAATGCTTCCTTGTGCTTGCGCAGCTCGACACCCAGGAGGCGCACCAGTTCGCCACGGACCGGCGCGGGCACTGTGCGCCATTCAAGGAAGGCGGCATGGGCAGCATCAACCGCCTTGTTCATATCATCAGGGGATTGTTCGACGACCGATGCGATGGTCGAGCCGTCGATCGGACTGGTAACGGAAATGGTTCCGCCAAGTTTGGCGGTGTCAACGCCCATGGCGTCGAGCAGGGATTTTGCTTCAGAAGCGAGGGATAAGCTCATTGAGGATTCTCCGGCAAGTGCGATTGAAGACGGTTTTGAAAGGGGAGGTAAATCAATCCGTCGTTAATATCTTGATTTTATTTATGAAAATAAATTTGTCGGCTGATAGTATAATGAGGCTACAGCAGCAGAAACAGAGGGGTGTTGGTGGCTGTTTGGCAATATGCCGAATGGTTGAAGCATTTTGCTGGAGATATTTGGTAATATGTCAAATTAGCGGTAGCTCTTGAGATAAAATCATGAATAAGTGAGTTTATGAAATACAGGTGATAACAATAGCCTGTTTACAAGATTGAGCCAAGAGACCGATAGCATTCAGGAGAGAGCAATGCGGCGTTCGCTAGATGATCTGGACAGAAAACTCATCCGGTTGTTGCAGGCAGATGCACGTCTTTCGACCTCTGAAATCGGGCGCAAGCTGGATGTGGCGCGCTCCACCGTGCATGAGCGCATCGAGCGGCTGAAGCGGGAAGGCGTCATTGACGGGTTTACCGTTCTGCTCAATAGCGACCCGATGGAAGCGCTCAATCGAGCGATCGTGTTTGTCGAGATTGATCCCAAACTGCAGGGGCCGATCGTACAGAAGCTTGAAGACTATCCGGAAATTTCCTCTTGCTTCACGGTAAACGGGGCGTTCGATCTGTCCTTGATCGTGGAAATGCCTCAACTGGAAGATCTGGATGTGTTGCTTGACGAAATCGGCGAAATTCAGGGCGTTGTGCGCACTATGACGAACATCATTCTGGCCAAGAAATTCGATCGTCGCCACACCTTGATCAATGAAACCGCCAAGAAGCTATTTGGCAATGAACCCTTCTAGGGTCAGTTGGCTTTTGGATGAATCAAAAAGAGGCGCATCGGCGCCTCTTGTCATTTCGGGCTTATCTATTCGGGCCCAACTATTCGGGTCTGTCTATGCAGGACTTTTTTGTTATGACCCGGGATTTCGAAACTGCCCCTTCACGGGATAGCCTTATATGCTGTCAGGCATTGTCCTTGCAGGTGCGGATCTCGGCAAAGACTTCCCAATCCTCTGCATCGTCCATGCCGAGAGAGGCTTTCACGTCTGAGTTATTGGCGCGCAAGAAGCAGTTGGTCGTCAGCTCATCCAGAATGGTGGAGGGAACGGTGGGCAGCCCTTGGGCGCGCAAGCTTTTTACCTCTTCTACCCGCTGCTGGAGTAGCTCATTGTCCGGTTCGATCGTGAGGCAAAAATCGCCATTGGTCTCGGTATATTCGTGACCGCAGAAAAAAGTGGTTTCCGGCGGCAGTTTCGCCAGCTTGTCAACGGAGAACCACATATCCTTGAGTGTGCCCTCAAACACGCGGCCACACCCCATGGAAAAGAGCGTGTCGCCGGTGAAGGCCAATTGTGCTTTCGGAAGCCAGTAGCAAATATGATCCAGCGTGTGGCCGGGGGTGCTCAACACATAGACGTCCTGGTCGCCGAATTTGAAAATGTCTCCATCAGACAAGGGCTCGTCGATATTGCCGATTTTGCTGGCGCTGTCAGCGGGGCCATAGACCTTGGCGCCTGTTTCTTTCTTGATCGCAGCCAACCCTTCGACATGATCATAATGATGATGGGTGATCAGGATATGGGTCAGGGTCCAGCCCGTTTCCTTCAAGGCCTGTCGGATGGCTGGCGCTTCGGGTACATCTACCAGAAAGGTGAGGTTTGCCTCCTTGTCATGGGCCAGCACGGCATAATTGTCCGAGCGGCAGGGAATGAGTTTTGTTTCAAGGGGCTGATTGGGCATTGGGGGCTCTCCAGTGATTGCTGTCTGGCAGTCCTTGTAACAGTTGCATGTTTTCGAAGGAATGCCCAGATTATTTCCTAATATAAGTGCCGCCTTGGCGAGCGCAATCGCCCGCTTGCCTATTATGTGTTTTTTGCTGCTTGGAATTGCTGGTGCGAGATGTCACATTAGAAGGGCGAGCCAAAGGCCAACGATGGGGACCCGCTTTCGCGGTGAGTGCTGTTTTTCATGTTTCTTGATGTTCTTGATTTAAGAAATTTCTATACCCAGCCGTTGGGGCGCGTTACTGCGCATCACGTCAATCATCGTATCCAGACGCTCTGGCCCAATCTTAAGGGATTGAGCATGCTGGGGATGGGCTACGCGCCACCCTATATTCGCGCCATGCGCGATAAAGCGGAGCGCACTCTGGCTTTCATGCCCTCGCAGCAGGGGGCCGTCTATTGGCCCTCAAACGGGGCTTCATCAACTGCATTGGTGGATAGCAACGATTTGCCTCTGGCAGATGCCAGCATTGATCGGGTCGTGCTGGTGCATATGCTGGAACTGGTCGACAATCCGGCTGAGCATTTGCGCGAGATCTGGCGGGTTTTGACCCCTGGTGGGCGGTTGATGGTGGTTGTGCCCAACCGGCGCGGCGTATGGGCGCGAGTGGAGCACTCTCCCTTTGCCTATGGCCGGCCCTTTTCGAAAAGGCAGCTCAGGCATCTGCTGCGCGATACCATGTTCACGCCGACGCGCTGGAATGACGGGCTCTATTTTGCCCCCTTCAAGAGAAAGCGCTTTCTGGGCTCCGCTCATCTGTGGGAGCGGATCGGTGCGCAATGCTGGCCCGCTTTCTCCGGTGTCCTGATTGTTGAAGCGACCAAGTTGCTGGCGCAGGGGTTGGTGAGTACAGAGGTCAGCAAGGTGAAGACCAGCTTCCGTCCGGTCTTCCTGCCGGTGCCGAATTTGCCGTCTGCTGGAAGCCACTTCCCGTCCTATAATCCTTTTGCAAATGCTGAGGATGGGTTGCAGGGCGAGCGTGATTAACGCTTGCGGCTGAGAAGGAAAATGGCCTGCTCTGCAAACAGGTTCCAGAACCACCATGGCGCAGAAAAGGAAATGCGCTCGCCATTGCCCTGGAGGCCGTGGGCTTTTTCGATTTCTGCGTTTGCTTCCCGACACAGATTGACGAAATCCCGTACCGTACAGAAATGGATGTTCGGGGTGTCGTACCAGCTATAGGGCAGATAGTCGTTGACTGGCATCGTACCGCGAAACAGCAGGTCCGAGCGCACGCGCCAATGTCCGAAATTGGGAAAGGAGACAATTGCCTTGCGCCCGATGCGCAGCAAATGTTCCAGCACGACCTTTGGGTTGCGGGTGGCCTGAATGGTCTGGCTGAGTATGACATAGTCAAAGCTGTCATCAGGATAGTAGATCAGATCTTCATCCGCATCGCCCTGAATGACAGACAGGCCACGGGCCACACATTTATTCACGCCCTTCTGGGAAAGCTCGATGCCGCGTCCCTCGACGTTGCGGCTGTCGCGCAGCAACTCCAGCAAGGCGCCATCATCGCTGCCCACATCCAGAATCTTGGTGTTGGGGGCGATCATGTCTGCCACCAGCTCGAAGTCGATGCGGGTATTGTCTGCGCGCCCACCGACGATCAGGGCTTTTTTGTCGGACTTGCTCATGAGCGGCCCTCCGTATGATCCGGTTTGTCAGGCTGGCCGTTGCTGCGATCGGCGGCATGCAGGAAGCCGTTGATGGCATCGAAAAATTCCGGCTCTTCCAGCAGAAAGGCATCATGGCCCTTGTCGCTGTCGATCTCGACAAAGCTGACCGATGCCCCGGCTGCATTGAGCGCATGGACGATGGTGCGGCTGGCCGATGTCGGGAAGTGCCAGTCTGAGGTAAAGGAGACAACGCAGAAGCGGGCTTTGGTGCCCATGAATGCCTTGGCCAACTGTCCGTCATAGCTGGCAGCCAGATCGAAATAATCCATCGCCCGCGTGACATAGAGATAGGAATTGGCGTCGAAGCGATCCACGAAGGTCATGCCCTGATGATGCAGATAGCTCTCTATCTCGAATTCAGCATCAAAGGAAAAGCCTTTTTCCGTGCTGTTTTGCAGGTTGCGGCCAAATTTGTTCTGCAGTGACTGTTCGGACATGTAGGTCACATGGGCCGCCATACGCGCCACGGCCAGCCCCTTTTTCGGAGTGACATCATAGTCGTAATAGCGTCCGCCATGCCAGTCCAGATCCGCCATCACCGCTTGGCGACCCACTTCGTAAAGGGCGATATTCTGCGAAGAATGATGAGAGGCCGTGGCAATCAGAATTGCCGAGTTGACCCGCTCCGGGTAGGCCGCTGCCCACTGCATGGCCTGCATGCCGCCCATGGAGCCGCCAATCACGCTAAAGAGCTTGTTGATGCCCAGATAGTCAATCAGCTTGGTCTGGGCGCGCACCATGTCGGGCACGGTAATGACCGGTAGGTCAAGGCCATAGGGCTTGCCGGTTGCCGGGTTAATGGAGGCCGGGCCCGTTGAGCCCGAACATCCGCCCAAAACATTGGAGCAAATAACGAAATAGCGTTCTGTGTCTATTGGTTTGCCAGGCCCGATCATCGTCGACCACCAGCCCGGCTTGCCTGTGACAGGTGAAGGGGAGGCCGCATACTGGTCGCCGGTCAGGGCGTGAAAAACGAGGATGGCGTTGGAGCGGTCTTCATTCAGGCTGCCGTAGGTTTCATAGGCGATGGTGAAGGGAGAGAGTTCTCCGCCTGCATCCAGCTTGAGCGGGGTGTCCGGGCCGAAGGTGACGCTGCGGCTGGATGGAGACAGCGCCTCTTGATGGGCGCGCTCTTCCCGACTTTGCGCCCCGGTTTCCGGATTGTTTCTGTCGGTCGGACTGTTCATTGGGCATTTTCTCCAAAGACGGACTTGTTTTTGTCTTGTGCAAAGTAGCTAGGGAGCATGGGGGGACAAGTCAAATCTTTTCTTTGATTTTGTGGTGCCTCCCTTTTAAGGATACTATCCAAACAAAGGGATACTATTCGCTTAAGCGTATCAGGTGGCGCATGGAAATCGCCCTGTTGCCAGATGCGTTTCATCAGCGTCGACCAACGGTTGGTGTGAATCTAAAACGAAGACGGAACGATCATGACGGATAGCAAGCATGGCGGCGCGCAAAAGGACGAGCCGACACTGGACGAGCTGCGGCAGAGAATTGACAGCATTGATGAGTCCATTCATCGGCATTTGATTGAACGCAGCGAAATCGTTCAGGCCCTGATTGCGGTCAAGCGCACCCACAAGCCCGGAGCTGCCTTCCGTCCCGGGCGCGAGATGGACATGATGCGCAGGCTTGTCGGGCGGCATCGGGGCATCCTGCCAATCACGACCGTGGAGCATCTCTGGCGCGAAATTATCGCCACCTTCACCCATATGCAGGCGCCTTATGATGTCATTGTCGCGCCGGGCGTTGAATTGCGTGATGTGGCCCGCTTCTATTTCGGTTTCACGGTGGGCTTCAAGCAAGCCTCCGACAGTGCTGGCGTGATCGATCAGGTGCGTGAGGGCGACGGAGCGGCTCTGGGGCTTGTGGCCAATCAGAAGGATGCTGAGAGCGCCTGGTGGGTTCCTCTTTCCAAAGACGGTGTGCAGATTATCGGCCGCTTGCCGGTGATCAAGCAGGCGGGACGCCCGGTGGATCAGGATAGCTTCGTGCTCTCCATGCCGCTGATGGATACCACCGTGCCGGATGTGCGTCTGATTGCGCTTTGTGCGCCTCACGAAGAAGGGGTGCAGGAGGCTGTTGGCAGCATCGGTGGCCAGTTGATCTCCTGCGTTATGGAAGAGGGGCATTGCGAATGCCTTGTCGCCGTACCTTTCTCGGTGTCGGATTTCGAAGTGGAAGGCCTCACTCGCTCTGCAAACAATCCGATGGTGATCCGCGGGGTTGTCGGTGGCTACTGGTCGCCAATTTCACTCTCTGCTGCCGAATAGCACTTGGTACGGCTTTGACAGGCACGAATCCTTGATCTTCCGATCAAATCTGCTCCTTTGATCGTTCAATCCTACCTTTTTGCTTGAATGGGCTTCCGGCTTGGCTGTAAGACTGCCGGAAGCAATTGTAGACTTAAGAATTTCAGGAGTGGTGACATGTCCTCTTCCGGACAACCCCAACGGCCCCAGCCGCGTGAAGGGCTTCTCGATATCCCGCTGTATGTTCCCGGCAAAGCCGAGATTGATGGCGCGGCGCCCATTCACAAACTGTCCTCCAACGAATCTCCTTTCGGCGCAAGTTCGAAGGCAATGGATGCCTTCCGTCAGATGACGGGCAATCTGGAGCTCTATCCGGATGGTGCCAGCGTTGTTCTGCGCGAGGTGATTGGCGAGGTGCATGGCCTTCATCCTGATCGTCTTATTTGCGGTGCTGGCTCGGATGAAGTGCTCAGCCTCTTGTGCTACACCTTCCTTGAACGTGGCGACGAAGCGATCTACAGCCAATATGGCTTTGCGGTTTATCCTATCGCCATCAGGGCTGCAGGTGGCGTTCCGGTCGTTGCCGAGGAAAAAGATCTGACGACCGATGTGGATGCCATTCTTGCTTCGGTGACCGAAAAGACCAAGATGGTTTTTCTGGCCAACCCGAACAACCCGACGGGCACCTATATTCCTGCGTCTGAAGTGCGCCGGTTGCATGACGGTTTGCCCGGCCATGTGGTGCTGGTTCTTGATGCTGCCTATTCGGAATATGTGACCGAACATGACTATGAAGCAGGCATCGAGCTTGCCGCGACCACCGACAATGTGGTGATGACGCGCACCTTCTCGAAGGTCTATGGTCTTGCTTCCCTGCGTCTTGGTTGGTGCTATGGGCCGCAGGCCATCATTGATGCCATGAACCGTATTCGTCCGCCATTCAATATTTCCGGTGCGGCGCAGGCTGCCGGTGTTGCCGCCTTGCGCGATCAGGACTTTATCCGCAAAGCTGTGCTGCATAACAAGGAATGGTTGCCAAAGACGTCTGCTGCGCTGGAAGCTTTGGGACTGAAGGTGACCCCGAGTGTGGGCAACTTCATTCTCATTCATTTTCCCGATGCGCCGGGCAAGAGCGCAGCTGAAGCGGACGCGTTCTTGCAGACCAAGGGCTGTGTTTTGCGACAGGTTGGGGGATATGGTTTGCCAAACGCACTGCGTATGACCATTGGCACCGCAGAAGCATGTGAGGCCGTGATTGGCCATCTGGCTGAGTTCCTCAAAGGGTAAATGGAATGACAGACTTTCTTTTCAAGCGCATGACCCTGATCGGCATCGGTCTTTTGGGGTCTTCCATTTCTTTGGCTGCCCGTCAGAAAGGGCTGGTCGAGCATATCGCGGTGCATACGCGGTCTGAAGCCACGCTGGCACGTGCTGAAGAATTGGGCTTGGGGGACAGTTATCACAAGGATGTGGCTGAAAGCGTCAAGGATGCGGACTTTGTCGTGGTCTGTACGCCCGTGGGCGTGTGTGGCACGGTGGCTGAGGCGATTGCCCCTAACTTGAAAAAAGGTGCCATCGTTACGGATGTCGGCTCGGTCAAGATGTCGATCATTCGCCAGATGCAGCCGCATTTGCCCGATTACGTCCATTTCGTTCCGGGGCATCCGATCGCCGGTACAGAAGAATCCGGCCCGGATGCCGGGTTCGCCGAGCTCTTCGTCAATCGCTGGTGCATTCTGACGCCGCCCGAAGGCACGGATGAAGGCGCTATCGAAAAGGTCAAGACCTTCTGGTCAACGGTTGGCTCCAATGTGGAATTGATGGATGCGCATCATCATGACAATGTGCTGGCCATCACCTCCCATCTGCCGCATCTGATTGCCTATAACATCGTGGGCACTGCGTCGGATCTGGAAATGGTGACCAACTCCGAAGTCATCAAATATTCCGCTGGTGGTTTCCGCGACTTTACACGAATCGCGGCATCCGATCCGACCATGTGGCGGGATGTGTTCCTGCATAACAAGGAAGCCGCACTGGAGATGCTGGGGCGCTTTACCGAAGACCTGACGGCGCTGCAACGGGCCATTCGTTGGGGAGACGGGGATGCCCTGTTTGATCTCTTCTCCCGCACGCGGTCCATTCGCCGCAGTATTATCGATGCGGGGCAGGAAATTGCTGCGTCGGACTTTGGCCGTCACCTCAAAGAGGGTGAGACGCATGCGCCAACCCTGAGCGGCGATGATCACGAATATACCGGCAGCTGATCACAATTGCCGGTGTCTATGGCATCCGGTTTTGCCGATCCGGAAGACATGCCGCTCTATCGCAAGGCAGGTAAGGTGCCCAAAGGCAGGAAGCCAGCCTTTATTGAGCCATTGACCAGAGTGATCTTGACTTCAGAGCCTACCAGATCGCCATCGCGCACCGGTTTGCCCATCAATTGCAGGCCGGTAAGCGGGCCGTTGAAACCATCACGCTTGGCCGAAAGGGTTGTCTTGACTTGAGCTGTCTCGATGCTCGGGTTGAGAATGCGCAGTTTGAGGGTGCCATTGGCAAGACCTGCCTGATTGAAGGCGATATTGCCCTTTAGCTTCAATGTCTTCTGCCCGATTTCCAACCGCCCATCTATATTCTCGATTTTGCCGGACTGGCGCAGCCAAAGGCCGGTCGGGTCGCGCCGATCCTGCATCAATGCATCCAGCCCCTCTTTGGCAGTGAAGGTCATTTCCCCGTTCAGAACAGGGATGCGATCGATGGAAAGCTCGGTTGCCTTGAAGGTGAGATCCAGATCGCCTGCTGTCTGTTGTCGCGGGCTGGCGTTGAACTCGAGGCTATCGGCCTTGATGGTGCCGACCGGCTGGCCAAGGGCTGCATTGTTGGCTGCTAGCGTGGCGTCTTCCGCCTTAAAGGAAATGGCTCGCACGCCATTGGGGGGAGTGAGCAACACAGAACTCTGGATCAGGCTGCCAGTGATATCGTAGCTTTGGCCAAAGGCTGGCTGCGTGATATGCATGGGGGCGTGGGTCTTGATGCTGGCCTGACCCGGCTCGTGGATTTGCCAATAGACTTGCAGCGGTCCGCCACTGACCTGCCATCCGGAGGCAGGGTCGACAAGAGCGTAGGATGAGCAGTCAAGGGCCAACCGCACCGGATAGCCGCCCAATGTGCGGTCCTGACAGGTGAGTATTTTCTGTCCGTTCACCTCGCGGGCAATAAACCGGTCCACCAGCGTCTTGGTGGTGGTATAGCCATAATACCAGAAGCCGGACCATCCTGCGGCGATCAGGACAAGAAGGAAGGCAATGCCCCAGAGCACGCGTTTGGTGCCCATTTTCTGTTTGATCTGGTTGGCTTGATCTGATGTCTGTGCAGGCATTTGGCACTCGTTCTGTTGCAAATGTCGACCGGTGTTGGTATTTCACGACCTTTGTTGCGTCATCTTATGGCGCAATCATGGCGGTATTTATGTCAGCAGATTTTATTTGTTTGTATCTCAACAGGAGGCAACTGGAATGCACGATCTTTGGGTCTTTGGCTATGGTTCTCTCATGTGGCGCCCCGGGTTCGACTTTGAAGAATCCTATATTGGCAGCCTTGAGGGCTATCATCGTGCGCTCTGTGTCTATTCCCATGTCTATCGCGGATCGCCGGAAAATCCCGGACTGGTGATGGGATTGAGTGAGGGTGGGTCTTGTCAGGGCATGGTGTTCCGCGTCGAGGCCAGCCAGCGCGAGGGGGTGATTGACTATCTGCGTGCGCGTGAACAGGTTACCTCGGTCTATCTGGAAGAATTCGCCCCTGTCGAGATCGCTTCCATTACAATGGATGGCGCACCGCGCAAGGTGGAAGCCGTGACCTATATTGCAGATACCGCGCATGAACAATTTGCAGGCAAGCTGTCGCTTGAGGAACAGGTTGAAATTGTGCTGAAAAGCCGCGGTGAAGCCGGACCGAATATCGACTATGTGCTCAACACGGTGGATCATCTCAAGGAAATCAATATCGAAGATGAAGCGCTTTATGCTCTGGCTGATGCGCTGAGACTGAGAGCTAAGCAATAGATTTGTGGAAAATGGGTAGCATATTGGGTTGTCTTGAAATGACGCCTGCGCCCTGTCAGATCAGCCTTTTGGGCTGATCGGTGCTATGCACTGAGCAGGCAGATTTCCCGCCCGGCATCGCTAGCCAGATCGTCGATCACCTGTTGGCGTTCATGATCGCTGCCAGCCAGCAAGTGAACATAGACTGTCAGATTCTTGATGTCTTCAGGGGCGATCTCGCGAAAGGCGAGCGGCGACAGGTCCGAGATTTCACCAATCCATTTCAATTCAGGCTGAAGCGTGTCGCCACTTTCCGTGGCCAGCAACAGGATGCAATTTTCGAAACTGGAAATGTCATCTTCGGGAATCTGCGTGAAAATATATCGATTGCCGCTCTCGCTCTGCCAGTAGCAGAAGCGGTTGCGCAGGCTGTCGACAGCAAAGTCTCCAATGGCCCCAAACGACATACTCAATCCCCAATGTATCTTCATCTTAATGAGAACAAATGTAGAACATTTCCCCAAGGAATGCAACTTGTTCCTCGCCTACATTATGTAGTTCGATTCTTAAAAAATACAATATTTAGAATCTAGGCTTCGGTTTTTGTCGGTGGAGGGAGATCTTTGTTGGCGGCGCGGGCTTCGGAAATCAGCCGATTTGAATGCGATTCTATGGTTTCACTAAGTTGTTCGAAAAATGGCCGCATCCCCATGCCCGGCTCGATGGGAGGCAGAATCTCGATGATGATTTTGCCGGAATGGCGAATCGGGCTGCCTTTTGGCCAGAACAGACCGGTATTGAGGGCGACCGGATAGCAGGGCACCTTCAGGGCGTGGTAAATATGGCTGATGCCGAATTTATAGGCCGGTTCCGTATCGGGGCGTCTGCGTGTGCCTTCCGGGAAGATGATGAGCTGCCGGCTGTTGGCGGTCATCTTTTTGCGTGCTTCCACCAGCATGTTGCGCAGAGCTTTCAGGCCAGCGCTGCGGTCGATGGGAATCATGTCGGTTTTCAGCAGAGCCCAGCCGAAAAGCGGATAGCGCAGCAGTTCCCGCTTGAGGATGAACAGCGGGTCGTCCACCAATGGAACAAGCGCAAAGGTTTCAAAGGCGCTCATATGTTTGGACGCTAGAATGATGCTCTGGCCCTTCGGGATATTCTCGGCTCCTCTCACCTCATAGCTGCCGCCGACGATGGTGGTAAACAGCCATGCGCAGACCTTGGCCCAAATGCCCGCCAGCTTGATCAGATAGCGACGGGGCAGGGGATAGGTGAGGATGGAAAAGATCAGCATGATGGCCGTCGAGAGATAGAAGGCTGCATTGAATAGCACGGATCGGATAATCAGCATCTGGGTCTTGTTCCGCTCGGGTTATCTGAAGCGTTTCTCTCGCTTTCGGCTCGGCCGGTTGGAAAGAAACGCGCTGGTCCACTTGATTGATATGCCGTTGTGCCGTTCCGCGCTTGCGGCTCTCGAATCTGGCTCGACAAGCCTATTTATCGGTGAAATCGAAAGGGCTGTCCAGTGACATGATCGTCTCAGCACTATTGCCCCCGATGGCTTAAAAGCCTCTCGGTGGTGCCATGTAGAACTGAGGCCAGCAGCTTGAAATATTCCTTGGTTAGCAGGTGTGCCGTGTTCCAGTTGATCAGGCGCGAGAGCAAAGGCTGCGTGGTCGGCCCTGCCACAAGGTCGCTTTGGAAAGTGACTTCAGGCGCAGCGCGGCGCATTTCCAATAGGGTACGGGGCATATGATAGGCACTGGTGACGATGATGAGGCTTTTGAAATTGTTTTCCTTGGCCCAAATCGCGGTTTGGGTGGCATTGGCGACCGTATTCAGCGCTTCCCTGTCCAGATCGACACAGCAGTCGAACGTTTTTTCATCCAGATCGAAGCGGGCAAAGAGCGTACGGTCCGAATTCCGGTAGTGAACCCCGGAAATGAGCAGTTTGCGGCCCTTGCCTTCCTTGAGCAGTTCAATCGCGCGCTCCAGCCGACCAGCGCCCCCCGTTACGACGACAATGGCATCGGCGGGTTCGGGTTGGGTTTCACTGGCCGTCAATGCATAGCCAATGAAGATCGCCCAGCCAATGAACAGTGCGCACAGCCCGATAAAGGTTGCAAAGACAAGTGCGAAAAGCACTTTTCTCAAGGCAGAGCTCTGTTGTGTGGGTGACTGGGGCATTCCGGGTCCGGTGTTGGTTCTTTTGGGTGTTTTATCCGCATTTGGGCTCAATCTGTCGAGGCAAATTCCGCTCAGGACAGCTTTTTCAACGTATTCATGACGGTTAATCGTGTTGTGATAGCGGTGAATACAGCGATCAATATCACCAGAGCGAAGGTGCCAAGATAGGCATTGGCGCCCAGTTGCACCACGCCGAGCAGGGCTTGCATCTGATCAAGGGCGGCAGAGCCTTCCTGTGCACGCAGGAGACCCTGAATGATGAGGAAGGTAACCACTGCAGTTCCCCCACCAGCAAGGGCACCCTGAAAGCCGAGGGTGAAGAATTTGCGTTGGAATTCGCCTGCAATGAATTTGTTGCTGGCCCCGACAAAGTGAAGCACCTCAATCGTTTCCTTATTGCCGGACATGGCCGATCTGGTGGCAAAGACAACGGTCAGCACTGTCGCGGTGACGACCAGAACCATTATGGTGAAGCCGATAAAGATGGCTGTTTCTGCCATGGATCTCAGCCTCTCCACCCAGAAACGGTGATTGTCAAGAATGGCGCCGGGGACTTGCTCGTGCAATTTTCGGCTCAACGAGTCAAAATCCACTGACGCTGGGTTGTCGATGGTCAGCTCTATGAGGCGTGGAATGGGCAGATCATCAAAGGTGATATCCAGCCCCAGCCATGGTTCAAGCAGAGAATTGGACTCACCCGTGGTAAGAGCCCTGGCACTTGTGATGCCGGGGGTCTGGCGCGCAATGTTGATGGCTTTTGCCAACTCCCCTTCCATCTCGACGCCTTCAAGCTGCCTGATCTGGATGGTTGCGCCCCGACTGATGTCAGATTGCCAATCTCTGGTGGCATCGGAAATGATCGTCACTGCGGCAACGGTCAGCGCCGCAAGAAAGCTCATGATGGCGATGACCAGCACCAGCGCGTGGCCAGCGATGGTGCCTTTGGGCACAATCGGGCCGGGCTTTTTGTCAGAGAAGGGGATCTGCTGGATGAAACGCTTGGGTTTCATCTGACGGATCTGACGCATTCTGGAGCCCTTCTTGCGTACTTTACCCGGTTTGGAGAGCGGATTTTTGCCTTTTGTCAGGGAGGGGAGCTCATTGGGGCTTGCTGTTCTTCTGGAGCTGGCATTCGGCTCGAAGGCCTCCTTGCCCACCGGGCCAAGATTGGGGCCGACGCGTGGCGTGCTGGAAGGCAGCGGGGCGTGTGACATGTCTTGTCCGTCTCTATCTGTTGGGCGTCCGGCCATGGGGCTCTCCTCTCCTAATCGTAAATGTAGAGAGTTCCATCGTTCAGCACAATGCGGCGCGCTTCGATCTGATCCATCAGACTGGTGTCGTGCGTTGCGATGACGATGGAGGTACCTGACCTGTGTAATTCAACAAACAGGCGCAGGAGGCGGCGGGCCAGAATGGGGTCGACGTTACCGGTCGGCTCGTCTGCCAGCAGAAGTTTTGGGCGGGAGATCAGGGCTCTGGCAATGGCCGCACGCTGCTTTTCTCCGCCCGACATAACCGGTGGATAGACATGCATGCGATGACCAAGGCCGACCCATTCCAGCAATTCGGCAACATCGGTTCTGTAGGTGCTCTCTGACATGCCTTTGACGCGCAACGGCAGGGCGACATTTTCGAAGGTGGTCAAATGATTGAGCAGCCGGAATTCCTGAAAGACGAAGCCGATCTGTCGGCGCAGCTTGGCTAGCTCGTCATGATCAAGGCGAGCGGTATCACGGCCGAAAATCTTGATCAGGCCACGGTTGGGTTTGAGCGAGAGAAACATCAGCTTGAGTAAGGTTGTTTTGCCCGCTCCTGAGGGGCCGGAAAGAAACTGAAAGGAGTTCTGAGGGATGTGAAAAGACACATCGCGCAGCACTTCTTGTCCCATTCCATAACGCAGGCCAACTTTCTCAAAGCGAATCAATATGATCTTCCTTCTGGTCGTTTGATGGCAGCTTGCATGATTTGGTATCCCGATTCACCCGATAACTATACACAATCATTGATCTTTGAGCGGGGCTTGGCAAAGCCTTAATGGCTGATATCCTATGTTGTGGATGATTCGCCTGCTTTCAATGCTTTGTCTAGAATGTGGGCGTCAAAAGGCGGTGAGCCGCTTATACCCATTCCTTTGCAGCGTTGAAGCACCGATGAAGATAACCTGCCCAAATTGTGCGACAAGCTATCAGGTTCCCGATGATTATATCGGTGCTGAAGGGCGGTCCGTGCGTTGTTCCAGTTGCGGGGAAACCTGGCATGCGGAGCAGACTCCTGAAGTTTGGCCTCAAAAGGACCCTGATCCCCAACCGGACGCAAAGCCTGCGACAAATGAGCCCGAGGCAGCAGCTGAGGCGTCCAAGGAACAGAGCCAGGATGATATTGATGCGCTGTTCGATAGCCCGTCAGGCGGTGAAGAGCAAAGTCAGGATGATATCGATGCGCTGTTCGATAGCCCGTCAGGCGGCGAAGAGCAAAGTCAGGATGATATCGATGCGCTGTTTGACAGCCCGTCAGGCGGCGAGGAGCAAAGCCAGGACGATATCGATGCGCTGTTTGACAGCCCGTCAGGCGGCGAAGAGCAAAGTCAGGACGATATCGATGCGCTGTTCGATAGCCCGTCAGGCGGTGAAGAGCAAAGTCAGGATGATATCGATGCGCTGTTTGACAGCCCTTCAGGTGGTGAAGAGCAAAATCAGGACGATATCGACGCTTTGTTTGATAGCCCCTCAGGTGGCGCAGAACAAAGTCAGGATGATATTGACTCTTTGTTCGATGAACCTGCTGGCAAGGCTGATAAAGCTGACAATGCCGCTAAATCGAAAAAGGATGAGGGCGCGTCCGGCACCACAAAAGTCGACGATGATGAGTCACCCAAGCCTTTTGTCGTGAAAGGGGATGGCGGCGAAGATTTCCAGCCCCCGGTGGTCGATCTTATGGATGCGGCTGGCTTTGAAGCGCAAAAGAAGGTTGCGCGTGGCGGTACGGAGGCCCGGGCCCGGCGCAGACGGCGCAAGGCACGCGCCAAAAAGCAAAGATTGGCAGCAGGGGGCAACCGATCAGCCAACCGGGAGTGGATGCTTGGTGGCGCGGCGCTGGGAGCCACGGTGATTTTGCTGGGCGCCCTGTTCATGGCGCCGCAATTCTGGGTCAAGCGCGTTCCTAATCTGGCTTCTCTTTATTCCATGTTTGGCATCAATGTGAATATTGTTGGCGTCAATATCGATATGGTTGATGTGCGCCTTGAGCAGAAATCAGGTTCGCCGGTGCTCGCAATCGAGACTGAATTGGTCAATCCGGGGACTGAACCTGTGATTCTTCCCTCTGTGGAGTTTTCCGTCCTTGGCAAGGAGCGTCTTGAGCTTTATTCATGGACCATCGGACCGGACCATGTGGGTCTGGGGCCGGGGGAGCGCAAGCTGATCGAGACCTCGATTGCTGCGCCCGCGCAAGCAAGATATCTTTCGCTTCGCGTGTTCAACGAATAGATCAATGAAGGCCAGGCCAGCTGACAGAGTCTGGGTCTGAAGGGAAGCCGAAAAATTCATGACAGATACCATTGAAGTCCTCTATGACGAGGCGACACTCGCCAGCCGCAATCAGGAACTGGCAAACGCGATCGCAGGGGCTGACTATAAAAATCTGCTCGTTATTGCGGTTCTCAAGGGAAGCTTCGTTTTCGCAGCTGATCTGCTGCGCTCTCTTTATCGTGCGGGTGTGCCGCTTGAAGTGGAGTTCATGTCGCTTTCAAGCTATGGAACAGGGACCAAATCTTCCGGCAATGTGAAGGTGGTGCGTGACATCGAGGTGATCGTCAAGGATCGCGATGTTCTTCTGGTTGATGACATTCTGGAATCCGGGCGTACGCTGGCTTACGCCAAAAACCTGTTGCAGGAGCGTGGAGCCAACCGCGCAGACATCGCCGTTCTGCTCGACAAACCGGGCAAGCGGGTTGTTGATCTGAATGCAGAATATGTCGGCTTCGAGTGCCCTGACAAATTTGTTGTCGGCTACGGAATGGACAAGGCGCACTCATACCGCGAAGTGCCTTTTGTTGGCTATCTGGCATAGATTTTTAAATAAAATCAAATGTTTGAATTTGATTTGGATATCGAGGCGCAGGTCAAACCCGAGGGTGGATCTGCGCTTTTTCTTATGTGTAAACATGCCGGTTCTTCAATTTTTCCCTCCCGTTTTCGCTTTTGGTAAACCTTTTGGCTGTCAAATAGGCGAGCAAGATCGGCAAAAAGATCTTGGTGTGACTAAAAAGAGTATTTTGGGGGTAAGGTTATGGCCCGAATTCTTCTAACCGAAGATGACGACGGGGTTCGCATGTTTGTGCAGCGGGCATTGATGATGGACGGGCATGACGTCAAAACCGCAGAAGACGGAACAGATGCACTGGACCTTCTTTTTGAGCATAAAGGATCGTTCGATCTGCTCCTGACTGATATCAAGATGCCTGAAATGGATGGTATTGAACTGGCCAAATCCGCCGCAACAAGCTGGCCGGCCCTGACCATTCTCATGATGACCGGATTTGCCGATCAGCGCGAGCGTTGCGACAGCCTCGCCGCTATTGTGCATGATGTGGTGTCAAAACCGTTTTCTCTGGCCGAAATTCGCCGCGCAGTGAGAGAAGCCCTGTCCGGTGAGGCTTCGCTTGGTCCGGTTTCCATGTCCCGTGCGATGTATGGATAAGGGTGTCTTGCCCTGAGATAAAACAAGAGTTTAAAAAAGGGATGGCTGGTGCCACCCCTTTTGTGTTTTTGGGCCTTTTGCATTTTCGGGCCGCTTATATTCTCGGATTGTACGGCGATTACGCTTCCAGCCAGTCCGGCACGCTATCCAGCGCGAGCAATTCTTCATAGCTTTTGCGGGCACGGATCACATGCCACTTGTCGCCACTGACCAGCACTTCGGGCACCAGCAGGCGGCTGTTATAGGTGCAGGATTGCACCGCGCCATAGGCTCCCGCTGACATGATTGCCACCAGATCGCCCGCATCCATATGCGGTAGGGGACGATCCTGAGCCAGAAAATCCCCCGTTTCGCAAACAGGCCCCACGATGTCCACATTTGAGACGGGGGTGTTGTAGGATGGCTCACGGACGGGCTTTGCCTCGTGCCATGCTTCATAAAGCGTGGGACGGATGAGGTCATTCATGGCGCCATCGACGATGACGAAGGTCTTGCCTTCCCCTTCCTTGCGATAGATGACCTCGGTGACCAGCACACCCGCATTGCCTGCGATCAGGCGGCCGGGTTCGAAATAGACCTTGCAGTTCAGATGCTTGACATGCTTCTTGACCGTTTCGGCATAATCTCGCGGCAGAGGTGGTGGGGATTGGGTGTTCTGATAGGGAATGCCAAGGCCTCCGCCCAAATCCACATGGTCGATCTCGAGACCATCGCTGCGCAGTTGATTTACCAGCTCCTCAAGGCGCTTGAACGCGGAATCGAACGGCTCCAGATGGGTGATCTGGCTGCCGATATGCATGTCGATGCCGGTGACCTTGATGCCGGGCAGGCTGTCCGCATGCTTATAGACTTCGCGGGCGCGCTTCCAAGGAATGCCGAATTTGTTTTCCGACTTGCCGGTTGCGATCTTGGCGTGGGTTTTCGCATCGACATCCGGGTTGATCCGCAAGGAAATGCGGGCTTCTTTGCCAAGCTCGGTGGCAATTTTGCTCAAATGCTCGAGTTCGGGCTCGGATTCGACATTGAAGCACAGAATGTCTTGCTCCAGGGCAAAGGTCAGCTCGCGCCGGGTTTTGCCAACGCCGGAGAAAAGGATTTTCGAGGCCGGAATACCTGCAGCCAATGCGCGGCGCATTTCCCCTTCAGAGACAACATCGGCACCTGCTCCAAGACGGGCAAGCACTTTCAGCACGGCCTGATTGGAGTTGGCCTTCATGGCATAGCAGAGCATGGAATCCACATCACCAAACGCTTCAGAGAATACCTTGTAATGGCGTTCGAGCGTTGCGGTTGAGTAGACATAGAAAGGGGTGCCGACTTGTTTGGCGATTTCCGGAATGGAAACGCCTTCGGCATGCATCACGCCGTCGATATAATCGAAATGGTGCATGGTTATCTCTTTTCTTTGGGCCCTTCAGTCAAAAGCGCAGGCTTTTGCGCGGGGAGAAGAGCTGGGCAGGGTCTCGATCATGGGTGCCTTAAGCCGTGGCTATGGACGGAGCTAAAGCAGAGGGTCGAGGAAAAAGTCGTCATCGACCGTTTTCGTCGGGGTTGCCTGAGGTTCTGGCTCGTCAACAGCCCCTTCGCTGGCCACCGGATCCTTGATGGTGCTTTGCGCAGTGGTGTTGGCCGAGGGGGGCTTCAGTGGTCCGCGTACGCCACAGGCGGCCAAGCTGGCCACCATGCCCAATGCGATGAGGCCGGTTGCGGCGGTTTTGACGACGGACTTTGAAAAAATGCCATGAGCCATCGCTTGATATCCCTTTTTCTTCGCATGGTCTGGATGGTGACGGAGGTAAGCGCACCATGAACGAGGCCGGGCCTTGCTGGCTCCGGCCTAATTTTGTCTTTTTTGACTATTGCTTGGCTGCTTTTTCTTTTTCAAGCTTTTTCAGCCAGCTTTTTGCCTGTTTTTTGACATTGGCCGGTGCTGTGCCACCAAAAGAGACGCGGCTGCGAACGGATTTGTCGACCGAGAGCACCGAGAATACATCTTCGGTGATTGTTGGTTCGACCGTCTGCATGTCTTCAAGGCTCAGTTTGTGCAGCTCGATGTCGCGCTCGGCGGCCATGGCAACAAGGCTGCCGGTGACATGGTGGGCGTTGCGGAAAGGCATGCCCAGGGTCCGGACGAGCCAGTCGGCCAGATCCGTTGCAGTGGAGTAGCCGGAGCCGGCGGCTTTTTTCAGCTCTTTCACATTCGGTTCCAGATCGCCGACCATGCCGGTCATGGCTGCAACGCACAGGGACAGATTCTGCAAGGCGTCGAAGACCTGTTCCTTGTCTTCCTGCATGTCCTTGGAATAGGCGAGTGGCAGACCCTTCATCACGATGAGCAGAGCATTCAGCGCACCGATGATGCGGCCGGATTTGGCTCGAACCAGCTCGGCGGCATCCGGATTGCGTTTCTGAGGCATGATGGAGGAGCCGGTGGAGAATTTGTCCGAGAGCTTCACGAAGCGGAACTGGGCCGATGACCAGATGACCAGCTCTTCGGCAAACCGGGAAAGATGCATGGCGCAGATGGAGGCAGCGGACAAAGCTTCTAGGGCAAAATCGCGATCGGAGACTCCGTCCAGCGAGTTGGCTGTCGGGCGGTCAAAGCCGAGCGCTTTGGCGGTCATGTGGCGGTCGATCGGGAAGGAGGTCCCAGCCAGCGCCGCCGAGCCCAGAGGGCATTCATTCATGCGCGTGCGCGCATCCTGCACGCGGCCACGGTCGCGGGAAAGCATTTCCACATAAGCCATCATATGGTGCCCGAAGGTCACTGGTTGAGCGCTCTGCAGATGGGTGAAACCGGGCATGACGGCATTGGCAAATTCTTCTGCCTTTTCCGCGAAGGTGGTCTGCAGCTCCAGCAACTGCCCATCAAGGGTGTCGAGGGTGTCGCGCACCCAGAGGCGGAAATCCGTCGCAACCTGATCATTGCGCGAGCGGGCTGTATGCAGCCGTCCGGCATTGGGACCGATGAGATCTGCAAGGCGGCTTTCCACATTCATGTGAATGTCTTCCAGCGCACGCGAAAAAGTGAAGTCTCCTGCCTCAATTTCTCCAGCGATTGTGTCTAGACCTTGTTCAATGGCTTTGGCATCATCGGCAGGGACGATCTCCTGCTGGGCCAACATGCGCACATGTGCTTTGGATCCGGCAATGTCCTGGGAGTAGAGTTTTTTATCGAAATCGATGGAAGCATTGATTTCTTCCATAATGGCGTCCGGACCCTCGGAGAAGCGGCCGCCCCACATTTTATTGCTCATGATGCTTATTCCATTGATCAGATCGGTAAGTCGTGCTGCTTTATGCCATAACAAAATAAGGCTGTCAGCGCCAATACTGAGGAAAAGAACGTTCACTTGTGGCTCATTATGATGATATCCCGTCTTTGGCGTGGCTTTTGATGGAAGAAGGGGAAACAGAAATGCTTTCATTTGCTCAAAAATTCCGGCCCTTGCGTGCTGGCCTGCTTTTTCTGCTGGCCCTTTCCGGCACTGTTGCCATGGCGCCCCTGTCGGTCTTGGCACAAGAGAGCTGCCCGGCTGCCAAGCAGCAGATTAAGACCATCGATCCGCTGATCAAGGGGCCGATTGCGGCGCTTCAAACCAACGGTCATCCGGTCAACTTCTCCGGACTTGCCTTCAAGCGTGAGGATGGCAGCGCCATTTCTCTTGCCGATTTCAAAGGCAAGACGGTTCTTCTCAATCTATGGGCAACATGGTGCGCGCCTTGCCGTCATGAGATGCCTGATCTGGATGGACTGCAGGCCAAGCTCGGGGGCGATGACTTTGAAGTGGTCACCGTCAGCCTTGATCGCAAATCGCCAGACAAACCCCGTGCTTTTTTTGACGAAATCGGGATTGAGCATCTGACGTTGTATTATGATGAGAAAATGGCGATGTTCCCGGCTTTGCGGTCCAAGGGCATGGCCTTTGGCATGCCGTCAACGTTGATCATCAACAAGGATGGCTGTTCGCTGGCGCATATGGCCGGGCCGGCTGCCTGGGCATCTACAGAAGCACAGGAGCTGGTGAAAAGGCTTGAGGAGGCTGACTAAGATCGCGCCGGGAAAAATGCGCGCGGAGGCTGGTTGCTTTTTCGGCCAACAGCGCAGCTTTAAGCGCGCAGGCCTCTCATGACGGGCTGCGCGGCTTTGATGTCGGGTCGCGTGTGAGCGACCTTATGCCTTAATGTTGACTGCCTGACCCATGCCTTCAGGGGCAGAGCTTCTATTCTGCATACCCTTTTGGACGAGGGCATCAAGGGTGTTGGCCATGTTCATGTCGGCGTTATGGGCCATCTTTATTAGGGTTGAACCCAGATCCATGCTTGACTGGGCTGCGTTGGTGTAGGCGATTGCCGCACCGGACGAAGCGACGCTGGACATTAAGTATTCTCCTTTGGGGTTACTCCTGTTTCATGGTTTGACTTGGCTCAATTATGCCGCAGCTTCTTTAAGGCTTTGTTAAAGTGTGTTTAAGTTGTTTTCTGTTCTTTTCTGTATGTCTACGCAGAAAAGCCAGCGCCCTTTCGGGGCTGGCCTGATTGCTGATTCGGTGCTGTCCGATTGGGTGGGCAAGGGCCCTAGCGTGTCGGAATCGGAATCTCGCTGCGATAGTCGTAGAAGCCGCGATGTGTCTTGCGTCCCAGCCAACCGGCTTCGACATATTTCACCAGCAATGGACAGGGGCGGTATTTGCTGTCTGCCAATCCATCATAAAGCACCTGCATGACCGACAGGCAGGTGTCCAGACCGATAAAGTCGGCCAGTTCCAACGGACCCATGGGGTGGTTGGCGCCCAACCGCATGGCCGTGTCGATGGAATCCACGGTGCCAACCCCTTCATAGAGGGTATAAATGGCTTCGTTAATCATCGGAAGCAGAATACGGTTGACAATGAAGGCAGGGAAATCTTCTGAAACGGCAACGGTCTTGCCCAAGCTTTCAACGAATTTTTCCGAGATTCTGAAGGTTTTCTCGTCGGTTGCGATGCCGCGTACCAGTTCGATCAGCTTCATGACCGGTACAGGGCGCATGAAATGCATGCCGATGAACTGTTCGGCTCTGTCGGTGGCGGCCGCAAGGCGTGTGATGGAATAGGACGAGCTGTTGGACGCAATGAGGGCTTCAGGCTTCAGGAATGGCGTGATGGATGCAAGAACCTTGCGCTTAGTTTCCTCATGTTCGGTAACCGCTTCGATAACCAGATCTACATCCGACATATTCTGTAGATCGAGCGTCGTGGTGATCTTGGCAAGTGCTGCCAGTTTCTGTCCGTCCGAAATGCGGCCCTTGGTCACCTGCCGGTCCAGATTGCTGGTGATTTCGGCAATGGCTTCATCGAGTCTTTCCTGATTGATGTCATTCAGGAGTACATCATAACCGGACAGACCGCAGACATGCGCAATACCGCTGCCCATTTGTCCGGCCCCAATGATACCAACTTTCTTGATTTCAGACATTTCACTGCTCACCGATTGCTCTGCTATGGGTCTCTGCTCGTTGATCAGGCGGCTGGAAGATGCCTAAGGCATGGCCTCCAGATGGTCGGGCAAGTTTGGCAGATTGTGCAATGCTTCGCAAATGCAAATGAATGTATGGAATGGGTGCATCCAGAACGAAGTGCCTTTGCTCATGAAAAGTACGATCAAAGTCGGATAATTGTGCGCGGATATGGGGATAATTTGCCAGTCTCCTGATGCCGCTCATGAAAAATCCCGCACCCTTGGGAGGCGCGGGATGATGATTGGGCATTCCGGCTCGTTAACTGAGTAGGGCCAGTTTTCTTGCGCGCATGATCAGAGCGCTTTTTCAAGCTCTGGCAGAATGTCAAACAGATCGCCCACGATGCCATAATCGGCAACTTGGAAGATCGGTGCTTCTTCATCCTTGTTGATGGCAACGATGACCTTGGAATCTTTCATGCCTGCCAGATGCTGGATGGCACCGGAGATGCCTGCCGCGATGTAAAGCTCGGGAGCCACTACTTTACCGGTCTGGCCAACCTGCAGGTCGTTTGGTGCGTAGCCAGCATCAACGGCTGCGCGCGAAGCACCAATGGCAGCACCTAGCTTGTCGGCAATCGGTGTCAGAAGGCTGTTGAACTGGTCTTCAGACGCTAGACCGCGGCCTCCTGCGATGATGGCGCGGGCGTTTGCAAGCTCGGGACGATCCGAGGTGGAAAGCTCTTCGCTCACGAAGGTCGTGGTGTCGGGCGCGTCCGCTGCAGGGACGCTTTCGATGGCGGCAGAGCCATCAGATGCCGCGGCTGCAAAGTTGGCGGTCCGCACCGTCACGACCTTTTTGCTGTCGGCGCTTTTAACGGTCTGGATGGCATTGCCAGCATAGGTCGGGCGCTCGAAAGTGTCGGCCGAGATAATCTTCGTGACTTCGGAAAGCTGCATGACGTCGAGCAGAGCGGCAACACGCGGCATGAAGTTCTTGCCAATGGAGGTGGCCGGAGCCACGATTGCATCATACTTATCAGCCATCGCAACAACCTGTGCAGACAGGGCTTCAGCAATATGGTGACCAAGGGCATCGCTTTCGGCAACCAAAATCCTGGCTGCACCGCTCAGCTTGGCTGCTTCTTCGGCTGCTGCTGCACAGTTCTTGCCAGCGATCAGGATGTCCACGTCGCCGCCCAGTTGGAGTGCTGCGCTCAGGGCCTTCGCCGTGGCGTCATTCAAAGCCGCGTTGTTATGTTCGGCAATCAGAAGGGTTGTCATAATCTATCTCCTCACTTTGCCTTAAAGCACGCTGGCTTCGTTTTTCAGTTTGTCGACCAGTTCGGCCACGCTCTCAACCTTGATGCCTGCCTTGCGGGCTTCTGGCTCTGCGGTGGAAAGCACTTCAAGACGTGGTGCGATGTCAACGCCATAGTCAGCGGCGTCTTTCGTTTCAAGCGGCTTTTTCTTGGCCTTCATGATGTTTGGCAGAGAGGCATAGCGCGGTTCGTTGAGGCGCAAGTCTGCGGTCATCACGGCAGGCAGCTTGATCTCGACATTCTGCAGACCACCGTCGATTTCACGGATCACTTTGGCAACGTCGCCTTCGACCTTGATGCCCGAAGCAAAGGCTCCCTGACCCCAGCCCAGAAGAGCAGAGAGCATCTGGCCTGTCTGGTTTGCATCATCATCAATGGCCTGTTTGCCCAGGATGACCATGCCGGGTTGCTCTTCTTCCACAACGGCCTTGAGCAGTTTGGCAACACCTAAAGGTTCGACGGTTGAGTCCGTCTTGATGAGGATGGCGCGGTCAGCCCCCATGGCCAGGCCGGTGCGCAGGGTTTCCTGCGCCTGTTGTACGCCAATGGAGACAACAACGATCTCGCTTGCCACGCCGGCTTCCTTCAGGCGCACGGCTTCCTCTACCGCGATTTCATCAAACGGGTTCATGGACATTTTGACATTGGCCAGATCGACACCAGTGCCATCGGCCTTGACGCGGATTTTGACGTTGTAATCGACAACCCGTTTGACGGGTACAAGGATCTTCATGGATTAATTCTCCCATGTGAACCGGCATCAGGCCGGCTCAATTGACTTGAGCGTTGTGCTAGAGAGCGGGCTTTGGCTCGCCTGCGAGCGCCTTGGAGTCTTTGTGCTCCGCTATGCCGTCCCTGCTGTTTGAGGCCCACGAGATCAAATTCTGATGTCTTGGGATTTCAGAAAATTGATCACAGATATTATTGGGCTGACATTATTTGGAAAAGACCATCCAATATCAGCGGATAAATTGGTTTGTTCCTGATCGGGGAGGACGGTAATGGCAGCTTTTCGGCCTGTCAACAATCCGTCAGTCTGAGACGCATGAGTTTCTGTCATGGTCCTTCAACCTTTGGGTAATTTCACGTAGCGCGCTGGAACAGGGGAACCGATTTTCGCTTCATAAAGGGGATAAGAAGGGCCCCTGTAATCGCTCCCCCAACATGGGCCCACCAGGCAACGGTGGTCTCTGTGCTGGTCAGCGAGTTGAAAAGTTGCAGCCCGAGCCAGGCGCCGAGGCAATAGAGTGCGGGAATCGGAAGGGGAATGCGTCCGAGAATCAAAATCCAGACGCGCACATCCGGGTGCAGCAAGAGATAGGCAGCAATGATACCCGCCGTGGCACCAGAGGCGCCGATGAGCGGCACAGGTGATCCCCAGTTGGCCAATGCATGCAGAAGAGCGGCCCCTGCGGCGCAAAGGCAATAAAACACAAGAAAGCGGGCATGGCCCATTGCGTCTTCGATATTGTCGCCAAAGACCCAGAGAAAGGCCATGTTGCCGATGAGATGCATCCAGCCGCCATGCAGAAAGGCATAGGATATGAAATTGCTCCAATGCACCGCAGATGTTGCGCCCAGCAGGTCGGGGGATTGCGATAGCAAGCTGCCCGGAATAAGTCCGTAGGACAGGGCGAATCTCTGCAGCATTTGGCCATCCCCCGCGCCACCACTGATCAGAAAGACCACAAGGTTGGCAAGGATGAGACCGAGCGTGACATATTGCCAACGAACATAGTGAAGGGCATTTCTGTCATGCAATGGAATAAACATGGCTGTCGTGCCTCCCTCATGGACCTTGCCGATCTGCCCTGTCGCCTGCGGCGTCTCTCACGTGCCTTTCAGGTCATGCTTCTTAACGGTTTTGTCCGGGAACCCAGAGAACATCTGCGGTGCCCTTGTCGTTGGTCCAACGGGCCGCAACAAAGAAGAAGTCGGATAGGCGGTTGAGATATTGGATCGCTGCGGCGGATACGGGTTCGCTTTCTTCGGCGGCCAAGGCTGTTACCAGCCTTTCGGCGCGACGCGAAACCGTGCGGGCATAATGCAAATAAGCCGAGGCTCTGGTGCCGCCGGGCAGGATGAAGCTTTTGAGAGGTTCGAGATCCTTGTTCAACAGGTCGATCTGCTTTTCAAGGCGCTCGACCTGGCTGGCGATGATCCGCAGGGGCTCATAGTCGAGCTTTTCGCCGCTATCAGGGGTGCAGAGATCGGCCCCCAGATCAAACAGGTCGTTCTGGATCTGGGAAAGCATTTGATCAAGCTCAGGGCAGTCTGCTGTCTCAAGCCGTGCCAGTCCGACAATCGAGTTCGTTTCGTCAACTGTACCGTAGGCTTCAACACGTAAATCATGTTTGGCGCGGCGTTCGCCTGTGCCAAGCATGGTTGTTCCCTTGTCGCCTGTGCGCGTGTAGATTTTGTTGAGACGAACCATCGAAGATCTTTCCGTTTCTGGCTATGGGATTACGGCGCTGTCACGAACGAGGCGCGCCGCTGACTGAGATAGAGGCACCTGATTGATTGTGTCGGCACAAACAAAAAATGCGCCTGATGTGATGTCAGACGCACTTTAAATGGTTCCTGATCAGAAGCAAGATGACGGATTGTCAATCTTTGGGCTTCTAGCGGGCCCTGATTTCGGGCCGTTGGCTCATCAGAATTTATATCCGACGCGTGCGCCGACATTGGTCAAGCCATGGTTCCAGTTGCCCAGACCGGCATTGGAGCTGTGCTCAACGGTCAGCATCACGCGGATGCGATCATAGTCCATGCCGATGGAGGCCGATTCGTGGAACAGAGCGCGGGTGCCCAGAGGCTCACGGTCAGAGTCGGTGTTGTTCAGCTTGCCGTCATGGACCATACCGCCGAAGCTGCCTTCAACGAAAACAGGGCCGTAGACAGGGAAGAGCCAACTGAAGCCAGCATAACCGTAAGAGGTCTTGCCATCTGTGTTAAGGGACGCACCGATATGAGGACGCGGTGTCAGAAAACGTTGCCAAACCGAGGCATCATCAGCCGGAGTGCCGAAGGCGTTGAAGAGAACTTCCGCCTGCAGATCAACCGTACCATCTTCGCGACGGGTTGCATCATGTGCCATGACGCCCATGCGGAGTTCGCTGAGAAAGCCCATATTGCCCGGTGCGGAATAGTCGGCTGCGTTGGCTGCGCCAGCTGCACAGGTGAGCATTAGTGCTGAAATAAGAGTGGCATGTTTCATGCAATTCGTCCAAGGCAAAGGTTTTGTTTTCATATCTTTAGCCTAAGCAAGCCTTGGATGTCACCCGAAATCGGGAAATTTTTGCCTGAATACAGGCTTCTTCAGGATGGCGTGTCGTTTTGGTCACAGGGGCGTGTTGCCCCCTATTGCAGGAAGTACATACTCGCCATGACAATAACGATGGCCAGAAGCTGCAACAGAACACGCCAGCGCATCAGCCTTTGCGAGCGATTCGGGTTGCTGCCGCGCATCATATTGACAAGACCTGCCACCAGAATGAGAGCAACAGCGAGTAGCGCGATGGGAACTAGAACGGGTAATATCGAGGACATGCTGCACTCCTGGCTTGGGGATAAGCAACATGCGCGTATCTTCTATTTTGCTGGATGCTGCCATGCCGCCCAATGCGTTGGTCATTGCCTCTCTTGTGCTCCTTGTAGGAAAGAGAGGCGCTTACAAGGGCTTGTGTGGGCAGTTTAGCAGGCAGGCATAAGAGCAGGAAAGGTGCCCCATACTGAACTTTGGTTGGTCGGGCTCAATCACCATAGGCGCGCAAAAAAGCATCGAGCGCTCTTGTCGGCATAAAACGCCGCATGAAATTCATGATGTATGTCGGCACAGTCACCATGTAGCGGGGTTTGGGTTTGCTATCATA
This sequence comes from uncultured Cohaesibacter sp., assembly GCF_963676485.1. Classification (NCBI taxonomy): domain Bacteria; kingdom Pseudomonadati; phylum Pseudomonadota; class Alphaproteobacteria; order Hyphomicrobiales; family Cohaesibacteraceae; genus Cohaesibacter; species uncultured Cohaesibacter sp. The sequence goes on from NZ_OY781114.1 coordinate 2,598,434, forward strand.
TAGGGCATGGTGCAGCTTCTTGTAGACCGCTTCTGGCGGCAGCTCGAACTTGCCTGGCGCGTCGGATGCCATGGCCTTGAGGCGGTTCCTATAGCGGTCGCGATAGACGGATTTTTCGGTGTCGACTGTCTTGATGAAATTCAGGCGGGCATTTTCGCGAAACTGGCTGGTGATCGGCCCGGGCTGGATCAGCGAAATGGAAATGTTGCTGCCGTGCATTTCAATGCGCATGGTGTCGGTCAGGCCTTCAAGGGCATATTTGGAGGCCACATAGGCGCCGCGGAAGGCCAGACCGGTGAGCGCGAGAACCGAGGAACAATGAATGATCCGGCCGTATCCCTGACGCCGCATGACGGGAATGATCTGTCGGGTGAGTTCGTGCCAGCCAAACAGGTTGGCCTCGAACTGGGCGCGCAGAACATCCGTTGTAAGGTCCTCAACAGCACCGGCTTGCCCATAGGCACCATTGTTGAACAGGGCATCGAGTTTGCCGCCGGTATGGTTCAGAACCGCTTCCACGCAGGCCTTGATCGACTGATCGTCAGCATAGTCCATGTAAATGGCTGTGAGGCCTTCACTCCTCAGTGCCTCTATGTCTTCGCTCTTGCGTGCGGTGGCAAAAACCTGCCAGCCCTCTGCATGGAGTTTCAGAGCACAGTGGCGTCCGATGCCGGTTGAACAACCGGTGATAAGGATAGATTGCTGCATCATGCTGATATTCTCATACTTTATGAGTATAAAGGTTTAGCAGACACAACGGAAAAGAAAAGGGCAGATCACGACAGGGTCATATCGAGGCGTGGATAAGATAGGTAGTTATTCATATATGTTGGTTTGGTCTTTACCCGCCTGTCATTCTCTTGGTGGCAGGGTGCGCATGGCTTCTTTCATGAAGTCACCGCGCCATTCTGGCCGACGGGCTTCTTCATTCTTCATTGCCTTTTTCCATCTCATATAAGCGCCGATCGAGGGTATGCGCGGGATATGGGCCAATTCCCAATGGATGCCGTTGATAGGATCGTCGAAAAAGACGGCATAGTAGCCCGGTGCGTAGAGACCATATTCGGCGGGTTTCTCTGTGACATTGACATTGTTGGGGGCAAGGAACTCGCTATAGAAGTCATCCACTTCCCTGCGGCCTTTTGCCCAAAGAGCCACATGGTGGATACCGGTCTTTCGGGCTTCGTGGTCGAGCTTGTCTCCGCTGCGGGCAGGCTGAAATCCGATGTAACTGTGCGGGATAGGAAAGCGGGCCATATAGTAGGTTGAGCGATACCCTACATCGAGTGTCCAGAAGCTCTTGTAACCAAGCCATCCGAACATCTTGTCATAGAAGGCAATCGAGTTTTCATAATCAAGGACCGAAAATTCTACATGATTGATTCCGCGCCAGCGCATGGGGTTGTTCTTTCCAAAGTTTGCAAGTCGGGGTTACCCTCTATATAGGATCTGACCTTGGAATTTTTATGGCCAATGCAAAAAGGGAATTTAATCCCTTTTCCTTTTTGCATTGGCACCTTGCGCGCGGGTTTGGCGTTGATCAGGTCTTGCTGTCCAGAAGGCGGCGTGCAATCACCTGCGCCTGAATTTCGCCTGCCCCTTCAAAGATGTTGAGAACGCGGGCGTCACACAAGACGCGGGAAATGGCATATTCCAGCGCGAAGCCGTTGCCGCCATGGATCTGCAAGGCGTTGTCGGCTGCGGCCCATGCCACGCGCGCGCCAAGCAGCTTGGCCATTCCCGCTTCCAGATCGCACCGCTTGTCATGGTCTTTCTGGCGGGCTGAATAATAGGTGAGCTGACGGGCTACCATGATTTCAGCGGCCATCATGGCCAGCTTGTCGATCACGCGCGGGAAATTGATCAGTGACTTGCCGAACTGCACCCGCTCCTGTGCGTAGCGGAGGCCCAGATCGAGTGCGTTTTGTGCGACGCCAATGGCGCGGGCGGCGGTCTGGATGCGGGCGGCCTCGAAGGTTTGCATCAGCTGCTTGAAGCCTTGCCCTTCTTCCCCGCCCAGCAGATTTTCCTTGCTGACTTCGAAATTGTCGAAGGCAATGTCATATTCCTTCATGCCGCGATAGCCTAGGACTTCGATTTCGCCGCCATCCATGCCTTGCGCCGGGAAGGGATTGTCATCATCACCGCGCGGCTTTTCTGCCAGCAGCATGGAGAGCCCTTTGTAGCCGGCTTCGGCCGGATTGGTCCGCACCATCAAGGTCATCAGGTCTGCACGCACCGGATGAGTGATCCATGTCTTGTTGCCGGTCACCTTGTAGATGTCCCCGTCCAGAGTGGCGCGGGTCTTGAGGCTGGCAAGGTCCGATCCGGTGTTCGGCTCGGTGAAAACCGCAGTTGGCAGGATCTCGCCGGAGGCGATCAGCGGCAGCCATTTTTCCTTCTGTTCGTCGGAGCCGCCACACAGGATGAGTTCTGCGGCGATTTCGGAGCGGGTGCCAAGGGAGCCAACGCCGATGAAGGCGCGTGAGAGGGCTTCGGAAACCACGCACATGCTTTCCTTGCCAAGGCCCAAGCCACCATATTCTTCCGGAATGGTGAGGCCAAAGACCCCCATTTCAGCCATTTGCTCAATGATTTCCATGGGGATATAGGCATCTTTGAGGTGCCATTCATGCGCATTGGGGGTGACTTCGCTCTCTGCAAAGCGGTTCATTTCATCGCGGAACGCTTCCATGGTTTCGTCAAGGCCAGCGTCGCCAAAGGAAGCAGCGCCTTCGGCAGCCTCCATAAGGGCGACGAGGCGGGTGCGGGTTTCCTTGGTGTTGCCTTCTGCCATGAGGCGCGCAATTTCCGGGCTTTGGGCGGCGGCGATGGCCTCGGCAGATACACCAAAATCGGAAAGACGCACGATTTCGCCCTGCGTCATGGGAATGCCGCCGAAGATCTGCGCCAGATATTCAGCAAAAGCCAGACGGGTGACGAGAGATTCCATTTCGCCGTAGCGGCCTTCTTCGCTCATGGTCTTGCTATAGCCGCGCATTTCCTTGAGCGCTTCCACATAGGTGGCAAACCATGCAAGCCCGTGGGTGAGGCGCTGTTCGGCTTCTACCTTGCCGGATTTGACGCGGCCATCTTCGGCCACCTTTTCATAGACGATATCGACAAGGCTGTTGAGCAGGCTTTCGCAGGTGGCGACCGCGGCGTCCATGTCGGACATCAATGTATCAGGAATGGCGATCGGCTGGGTCTCGATGGTCAAAGACATGGTTTCTCCCCCATTGATGCAATGTCTGGCCTGCCCATGACCTTGTGCCGAAAAGGCGGTTCGGGCAGGAAGACGGGTGCAATCAAACTCTTTTATGTTGCAGTGCACATTGAAGGGCAAGGGCCATATTTGCAATAAGCCAAAGGGGTAAGGCGCCAGAGACGTTCGTCGGATATGTTGCGGTGCACACTACTTTTGTCGCAGGCTTTGCCACCGCATCAGCCATCAGGATCGGCTGCGACTGGCCAGAATGACGCCAAGAGCGGTGACAACCATACCGATCACCTGCATGGGGGTGATGGGTTCGCCAAAGAGCAGGAAGGAGATGGTCGCTGTTACGGCTGGCACCAGATAAAAGAGCGATGCCGTGTTGGACACAGCGCCCTTTTCGATGAGCCAGAGCAACAGGAAGATGGCGCCGATGGAAAGCACCAACACGAGCCATACCAGAGCAAAGATGAATTCCCCTGACCAGACGATGGTCTGGCTTTCCATCATCAAGCTCAAGCCGCCGCAGAAAAGCACTGCTGCGGTATATTGCCAGATAGTGGCCGTGCGGATGTCCAGATTTGCCGCGAAGCGCTTCTGGTAGACTGTTCCGAAGGAAATGGCGATCACAGCGACGAGGGCGACGAAGATTTGCGTCGGGGTGACGGAGAAAGCGCCACCGCTCAAGCGGGGTAACAGCACCATGGAGATGCCGACCAAACCGAGGACAAACCCAAGGGCGTGGTTTCTGGTGATCTGCTCTTTCAGCATAAGATGGGCGAAAAAGGCCGTCAGCACGGGCTGTAACCCGGTCATCAGGGCGAACAGCCCGGCGGGCATCCCGTCGTCAATGGCCCAGAAGACACCTGAAAGATACATCCCGTGGATCATGAAGCCGGAAACAAAGGCATGAAGGCCTTGGCGCGGATTGGGCCAACGGGCGCGCTGAATGAGGGAGATAGCCAGCAAAAGCAACAGGACCAAGCCAAAACGCAGCGTCAGGAAAGTCATGGGCTCGGAATAGGGCGCGCCCATGCGCGAGCCGACAAAGCCTGTTGACCAGAGGACAACAAACAAGAGGGGAGTCAGGATCGGCACTATGCCTGCGGTTCTGAAAGTCATGGCGTATCCTGAATAGCTGGGCGGAAGAATAGGCAGAGAGTAGGAGTTACAGCTTTATCCGCTGGGGGCGGAAAAGTCCAATGGGAACCGAAACCTGCGGCCATGCATTGATACTGATGGCACAAAAAGGCCGTTTCCAAAGGAAAATGGACTGGTTTGCTTTTTCAGAACAAAAGCCTATAAAGGCTGCGCGCATGGCAGGAACGGTTTCTGGAAACCGGAACGAGCGCGTCTTTCTCCGTAATGGTCTTTCAAATGGGTGTGCTGTGTTTGTGGTTTTCTGTATTTGCGTGAGACTGAGAAGTTCGGATAGTTGGAAATGATGCGTCTTTGGGAATGGATAGTCGTGCCGGTCCGGATTTTCTGGCGGTTCTCCGATAATCATGGCTTTGCGCTGGCCAGCAACATCGCCTTCTCCATGCTGCTTTCGATCTTTCCGTTTCTGCTGCTACTCACGGGGGTGTCCGTGTGGATCGGTGGCGACGCACTGGGCAAGGTGCTGCAGGATATGCTGAGCTTGCTGTTGCCGGATGCGATTGCCGATATTCTGCAGCCCGATGTGGACGCGGTTATTGCAGAGCGCACCCGCAGCCTTTTGTCTATTTCACTGGTCGTCTTCCTCGTTACCCTGACGTCGTTGGTGGAGAGCCTGCGCGAAGGGCTGAATCGCGCATATGGCTATTATGAACGCCGCTCGATCCTGTCGCGTCGGGCGATGGGGCTGCTGGCTATCTTCGGAGCGACCGGGGTGATGATCATCGTTGCTTCGGCTCTGTTCTTTGCGCCCATCGCATGGAACATGCTCAAGCCGCATATTTCATGGATCAAGGATTTCCAATATACCTTCAACGTGGTGCGCTTTGGTATCGCCATTCCGCTTCTGACTCTCTTTCTGGTGGCGAGCCACCGTTGGCTTCCCATGCGCACGACCGAATGGGCTGATCTCTGGCCCGGCGCTCTGTCCACACTGGTTCTGTGGTGGATCACGGCTGAGGCCTATTCCTACTATCTATCGCACTTTGCCCAATATGCCCGTGTTTATGCCGGGCTGGCCGGTGTCGTGGCGACGCTGATCTTCCTGCAGATCATTTCAATGATTTATCTGTATGGTGCCGAGGTGAATGCCTGGATCATTCGCTGGCGGCGCATACAGCGCAGCAAGAATGCCAAGCCCTATTCCGATCCAGATGAAAAATCAGCGACACCTTCGCCTGAAAAACCGGCAAATGATTATTAGAAGTGCGCTCGCGAGACGCGCTCTCATGGTTTGAGAAGGGCGTGACTAGATAGGATGGATGGAAGAAAAAGCCGGGGTGTCCCGGCTTTTGTTTGTCTGCCCAGTGGTAGGGCTATGCGTCACGGCTGGCCAGGATTGTTTCTTCCAGCGTTTTGAGACCTGTCCTTGTGGCATTGACCATGCAGGACATGTTGCCCGGCTGATGTTTGTTGCTCAGCATCAATTCATGGGCCTTGGGAATTTGCTCCCATGTGAACACATCTGACATGCAAGGGTTGATATGGCTATCAATGACCATCTGGTTGGCGGCCATGGCCTGCTTGAGATGGGCAAAATGGGACCCCTGAACCCGCTTCTGGTGCATCCAGACATAGCGGGCGTCCATGGTCAGGTTAAAGCCCGAGGTGCCCGCACAGATGACCACCATGCCTCCGCGTTTGACGACAAATGTTGAGACTGGCATCGTGGCTTCACCGGGATGCTCGAAGACCATGTCGACATTCTTGCCCTTGCCGGTGATGTCCCAGATGGCCTTTCCGAATTTTCGTACTTCGGCAAACCATTCTGCATATTCGGGAGAATTGACCTTGGGAAGCTGACCCCAGCAATTGAAGTCCTTGCGATTGATAACGCCCTTGGCGCCAAGGCTCATGACGAATTCGCGTTTGCTCTCGTCGGAAATGACGCCGATGGCATTGGCTCCGGCTGCGGCAGCAATCTGTATTCCGAAGACACCCAGTCCGCCTGAAGCCCCCCAGACCAGCACATTCTGGCCCGGCTTCAGCTCATGAGGCATATGGCCGAACATCATGCGGTAGGCTGTGGCGAGCGTCAGCACATAGCAGGCGCTTTCTTCCCATGTGAGATGTTTGGGGCGCGGCATCAACTGTTGGGCCTGCACCTTGGAGAATTGGGCAAATGAGCCATCCGGTGTCTCATAGCCCCAGATGCGCTGGGTGGGTGAAAACATCGGGTCGCCACCGTTGCATTCTTCGTCGTCGCCGTCATCCTGATTGCAATGGATGACAACCTCGTCGCCGACTTTCCAGTTGCGCACCTTGCTGCCAACGGCCCAGACGATACCCGACGCGTCCGATCCTGCGATATGGTAGGGCTGCTTATGTACGTCGAAGACGGAGACCGGCTCGCCAAGGCCTGCCCAGATGCCATTATAATTGACCCCGGCAGCCATGTTCAGAACCAGCACTTCGTGGCTGTCCAGCTCCCATGTTGGCACCACTTCGACCTGAAATGATTTCTCCGGTGGTCCCTGGCGGTCTCGGCGGATGGCCCAGGCATACATTTCTTTGGGCACATGGCCCAGCGGCGGAATGTCTCCTATTTCATAGAGATCTTTCTTCTCGCCGGTTGTGCCTTGGGCAAGCAAGTCCTCGGTCATTGGTGCTCCTCCCGATCAGTACAAACTGTCAGCTACATCGCTTATGGTGCAACGCAGCATTAATGGGCGTATTTGGTCCCATTTTATGGTGCGGTTGCGAAATTATCCAAAATTATTGGGTCAGAAGATATAAGTCTTATTGCCAATTTGAATTTTGCGTGTGCGAAGAGACACTCTGTGCTCCAAGAGAAGCGATCTCTCCTGTGGCGGCCTAGGGAGGCCCTCAGAACGGGAGAGCAGAGGGAAAAAGCCGTAAGACCTTGTCTCCATTGCGCTGTCCGGATGCTTCCGGTTGCAAAGAGATCAGGACGGGCTCGCTTTAGGGGGTGGGGCCATGCGGCCTTTGCGGGAGGAAAGCAAGATGAGTGGCGATAAGGCTATAAACAAAAGTATGGACGCTACCGGTGTTAAAAAGCCAACAGCCGGTCAGGAAAAGGACCGCCCTTGGATCTTTCGTACCTATGCGGGGCATTCAACCGCCAAGGCTTCCAATGCGCTTTACAGGAACAACCTCTCCAAAGGGCAGACAGGTCTGTCGGTCGCCTTCGATCTGCCGACCCAGACGGGCTATGATCCGGATCATCCGCTGGCGCGCGGCGAGGTTGGCAAGGTCGGTGTGCCAATCGCCAATATCGGCGATATGCGGGAATTGTTCGACCAGATACCGCTTGAGCAAATGAATACCTCGATGACGATCAATGCAACAGCCGCCTGGCTGCTTGCGCTCTATATTGCTGTGGCTGACGAGCAAGGGGCTGACAGGACCAAGCTTGCAGGAACCACGCAGAATGATCTGATCAAGGAATATCTCTCGCGGGGGACTTATGTGTTCCCGCCCAAGCCATCCCTGAAGCTGACCACCGACATTATCGGATTTACCTATAGTCATATGCCCAAATTCAACCCGATGAATGTGTGCTCCTATCATTTGCAGGAAGCGGGGGCGACGCCGGTGCAGGAATTGGCCTTTGCGTTGTCAACGGCGATTGCCGTGCTGGATGCGGTCAAGGCGAGCGAAGTGCTCGATGACGAGGATTTTCCCAAGGCCGTGGGGCGTATTTCCTTTTTCGTGAATGCGGGCATGCGCTTTGTGACCGAGATCTGCAAAATGCGCGCCTTTGCTGAATTGTGGGAGGAGATTTGCCGCGAACGCTATGGGGTCGAAGAAGAGCGCTATCGCCGCTTCCGCTATGGGGTGCAGGTGAACTCGTTGGGGCTTACAGAGCAGCAGCCGGAGAATAATGTCTATCGCATTCTGATCGAGATGCTGGCTGTGGTGTTGTCCAAGAATGCCCGCGCCCGGGCGGTCCAGTTGCCCGCCTGGAACGAAGCGCTGGGCTTGCCACGCCCGTGGGATCAGCAATGGTCCCTGAGAATGCAACAGGTCATGGCGTATGAGACGGATCTCCTGGAATATGGGGATCTGTTCGACGGATCGTCAGTGATCGATGCCAAAGTCAAGGCGCTCAAGGCCGAAGCTCGTGAGGAAATGGTACGCATTGAGGAAATGGGCGGTGCCATCTCGGCTATTGAATCAAGCTATATGAAGCAGAAGCTCGTTGAATCCAACGCCAAACGCCTTGAGGGGATCGAGAGCGGCGAGCAGATTCTTGTCGGGGTCAATAAATATCTGGAAAGCGAGCCTTCGCCGCTGTCATCGGGAAAGGATAGCGGCATTTTGACGGTTGATCCGGCGGTTGAGGAAGAAGCCGTTGCCAAGATAAAGGCATGGCGCGAGGAACGTGACGATCTGGCTGTCGAAGACGCCTTGACCGCCCTGCGCGAGGCGGCCAAGGCCGGAGCCAATATCATGGAGCCATCCATCTCCTGCGCCAAGGCGGGGGTGACAACCGGTGAATGGGCGGCTGTGTTGCGCGATGTCTTTGGTGAATATCGCGCGCCAACCGGTGTTGGCAAATCCGCTCGCATGGAAGGGGACGATGTTTCCGAAGTGCGCGAGGCGGTCAACAAGGCCTCTGCTGTGCTTGGCCGACGCCTCAAAATCCTGGTTGGAAAGCCGGGGTTGGATGGACATTCAAACGGTGCGGAACAGATTGCCGTGCGGGCACGGGATTCTGGCATGGAGGTTGTCTATCAGGGCATTCGCTTAACGCCTGAGCAGATCGTCAATACAGCCCTTGAAGAAGGCGTGCATGTGGTCGGATTGTCCATTCTGTCCGGCTCGCATCTCGCGCTCGTGGGCGATGTGATGAAGCTGATGAAGGAAGCGGAACTGGATGACGTACCTGTCGTGGTGGGCGGGATCATTCCGCCGGCGGATGAAGAGATCCTCAAAGGCTATGGTGTTGCGGCTGTTTACACGCCGAAGAATTTTCAGATCAACGAGATTATGAAGAATATCGCAGGGCTGGTTGCCTGAACTTGTTTTGGCTGCGGCGTCATAGCCACGCGACATTGCCGGAAAGGAAACAAAGGGCCCTAATCTGTGGGCCCTTTTGGTCTTCATCAGCGGTCTACTCTATTTTCATGGACCCTAAAGTTGGGAGGGTGTTCTTTCGGCAAGGCAGGTTGTCACCAACTCATAGAGCCTGTCTGCTTCAATCGGTCGTGTGATCCATGCCTTGAAGGGAGCAATCGCCTCTGGGGGATCGTCGGCGGAAATGGCGATGACGGGTAGCGCTGCGCATTTTTCCGTTTGTTGGAGCCGCTCTATCAGCTCCCATCCGCTCATGCCTTCCATGCGAATATCAAAGATCGCCAGATCCGGCAGGTCCCTTTCAAGCAGGTCCAAGGCCTCGCTGCCCGATTGCGCCGTGATCGGGTCTAGGCCCAGCGCTTTCAATATTTCGGCCAGAATGAGCAGATTGGTTTTGTTGTCATCGACAATGAGAATCTTTGCTTTTGCCTCTTCTTCTTCCTGCTTGGGTTGCGCGAAAGGAGGCTGGTTGATGCGCAGCCCTGTAGGTGGTGTCTTTTGCCATTCAGAAGAGCGGGCTTCTTCGAGCGGCAGGGTTATGAGAAAACAGGCACCATGGGGCTCGTTTTCTTGCGCCTTTATGGTGCCTCCCATGACGGAAAGAATATGGCGTGCGCTCCATAGGCCAAGCCCTTTGCCATCAGAAGCGTCCTGCTCCTTCCCGCGATGATAGGGCTCGAACAGCAGTTCGGGATTTTCTTCTCGAAAGCCCGGCCCATTATCGCATAGGGTGAGCAGGATCTCGCTGTCTGATTTGAGTGTGGCTGTCAGCTCTATCTGCGCTTGATGGGCATATTTCAGGGCATTGTCGAGCAATAGCATCAGGGTTCTGTGCAAGTAGCCTGGCGCAGGTGCCATCGGGGTTACGGCCTCAAGGGCTTGGGAAATCTCCAGCTTGAACCGGGCTCCATGGGAATTGGCCAACAGGGAGGCAAGGCCCTCGAATTCTCTTAGCCAACAACTGAGCAGGATCGTGTCCTGCTTGGGTTGCTTGAAGAGTTCCGCACCGCCTTCCACAATGGTCATGGCATTGCTGGCAGTAAAATGCAGCGCCTCGATGAGGGCGGCGGTCTTCTCCTGATCTTCAGATTTGCGGATAAGGTCAGTCAGAGACACAATAGCGCTCAAATGTGTGCGCAAATCGTGACGAAAGCTGTCCGTTTTTTGTTTTTTTGTATCGGTCTTCAGGCTGTTTCTTGTCATAATCTATGCTATAGGCACACACTGTTGTTTCACTATAGTGCAGTCATGCATCCTAAGATGCCCTGTATCGTCCGCAGGTTCCAACACATTTTTCCTCGAACCGCTTGTCTTTTCGGTCAATGGTCCTTTGTCGTGGGTTCTTTTGCCAATCTCCGAGGAACAACGCCCCGCGAACGTCCTTCCTTTTCGGAGCTTTTATATGCTCGATATTTTTAATATTGTCTTCCCCATCTTCGCCTTGATAGCCATTGGCTATGGGCTAATCTACAGTGGCCTCATTCCCAAGGAAGCTGGCGCTGCCTTGTCGAAATTCGTCTTCACTGTGCCTTTGCCGCTGACCATGTTCCGATCACTGGCTACGGCCAACCTGTCTGAACAGGCTCCATGGTCCCTGTGGGGGGCCTTCTTTCTTTGCGTCTTTGCCATGTTTGGGCTTGGCATGCTGGTCACCCGCTTTCTTTTTGGGAGGGAAGGAAGCGTGTTGGCTGTGGCTGGTATTTCAAGCGGCTTTTCCAATCTGGTGCTGCTGGGGATTCCTGTCATTTCGGCCGTGTTCGGGGAAGATTCTCTGGTGCCGCTGGTCATGTTGCTTACAATCCATCTGCCGATCATGACCCTGCTCAGCTCGATTCTGGTCGAGATCTATGCGCGCGAACCGGGGCAGGCGCTGCATTTCGGCGCCATCCTGCTCAAGGTTGGCAAGGGACTGATGCGCAACGCCATTATCCTTGGTATTCTGGCCGGTGGCATCTGGGGCTTTCTCGGTTTGCCAATTCCCGAATTGGCGTCAGGCGTGATTGATCGCATTGTTCCTGTTACCGTGCCGCTGGCATTGATGGCCATGGGTATGAGCATGCGCGAATATGGGCTGCAAGGGGATATCCTCAATGGCCTTGCTCTGGCGATTATCAAGACGGTGGCTTTTCCTGCTCTGTTCTATCTGGTCACGGCCACCATTCTGCCTCTGCCCAATGCATGGACGGCGGTGATCCTGCTGGGGGCTGCCAGCCCGACCGGGGTCAACGCCTATCTGTTGGCCAACCATTTCGGCGTGGGGCACAGATTGTCTGCCAATACGATTTCCCTGTCAGTTCTGGTCAGTCTTGTGACCCTGCCATTCTGGATTTCGGTGGCGCATACCATCATGGGGCACTAGGCAGGTGTGAAGGCTTCAAGGTCGGCGTCGCTCCAACGGATCAGTTTTTTGATCTCGGCCGGGGTGACGCCGTCTTTGCGTAAAGCCTTGAGGCTGAGGCTCTGGCGTGACTTGGACAGCTTTTGCCCCTCAATATCGGTGAGCAGCCGGTGATGATGATAAAGCGGTGCGGGCAAGCCAAATATGGTTTGCAGGAGCCTGTGCAGGCTTGTCGCTGCATAAAGATCCTGACCGCGCACGATATGGGTGATGCCTTGGGCTGCATCATCAAGCACCACCGAGAGGTGATAGCTCGTCGGGCAATCCTTGCGCGCAAGAATCACATCGCCCCAATGGGGCGGGGTTGCCTCGATCTGGGCTCCTTGAGGATAGGAGGGGGCAGAAGGGCCGGTTTCCTGCCAGAATAGTTGGCTTGGGTGGCTTTCCAGCGCTTTCTTCATATCGAGGCGCCAGGCCGCTTCGCCTTCGTCCTTTTCTCTCTCAATGAGCATTGCGCGTGGATAGTGAACGGCGCCATCCGGATCGCGCGGCCAAGGGGCTTCGGATGCGGTCTCCCATTCCTTCACAGCGATCTGGATTTCCTTGCGGCTTGCTTGCGATGGATAGACGAGGCCCTTGCCTTTCAGGCTTTTCAAGCTTTCCTCATAAAAGGAGAACCGTTTCGACTGGCGCATGACCGGCTCTTCCCAGCGGATGCCGAGCCAGTCAAGATCCTCAAGCATCTGTTCGATCTTGTCTTCAGTGCAGCGGACTGTATCGATATCTTCAATGCGTAGCAGGAAGCGGCCACCGGTCTGTTTTGCTGCCTCGAAATTGAGAAGCGCCGAGAGGGCGTGACCCAGATGCAGGGCGCCGTTTGGACTGGGGGCAAAGCGGAAGAGTGCGGGCATGAGAGCGAAATGGAATCCGGCTGGTGTTGCGTGCTGCATTGATAGCCTCTAGATGTGGGGTTCGTCCAGCATATTGGCCGCTACGGGCTTGCTTCCCGTAATTATGAAGGAGACGCCGTGGTGTCCTATTTGCAATGTCAGGCCGATCTTGATGCCTCGCTCTTGCGGCTGGTTCAACGTGATCCTCGCCTTGCGCCTTATTTGGCGCAGTGCGAGCCAATTGCCTTGCGACGGCAGCCTGCCGGACTGGAAGGGCTTTTGCAGATCATTCTGGCTCAGCAGGTGTCTGTGGCGTCCGCCCGTGCAATCTGGCAGAGATTTAAGGCGCAATTTCCGGGATGTGACGTTGAGTTGCTGGCCCAAGCGCGTGAAGAAGACTTGCGTGCCTGTACTCTGTCGCGCCCCAAGATCAAGACGGTGCAACGGATCGTCGAGGCGATCACGGATGGGTTCGACCTGGATGCGTTGGCAACAAAAGAACCAACAGAGATCCGGCGTGCGCTTATATCCCTTCATGGCGTGGGACCATGGACAGCGGATGTCTATATGCTTTTCTGTCTGGGGTTGGCCGATGTCTTTCCTGCTGGTGATCTGGCTCTGCAGGTGTCCGTGGCCTCGGCGCTGGCGCTTGAAGACCGGCCGGGCGAGAAAGCGCTTGCGGCGATGGCTGAAGCGCAATGGGCGCCAGAACGTGGAGCTGCAGCCCATTTATTTTGGGCATTTTATCGGCAGATAAAAAAAGGGCGCGAGGGCGTTCTGTAGCCCGCACGCTCCTGATTTTTGTTTCGCTTCTAGGATCGATCAGGCGCGATCCTTGATGAGGGCCTGCATCCAGTTGCCAAGAAACGGCAGGCGCGCAAACAGGGGCGCCAGAGCATCTTTGCAAAGGAAAGCACCACACAGCGCGATGATGGCCTCAATGGAAGACAGCACGGCATTCCAGCCGCCAAAGGAGAGGCCAAGAATGCGCAACTGGGCGACATCGCAGCTGATCAGCTTTGTTGTTCTGAGCTGGGCCAAAAGATTGGCGGCATCCTTGGTAACGGGGATGGTATTGGCGCAATCGTTCGGACCAAGCCAGAATTCCCATTCGGCTCCTGCCTGATAGATGCCCACTCCGGCACCGTAGATCAGCACGCCAGCCAGTATGATAAAGGCAAAGCGCGCAATGACTGGGGGCAGATTGCGCCCTACAATGAGCAGTGTAACCAGCGTCAGCGGGATCAGCGCATAGTGAATATGGCGTTGAATGTAGCATAAGTGGCAGGGCTGATAGCCGCCAATATGCTCAAAGCCCAGGGAACATGCCGAAATGAAGAGAGCGCCGAATAGGAGGAGTGCAGCAGCCAGTGCTTGAGGCTTGCCAATGGGAGCGGACAGATTCATGAAACTATCTTTCAGAAGGATATCTTGCGATATGTCGCTAAAGAGCAACCATGTTCAAATTTTGTCAATGGCTTTGCTTGCTGCAATTCGTCTCAAGGGGGGATATGGCCTACAAAACATATTTCACCGCGGCAAAGCCGCCGACAAGCAGCAGCATGAGAATTGTGAACACAAGACCGAGGCGTTTCTCGATGAAATCGCGGATTGGAGGGCCAAGCCAGTAAAGCAGAGCTGCCAAAATGAAGAAGCGCAATCCACGCGCTACGATGGAGGCCACCATGAAGACGGGCAGCGACAACCCTGTTGCGCCCGATGCGATGGTGATGACCTTGTAGGGGAAGGGGGTCAGTCCTGCGATCAGCACAATCCAGACACCCCATTCATTGTAGCGTTCGGTAAATGTCGCAAATTGGTCTGCATAGCCATAAAAGGCGAGAATGGGCTCGGCCACCTGCGTGAAGAGCAAGGCGCCGATGGTATAGCCTAGCAAACCGCCAATCACCGAGGATATGGTGCAGATAGCGCCGTAAAACCAGGCCTTCTCCTTTTGGGCGATGACCATCGGCACAAGCAGGGTGTCGGGTGGAATAGGAAATACGGAGCTTTCTATAAAGGAGACACCTGCCAGCGCCCATGTCGCGCGTCGGCTGCTGGCCAGCCCCATAGTCCAGTCATATAGTCTGCGAAGCATGGCCGCTGCTTTCCTTATGCTTATGCGCTTTCGCCGATCTTCAAGGGTCTCTGTCTGCCGAAGAGAAGATGGGTGGCGCCTGCAAATTCTTCAAAAGTTGACGCCTATCAGTAAGCAATTGCGCGTGCTAATACCAGTCGCGTTCATATCGGATGGTGGAAACAAGTGTCAATTCGTGTTGACTATAAGAAATTTATGACGGTTATGAGTTGACGGGAAAAATTTTGCTTCTATATTCGGCCCTCACAAAGCCCCTGTGGCGGAACTGGTAGACGCGACGGATTCAAAATCCGTTTCCTTCACCGGAGTGCCCGTTCGAGTCGGGCCAGGGGCACCATCCATTTTATGGATTATCAAAACCACCTTGACCTTAACTGGTTGGGTGGTTTTTTGTATTTGGCTATTTGCCGTGGCACAAAGCAGTTCCCTTTTTATGAATTGAAGCGCGTGCTTTGGAAGTGAACCAAGCTACGAATGCTTGATTTCAAGTATAGACCAAAATTTTCAGTTCTCCGTGCGCCCTTTATTTGTTCGTTTCTTTTGCCCGACAAGTGTTTGTGTTCAATCCCGTTCACTAACGTGGCACGCCCGGTTCTGTTGGATTTAAGTATGTGTTTGATTGCAAACCATAATCGTGTTAATTATTTGTTAACAATTGAATTGATTCTAAACTTGTCTTTATTTGATGTTTCCGGTGAAAAGGCGGTGTTGCTGACAGGGGGTTAGCCATGCACTTGGAGGAATGGGATCTGGGGGGCTTGTCTTTAAGTGAAGCTCTGAGTGAAACTGCGTCTGGCGATTTGTTCTCGGAGGAGCATCATCCGCCTGAGAAGACACTGCGCGTTTTGGTGCTGGAAGATGATGAAACGGACTTCCTGATTACCAAGAAAGCGCTTCTTTATCTTGATTCCTACAGTGTGGATCTGGATTGGGAGACGTCTGTTTCCGATGCTGTGAGTGCTGCCAGAAAGAAGAGTTACGATGTGGTGCTCGTGGATTTCTGGGTTGGTATGGAAACGGGCGTGGCGGCGATCAACGCCTTCGGGGATATCAATTCCAATTCGGTCGTTATCCTGCTGACTGGAATGCCCGGCGAAGATGTGCAGAAAATCGCGCTCAAGGCAGGCGCTCGGCATTGCATCAACAAAAGCCAGCTGACGCCTGTCTTGCTGGAAGCGACCATTCGCAGCGCACGCCATACCCATCGATTGGAACAGCAGCTGCAGCAAACAATTGCCAATCTCAAGAAGGCAAATGAAGCCAAGGATCGCTTTTATGCCACCATGGGGCATGATTTGCGCACGCCTCTTAATGCCATTCTGGGCTATTCTGAAATGATATTGGGCAACAGCCTCAATCTGCAGGTGCCTGAAGAATATCAGAAATTTGCAGCCAAAATCCATACCGGCGGTTTGCATCTGCTCGAGGTCATCAACAATCTGATGCTGCAGAATGGGAATGCGCTGGAAACGGTCGAGCAACAGCTTGAGGATGTCTATCTCGATGAGGTGATCACCAGAGCGCACGAACTCGTTCAGTTCTTTGCGTCTGACAAGGGCATGGAGCTCGCCGTTCATTTGCCCGATGAAAGGCTCTGCGTGCGTTGTCATCGCTCGTTGATGACACAGGCACTGGTAAACCTTCTGTCCAATGCGATCAAATATACTCCGGCGCATGGCCGGATCGATGTGACGCTCTTGGCGACACCGGATGTCTTTACCATGGAAGTTAAGGACAACGGGCCGGGCATGCTCCCCGAAGAGATTGAACTGGCCCGCAAACCTTATGGCCGTGTACAATCTCCTGCAGAGCTGGCGCAGGAGGGAACCGGGCTCGGGTTGCCAATTGTTGAGAAAATCATGGAGGGTCACGATGGGGCGCTTGTGATTGACAGTGCGCCGGGTAAGGGGACTTGTGTTTCCTTGCGTCTGCCCCGGACGCGAGAGTGAAAGAATTCTGGCAGTTGACTCCCGAAATCGAAAGCAAGGCAACCCTGTTGCTCGTCGAAGATGATCAGGCAGATGTGTTTCTTGTCAAACGCGCTTTGACAAAGCATGGCGGAAAAATACGTCTTGCCACCGCCCGTGACGGGGCTGAGGCATTGGAGATGTTGCGCGGCAAGCAGATTGAGCGCCCGTTCGTCATTTTGTCCGATCTCAATATGCCCGGCATGTCGGGATACGAGTTTCTGGATGAAATCAGGGCCGATGAGGCTTTGAGAGACAGTATCATTTTTGTTATCTCCAGCTCCAATTTGGCCGAAGATGTCAATCTGGCCTATCAGCATTTCGCTTCCGGCTATATTGTCAAGGATATGGACCCCGCCAAAATGACCCGCTCCATGCAGCTGTTGTTCGACTTTTGCGAGATCATCCGCTTGCCCTCCTGATGCTGGCTTGTTCCAATTAATTTCTCTGCTTGGGCCAGATAAAACGGAATGTGGTGCCCGGCTCTTTTGACGGGTCTGACAGGATCGTTAGCGTGCCGCCAATGGATTCAATGGCCTTTTTGACCAAGGCAAGCCCCATGCCGTTTCCGGGAACCTTGTCCTTGCGTTCGAGCTTTCTGAAAGGCAGCAAGATCTTGCCATGATGCTTGGGGTCAATACCGGGGCCATCGTCAGAGACAGAAAAGGCCCAGGCGTCGCCCAGATCCTCTTGCCAGACTTTTACAATGCCATGGTCTTTGTCGTGATATTTGATTGCGTTTTCAATCAGATTGCGCAGCACCAGTAGCAAGGGCGCTCGGAAGGTGTGAATGGTCTCGTGTGGTAGATCGGTTTCAAAGCGGATGGCGTCGCTGCCATCCACGATGTCGAATATGTCCTGCAAACTGACGGTCAGATTGATTTCTTCGGCTTCCTGAACATTCGAACCGGCCTTGGAATAGTCGGAGAGATCGGCAATCAGGCTGCCCAAATGTGAAATCTGGTCTTTCAGTCGATCAATATGCTCCTTGATCTCGGTTTGGATATTATCACTCAGATCTTCCTCGATCCAGGTTGCCGTATGCTGGATGGCGCGCAGCGGTCCTGCCAGATCATGGCTGATGATATGGGTAAACTGATTGAGATTATCATTGATGAGCTTCAGTTCCTGATTTTGCGCTTCCAGTTCCTTTTCAGCTCGCACCCTGTCTGACACATCGGCCAGCACGGTGCGTGTCTGCTCGATGCCCCTGCCGTCTGCTACAATGATGGTAGACATTTCGACATCTATGATGTCGCCATCCTTCTTGACCATTTGGAACGGAACATTTTCGGCCTGCTTGCTCCTGTTCGTTTCGGGCAACACCACCTCACAGGCATATTGTCTGGAGGCCTCGGTCAAGAAGTCTTCCCAATGGTGGTCGATGACTTCCTCGCGTTCATAGCCCAGTGTTGTGAGCCATTCTTCATTGGCCTCAACGATGATGCCATCCTTGTTGAGGGAATGCATGATGACCGGTGTTTCCATATAGAGTTGGCGGAACCGCTTTTCTTCTTCCATGAAGAGATTATTGAGCATTTCCAGCTTCTCTTGCTGATCCTGCCGAAACAGTTCATAGCCGATCCAGTCGGCAATGCGATCAACAATCGGCTGATAGTTTTCCAGATAGCTTTTGTTGATCGGGAACTTGGACGCGAAGAGAATTGCTCCGTTCATCGCGCCATTGCTCATGAAGGGAGCGCCGATGACCGTTTGATAGCCTTGAGAATGGAATATGTCCGAGGTTCTGACAATGCAGTCGATGAAATCATCCCGATGAGGGGAGCCGTCATCAGAAGCCTTGCTATGCTGGCAAGACACGCAAGGGGTTGTGAAGGTTTGCCCGATCGAGAGCGCGCCCTTTTCAATCCCGATTAGGTTATCGATTTCTATCTGCTGATTTTCAAAGCTGATCTTTAGTGCCGCTGTCAGGCGCGAAACCTCTGATACGCGGGATAGAATCTGCTCGACCTTGTCGTTGAAGTCGAGGCCGGTATGGGCGGCTATGCGGTTGAATTCGCCAATCAGATTTTCCCGCTCGACAATCTCCGTCACATTATGCAGGACTATCTGGATTTCAAAAATCGTTCCATGTTCGTCTCGCAGGATATTGAAGCGGGATTGCAGCCACTTTCTGGTCTTGTCCGCTTGTTCGAATTCCCATTCGAAAGAGACATCCTGTTCCGGATTTTCTATGGCATTGATCAGATCGTCTTTATGCGGTGCTTTTAAAAGACTCTTGAAAAGAATCCCTTTTGTCTGATCTGGTTCGAGGTTGAAAAAGGCACAAAAGGCACTGTTGGCATAGGTGATGGTTGTGTCGGGTTTGAAACGACAAATGAGATCGCTCTGTAGATCAACCAGAGCCTTGTAGAACTCGCGCTCCTGACGCACGCGCTCCTGAGCGCGCTTCAATTCGTCGACTTCGATCACAGTGATAACTGCGCCGGTCGTGGTGTCCTGTTCTGTCTTATAGGGTAGAATATTGAGCAGATAGACAATGCCGTCACATTCAACCTCTCTGGAATGCTCGGTGCTTCTGGAGATGGTTTGCAGTGTCTGTTCCAGCAAATCCGTGCTGTCGAAGCGACTGGTGACATGGCCAATCGGACGTCCGACATCGTGTGGCATAAGGTTGAATGCCTTGGTTGATGCTGGTGTGAAGCGCCGTATCCTTGCCTCCTCATCGAGGAAGACGGTTCCTATCTGCGTGCTCCGCAGCAGATTTTCCATGTCGTCCGTCAATTCTGTCAATTCGACAATCTTGCGCTGATGTTCGGCACTGACGGTATAGAGTTCTTCGTTGACCGAATGAAGCTCCTCATTCGTGCTCTGGAGTTCTTCGTTGGATGCGGTCAGCTCTTCGTTTGTGGCCTGTAGCTCCTCGTTGCTTGCTTCCAGCTCCTCAATGGTGGTCTGAAGACTTTCGCCTGTCGAGCGGAGTTCGTTTTCCAACTCCGCGATCCTGTTGGTGTAGATTTCCTCATTTTCCAGCTTTGGCGCATTGGGGTTTTTGATCGTGCTTTGGGAAGGAATTGCCTTTCTTTCTTCCAATGTAATCAGCAGGAAAATGTTGTGGCTTTCTACAGTCAGTATCCTGGTGACGCGGATGGTCACGCGGGTCGGATTGTCTTTGAGATCCTTTATCTGAATGGAGCGTTCGAATTCCGGCTCATGACTGAGCGTCATGGCGCGTTCGACACCGTCTGTGATTGCGAGCCGGAGATCCTGCTGCACCAGATCCACGATGCGATTGCTGAAAATACCTTTTCGCACCTGCAGGAACTTGTCTGCATTGCCAAAGACATGCATCAATTCGCCCTGCTCATTGACCAGAAATCCTGTTGGCGCGTAACGCTCAAGAACCCTGTCATAGGCGTTATAGAGGGCTTGTCGGGCAAGGCTTTCCCTTTTGGCCACTGCGAGGTTGTGTGCGCGCGTGTCTCTTAGAGACAGCTCGTCCTCCATGCCCTCTCTGGAGCGAGATGTGGCTGGAAGCAGGAAGGCTGCATCCCGGATCTGGCTATTGCGTATTTTTTGAAAAATGCGCCATCTCTTGTCGATGGAATGGAACTCGTTGTCTAGATTGCCCACGGTCTCGCTTGATCCAAGAAACAGATAACCTTTATCCTTGAGGGCAAAATGGAAGAGTGACAGCACCTTGCGCTGTGCTAATTCATTAAAATAAATCAACAGATTGCGACAGGTTATGAGGTCGATTTTCGTGAAGGGTGGGTCTTTGAGCAGGTTCTGCGTCGAGAAGACCACCTTGCGCCGGAGGCTCTTCTTCACCTGATAGCGGTTGTCGACATAATTGAAATAGTCTTCAAGGAGTGGCTCAGGGATATGAGCGACGCTCTCTGCGTTATAGCTGCCTTCCGCCGCAATGCCGAGCGACTTGAAATGGATGTCGGTTGCGAAAACTTTCAAATTGGGTGTGATGCCGTTGCGTTTGGCGATTTCGCTAACCAATATGGCAATGGAATAGGGCTCCTCACCGGTTGCGCAACCGGGCACCCAGATGCGGATTTGTCTTTCCTCTGACATATCTGCGACAAGCTTTGAGAGAACCTTCGTTTCGAGAGCTTCGAAGGCGCCTTTGTCCCTGAAGAATTCCGTGACACCGATCAGCAAGTCGCAATAAAGGGTGTCCATCTCGTCCTTGTCAAACAGCAGGCTCTCGCAATATTTATCAAGGCTGGGTTCGCGCTTGAGCAGAGCGCGGCGTTGGATCCTGCGATGGATTGTAGCATTCTTGTAGAACGTGAAATCCGTGCCATAAGACTTTTGCAAGATGCTCAGAATGCGGGCTTCAGGATTGTCTGCATCGATTGCTTCCGGCTCCGGGCGGGGGACTTTAGAGCCACTGACCACTGCTTTGATGATTTCCGGCATGTCTTTGACGTCGGCCACATAGGCGGTGGGGATGGTGTCGATGACCTTGCGGGGCATGGAATCAAATTTTGCCGTGGAGGACTCTTGGGCAATGACGACGCCACCATTCTGGACGATTTGCAAGCTGCCCCTGGTGCCGTCAGATCCTGTCCCCGACAAGATAATCCCAATGGCATGCTCGCCTTCTTCCTTGGCCAAAGAAGAGAAAAAGGCATCAATGGGCATGCTCAGCATATTGTTGTCTGGATAGGCCTTCGTAGACAGTTTGCCATTTTCTATCGATAGTTCAGTTCTGGGGGGATTGAGATAGATGACATTGGGTTCGATCTCCATCTGATCTTCCGCATGTACAATGCGCATATGCGTGTGGCGTGCGATCAGCTGATCCATCATCGATTGGAAATTGGGGGAGAGGTGCTGAATGATAACAAATGCCACATTTGGCTTTGTGGGCAAGGCATCGAAAAACTGTTCTATGGGCTCCAGCCCGCCAGCGGATGCGCCGATTGCGACAACCCGGATCGTCCTGTTCGTTTCAGGTGCTTCAGGCGCTTCTGTCTCTGAGGCCTGATGTTTGGTGTCCTCTGCTTGCGGACTGGCTACTTGCGCGGGTTTATCGTCTGCTGGCTGTGCAGAAGGAGCAGAGATATCTTGCTTGTCTGCCTTGCCAGCTTCTTGTGCCTTTGTCGCAGAAAGCTTTTTTGAATCAGTATCTTTACTCATATTCAATCCTTCCCCCAAGGAATGAAAACCAAGACCCGTGCTGTAAATCCGTGTCTTGACCTGCTTTTCTGGAATTGATGCAAAAAGGCAGTTTTATCTAGGCATATCTGACGCTTAGGGAAAAGGTTAGCACTAAATTGACCATAGTTAAATATGCTTATGCATCTCATGGTTGCTTTATGGAGGATTTTTATTTTGCCAAGGTTGTATATTTTCTAAATAGGGAAGATCAGCTTCTTGAAATTCTCGGCCAATAGAGGCTGTTGGCATGGTCCATCGATAATCATTTTCGTTTTTCTATGCAGAATCCCTGGCAACTTTCTTTGGCAGGTGGAGGTCTCGCCAAAGGCGAGCCGTTCCTTGCGCTGCTAGCTGACAAGTGCTTGCCCCTTTGGGCCTTTCTGTATCTTGACGAAGGATGGCTTTGCCAACATCCTTGTGTGCTTGAGGGAAGCAAAGGGGGGGAGCTTTATGACAGAGCAGGAAGAGGGCGATGCCTTTTCAACTGGGCAACGCATGGAGGCACGCTACGAGCTCAGTCGGCGGATAGCCCATGATACGAAGGCACCTATCCGGCAAATTGCACAACTGACCGAGATCCTGGTGGCTGAAAATTCCGGCTCGCTTGATGAGGATGCACTTTCCATCCTGAGCATGGTGCAAGACAAGGCCCGGCATCTGGGTGAGATGACACAAGCCGTGCGCGATTACACTGATGCCATGTGCAAGCCGCTTGCTGTTCAGAGGATCGACTTCACAGTGCTCTTGAAGGCAGAAATAGAATCACTCCAATTCGAAAATATCCTTTTCAAATGTGAAAATCCGATCTTCGTGAACGCCGATCCCCAATTTTTACGGCGGGTTGTTCAACAGCTCTTGAACGTGGTTTCTATTGACCCTTCTGGACGTAAAACCGGAGACGTGACGATTGCCGTCCATGGTGCAGAGACTTCAGCCACCCATATCGCTTTGATATTCTCTCCCTGCAGCATTGATTTTACGGGGAAACTCCCTTTGACAGGGCTTGCGCAGTATAAGTCGGCAAACCTCTTCGAACTTCTTTCTATTTCTGAGTGTAGTGAGATTTTGCTCCGGCATGGCTGGACAATCTACATGGAGAAGACCGATGCAGAGACGCTCGAAATGAATATCTGTTTGTGATTTGCAGATTTTTATCTATCCTTTTCTGGACCGATATTCTGATCACGGGGGCTTTCAGATGTGTGCGGCCTGGATGAACGATTCTCAGGGAATGGCGAGCGAACTCGAGCGGATATCTCAAGTCGCTGGAGAGGAGATTCATCTTTCTTGTCTTTTGCTGGATGATGATCCGATTGACAGACGCTATGTGCATTGGTTGTTGCAACAGCTCGCGGGGTTCCGGTTTAATGTCACCTTTGCCGACAGCTTGAATGAGGCCAAGCGGCTTTGCTCGGAAAAACGCTTTGATCTTTATCTCTTCGATTACTGGATGGGGGAAGATTCCTCTGCTTCCCTTGTTTCTTTCTTGAGGGAAGAGGGGGACAATGCTGGAACGATTGTCGTCCTATCATCGCTGGACGATGCGTCCTTTCAGGATGTCAGCCTCAAGTCGGGCGCGGACATGTTTCTGGCCAAGCAGGAGCTTTCGGCCAAGACCCTTGAACGGATGCTGCGCAACATTGCCCAGATCGCATCCAATGCCCGCTTGCAATATCATCAGAAGCAGCTGGATGCAGACAAGATTGGCGGCTGGCTGAAGCATGTCAATGGCGGGCTTGATCAGTCCCACGGCTTTGCCGTTCTGGCTCTGGATGCGCTCAAGGCCGGGCGCGGGCAAGAGGCTGAACACCTGATTTCAGATGCGCTCGAGCAGATTGCCGCCTTGCGCAATGAAGTGTCCTATGTCGGTGTCGGCATGTCCATGCTGAACAAGGAGAGCGCACTCAATCTCAGGCCGTTTGACGTCAGCTCGATCTTGACCGAGGTGGTTGAGGACTGTCGCTTCGAGGCGGAACAATTCGGCAAGACGCTCAATTTCTGTGAGCATGTGTCGGATTCGATTGTCCTCAGTGATGAAGGGCTGCTCAAGGAGCTGTTGTTTGTCTTGCTACGCGGTGCCGTGCGCTATTCAGGCGAAAGGACCGATGTCGCTGTGAGCTACGAGCTTGGCCCTGAGGCTTTGGTTGTTTATATCTCCGAGTTCGGCTCGGCAGAGGATCATGGGTTGGATCTTCGCAAATTTGATGTTTCGGGCACCATCAGTCTGGCCTATCTGTTTGGAACAGAAAGGGCGGGCAGTCTTTTGGTGGCCGAACATATCCTGCAAATACTTGGCGGCGACTGGTCGGTTGGCTATGCGAACCGCAATCTTGAAATACGCTGCCGGATTCCTCTCAATGTAGACCTCTTGTCGGATGACAGCTCGGGCCAGCCATGATGCGCCAGCCCGAGTGGTAGAGGCCTAATACTGCATCGAGCTCATGGACAGACTGTCCCAGATTTCCTTCACCGTATGCTGAAGATCCTTGCGGCGGTCTTCATAATGGGTGTGCAACAGGTGATGGGCTTTTTCCGAGTTGGGGGCTTCAAGGAAATCCCTGTAGAGAGCCTGAACCTGCAGATTCTTGTGCGACTGGCGCACATTGGTTTTGCGGTCGACATTATAAATGGTTTCCCGCCGCGCCATGGCGAGAGGCAGATAGGCCTTTTTGGAGCGCAAGGAGCCGCCGCCGTCGACGCAGCCTCCCGGACAGGCCATGACTTCTATGAAATCATAATCGGCTTTGCCAGCACGGACCATTTCGACCAGCTTGCGCGTGTCGCCCAGCCCGTGCACCATGGCCACCTTGACCGAGCCGATCGGGCCGCCCAGATCGACCATTGCCTCACGCACGCCTTCAAAGCCACGCAACTGTGTGAGCTCTACCTTATCGAGTTCCTTGCCGTTGACTACCGAATAGATGGTCCGCACCGCCGCTTCCATGACACCGCCCGTGGTGCCGAAAATGGCTGCTGCTCCGGAATATTCACTCATGTAGGGATTGTCGAAGCTGGAGGGCTTGATGGTCTTGAGATCAATCCCCTCGCGCCGCAGAAGGCGAGCAAATTCGCGCGTGGTCAGCACCACGTCCGTATCCTGCTTGCCGGCTTCTCCCAATTGTGGGCGGGCTGCTTCGTCCTTCTTGGCGATGCAGGGCATGATGGAGATGACACGGATTGTTTCCGCCTCGATTTCCTGCTTTTCGGGCAGATAGGCTTTGGCGATGGTAGAGAGCACCTGCTGGGGTGACTTGGTTGAAGACAGGAGCGGCAGGATATCGGGATAGTGGGTTTCTGCGAAATTGATCCATGCGGGACAGCAGGAGGTGAAGGTCGGCTTGCGGCCCTCCTTGAGGCGAGCGAGCAATTCGGTGCCTTCTTCCATGATGACAACGTCAGCGGCGAAATTGGTGTCGAGCACGATATCGACGCCGATCTTGCGGCAAGCGGCAATCACCTGCCCCTCAACATTCGTGCCCGCAGGCATGCCGAACTCTTCCCCGAAGGCAACGCGCACGGCTGGAGCGAATTGGACCACCGTGGTGATAGCGGGATCGCAGATATAATCGAGCGCCTTGTCGATCTCGTCTCTCTCGCCCAGAGCGCCTGTGGGGCAGACCAGAACGCACTGGCCGCAGGAGACGCAGATATTGCTCATCGGGTCGTTGCCATCACGCAAGGCTACGACGCGGTCATTGCCGGTGCCTTCCATGACAAGGGCATCGATGCCCTGATGATCGCGGCAAATGGCGACGCATCGTTGACAGCGGATGCAGCGGCGCATGTCACGTATCATGGATGTGGATGCTTCATCCACCGGACGGCTTTCAGCAAGATCCCGATCAAAGAAGCGGTTTTCCGAAAGGCCCACATATTGGGCGACATCCTGCAATTCGCAATCGCCATGGCGAATGCAGGTGGCGCAATCCTGCAGATGGTCTGCCATGAGCAGCTCGACCTGGAGCTTCTGCATGTCCCGGGCTTTTTTGGACCGGGTCTGGACGGTCATGCCTTCTCGGACAGGGGTGTTGCAGGACGTGACGATCTGCGCGCCCTTGTGCTTTGAATGGGTAATCTCCACCACGCAGACACGGCATGTGCCCGGCGTGTGATCGATGTCATCCAGTTCGCACAAGGTGGGGATGTAGATATCATGGCGTCTTGCGCATGACAGGATGGTCTCGTTGGGAAAGGCCATGCATGGCTTGTTGTTGATTTCAAGCGAGATGGTTGCTTCGGCGGGGTTGCGTCCGGCATGGCTGACAGGTTCAGTGATGCACATGGCTCAGGCCGCTCCTTCAGGGATGGAATGCTTGGTGATGACCGAATAGAGGCGATAGCAGCGCATGCAGCGCTGCGCCTCTGTGTAGGCGTCTTCCAGACTGATGGTCTGTTCCACCTCGCCGAACATCTTCTTGCGCAAGTCCGGATCAAGGGCGGGATTATGCACGCGGTAGCCGTTGCGTACCGGTGTTTCGACCGCGTCATTGGCAAGGAAGGCATTCTCGTTGATCAACTCCCTCATACGGGAGCGCTTGAAGAAGCGCGGTGTGCCAAACTGGATCCAGTCGTCAATGCTGCGCGCCGCTTTCAGCCCTGCCGACATGGCATAGATGAGGGTGGAAGGGCCGGTGACGCAGTCGCCTCCAGCAAACACGCCGGGTCTGGATGTGGTCAGGGACTTGTCCGCCTCCACGCATTTCCATTTGTTGAAGTCGATGCCTTCCTCTGCGATGATTTCCTGACTTTCCACCTGCTGGCCAATGGCCGCGATAAAAGTCGTGCAGGGCATGACATGTTCCGTTCCGGGGATGGGGCGCACCTTGCGCCGTCCGCTTTCGTCCGGTTCGGTTTCTTCCATGTGTACCAGCTCAATGCCGGTGATCTTGCCATTTTCGCTGAGAATGCGGGTTGGTGTGCACAGGGTGTGGAAGTCGATATCTTCCCTTTCGGCTTCTTCCACCTCTTCGGTATCGGCAGGCATGGCGTCGCGGGTGCGGCGATAAATCAGGTGTGCATTGTCGGCCCCCAGACGCACAGCCGAGCGGACACAATCCATGGCAACATTGCCGCCACCGACCACCACCACGTCGCCCTTGAGCTGGAAGGTGTCTATGCCATCCACATGATCATGGACTTTGAGCAGGAAATCGATGCCTGTGAAATAGCCCTCCCGAACCTTCTCTTCATTTTTGAGACCAAGCATCGTGCCTTCCTGACAGCCAAGCCCGAGGAACACGGCCTTGTAACCGCGCTGGAAGAGATCGTCGATGGTGAAGTCGGTCCCCAGTTGCTGGCCAAACAGGAACCGTCCACCCAGATCGACAATGATGTCGGTTTCCATGGCAAGGGTATCCTTGGGCAGGCGATAATTGGGAATACCGATCTGGGCCATGCCACCTGCTTTGTCCTGCTTTTCAAATACATCCACATGATAACCATGCAGCAGCAGATGATAGGCGCAGGAAATTCCTGCGGGCCCTGCTCCGACAACGGCGACTTTCATGCCGTCTGCGAGCGGCTTCTGGATCATTTCGCGGGTGAATTTAAGCGCATGCGGGCCCTTTTGCTGGTCGGCGACGAAGCGCTTGAGGGTCTTGATGCCCACCGCTTCATCGACGAATTTGCGCCGACAGGCCTGTTCGCAATATCGCACGCAGACACGACCGCATGTGGCGGCCATGGGATATTTCTGCAAAAGGACACCCAGCGAGTTTTCCGGCTTTCCATCGCGGATATAATCAATATAGCGCGGCACATTGACCTTGGACGGGCAGGCCTCAATGCAGGGGGCGGTCATGTAGGCCATGCCGTGCTGAGCGCGGATTGGCATATGATCGGCCACTTCCTTTTCGATCTGCTCACGGAAGTGATGGATGACCTCCAGAAGGGCGATGCAACAGGTTTGTCCCAGCCCACAAAGGGAGGTTTCTTTCATCTGGTTGGCGAGCATTTCGATGTCGTCGAAATCGAGCGGCGTATCAAGGCCGCGTCGCATCTTGTCCAGCGCGTCCCGTATCAGCACAGTGCCCATGCGGCAGGGCGTGCAGGCGCCGCAGGATTGTTCTGCCGCCTTGTTGATGTAATGGAAAAGCCCTTCGACCAGACTGACGGTTTCATCAAAGACGAAAAAACCCCTGTCTGCGAAAAAGGCGCGGACAGCGTTTCCTTCATCGAATTCATCGAAATTTTGCAAGGCTGCGAGCGGGGTGTCATGGCCGGGCAAATTGCGCCGTGCATCATGAACAACCCCATCCCAAACGCCATACACCACTTGTGTCACAGTGACCCCCGTCGCGCAGAATAACCAACATAAGCAGGAAGGTGCCGAAGCTTGGCTGCAGAGCATAAAGGCAAAGCGTTCCGCAGCTATTTTGGTGCCTTCATTATAGATCCACTCTTTGGACTAAGTTATCTTGTTGCTTGCGATTATGTTCGGCCAGAAATGGGTGAAAACCTTGCGGTAAATCAAAGTGGTTCATAGCAACGAATGGCCAATAAGGATGTATGTTTTTAATTCACCTTGTGAAATATTTTATGGCTCTTTGTTTCGGTATCTCATTTGTTTGAAAAGGTGTTTAGATTGAGTGTATTACGGAAAATATGCTTTTTTCTTCAATATGTTGTTTTGTCGCGGTAATAATACAGAGGGTTGCTCTATTTTGAGCGGGATAGATATTTTTATACTTTCGTATTATGGGTAAGAAAGATGTGTTGAATGTGATCCTTTGGGATTGGTTTTGGCAATTATTTGTCGAATTCTATTCTTCTCTTCGAACCTTTCTGGTTTTCTATTGGGTGGAACAGACAAGGGTTAAAAGGGAGGTTGGGAGATGCTTTTACAATCCGACAGACAGCTTGATCGGCGCTCTTTGCTCAAATGGGCTGGATGGCTGGCCGCTGCGGGGACGCCCTTTCTTCCTGGGTGCCTTTCGGCCCGTGCCGCTTCGGGCGGCCTGACTCTTTGGGGCATTCCGGCTTCCCCTTCTGCAGTCTTTGCCCGGGCGGTGGCTTCGGGTGCTTTGGATCACATCGCTCCGGATATGCGGTTTGCTGTTTGGAAGAGCACTGACCAGATGCGGGCGGGCATTGTTTCTGGTGATTTCAAGCTGTTTGCGACCTCCACCTATGCTGCCGCCAATTTCTTCAATCGCGGAGCAGGCACGGTGATGCTCAATGTGGTGACTTGGGGTGTCCTCTATGTAATGGCGCGCGAGGAGGGCATAACCAAAATCGAGGATCTGGCGGGCAAGCGGGTTTTATTGTCGAACAAGAATGAGGCGCCCGACCTGTTGTTCCGCCTTGTGCTCACATGGGCGGGAATGGATCCGGACAAGGATGTCATTCTGGACTATGTCGGATCGCCGGGAGAAGCGGTGCCGCTTTATCTTGCAGGGCGCGGCGATGTGGCTCTGCTGCATGAACCAGCCTCCACGGCGGCGTTGTTTCGCGCCAGCAAGGCCGGGGTGCCGCTCTATCGCGCCATCGATATCACGGAGGTTTATGGCAACCATACAGGGCGGGGGCCGCGTATTCCGCAAGTGGGGTTGGCAGTCAATCCGGCCTTTCTTGAGGAACAGCCTGAGATTGTTGCTGCCGTTCATCAGGCCTGTGTCGATGCGGGAGAATGGACAAGGGCCAACTGGGGGGCAGCAGGGAAGCTGGCGGCGCACTCGCTGCCCTTGCCTGCGCCGGTGATCGCCCAGTCGCTACCCTATGTGCATCTGGATGTACAATCGGCCAAAGAGGCGCGGGCTGATATCGACCTCTATTTCGAGCATCTCATGAGCCTTGATCCGGGCATCATTGGTGGCAAGATGCCTTCATCGGGCTTTTACTGGGGGTAACGGGTGAGCAATCGCTACCAGAAACGCGCCAGACAGTTAAGACGCAGCCTGTTGTTTACTGCAGGGGTGTTGGTGATGCTGGCACTTTGGCAGATTGGGCATGACGCCTATGGTTCGCTCGTTCTGCCCGGAGTGGGCGAAACCTTTGTCATGCTTGGGCGGATGATCGGATCTGGTGAAGTGGTCGCAGCCCTTAAGGCCACGGCCTTCAATGCCCTTGCGGGCTG
Organism: uncultured Cohaesibacter sp.; assembly: GCF_963676485.1. Lineage (NCBI taxonomy): Bacteria > Pseudomonadati > Pseudomonadota > Alphaproteobacteria > Hyphomicrobiales > Cohaesibacteraceae > Cohaesibacter > uncultured Cohaesibacter sp. Next base: position 2,628,349 of record NZ_OY781114.1, read on the forward strand.
GAGCATCAGCGTGGTGATGGGCGTGATTGCCGGAGGAATAGCCGGGCGGTTCGAGATTGTGCGTTTTTTGCTTCAGCCGGTTTCCATCATTCTCATTGGCATTCCGGCGATTGCCTGGGTGGTGCTGGCGCTTTTGTGGTTCGGCGGTCGATGGGCCGTGGTCTTTACGGTCGCGGTGGCTACTGCGCCGATGATTTTTGCCGCTGCAGTGCAGGCGGTGCGCAGCCTTGACGGAGATCTGGCGCGTATGGCGCGCGCCTTCAAGACCCCGCCGGGGGCGATGGTGCGTGACGTTTATGCGCCACACATGCTGGCCTATCTCTATCCGGCACTGGCCACAACGCTGGCCATGTCCTGGAAGGTCTCTATCATGGCCGAGTTGCTGTCCGGTTCTGGTGGCATTGGTGATGGCATTGCAGCGGCAAGGGCGCGGGTGGATACGGCGCAATTGCTGGCTTGGGTGGTCGTGGTTGTGATCATCCTGCTTGTGCTCGACCAGCTGCTGCTGAGCCTTGTGCGCGAGCGTATGCATGTTTGGCGCAGTCAGGAGGAAGGGGGCAGGCATGGATGATCGTCTGCTCACGCTTGAAGCTGTCGACTTTGCTTATGACAAAGAGCCGGTGCTGTCGGGCATTGCTCTTCGCGTTGGCAAGCGGCAAGTGGTGGCGCTGATGGGGCCTTCGGGCTGCGGCAAGACAACGCTGCTTTCCTTGATCCTGAGGGAGCTGCATCCCGATGCGGGCCGCATCGAGTGGGCTGCAGAGCGCCTTTCTGTGATGTTCCAGGATCCGCTGTTGCTGCCGTGGCGCACCGTCCTTGACAATGTCGCGTTCGCCCTGAAGGGGCAGATCGCATCACGCGAGAAGCGGGAAGAAAAGGCATCAGCGATGCTGAAGGCGGTTGGGTTGCCTGAAGAGCATTTTCGGCAGTTCCCCCACCAGCTTTCCGGAGGCATGCGCCAGCGGGTGTCGTTGGCGCGGGCGCTTGTTGTCGAGCCGGATATGCTGCTGCTTGATGAACCGTTCCATGGGCTCGATTTCAATCTGGTGCAACAGATGCAGGCCCTGCTGCGCAGCCATGTAAATGAGCGCGGGATGGGGCTTTTGATGGTGACCCATGATGCGCGCCATGCCGCTGCGATGGCAGACGAGATTCTCGTTCTGTCTTCAGGGCCTGCATGCGTCATGGCCCGCTTTGATGCGCGTTTCTATGATGCTAAGGGAGAGAGCGCTGTTCCCTCCCATCTGCTGTTGGCCGATGAGATAGAGCAAGCCTTCATGGGGCCTATCAAAGGATGCTCCGTGCGCCGCCAAAAAGCATGAGCAGCGCCAACGCCGTGATGATCACTCTGAAGATCTTGCGAAACAGAGTCTCATCCATGACATGGAGCAGCTTGCTGCCGGCGCGGGTGCCCAGATAGCCAGACAGGATCATGGCGCCGATAAGACCCAGCCAGTTTGTGAAGGCAAAGCCTAAAAAGCCGAACGCGATGATTTTCAGGGCATGAGAGAGCGTCATGGCTGCTGCATGGGTTGCGACGACCCCTTGCCGGTTGGCAATCTTACCTGAAATAAGCCCGGCGATGAGCGGGCCTGTGGCTCCCACAAACATACCGGCCAGAGAGGCGATGAATGCCCCAACGCCAACGGCACTGTCTGCATTGGTGACCAGTCGCGGAATGGGGAGCCAGGTGATCGCCAGAATGAACAGGGCAAGAATGATCTGGAGCAGGGCTTCGGGCAAGGCGATGACAATCTGTGACCCCACAAGAGTGCCAGCGATCGTTCCCAGCAGGATAAGACCGATCAGACGCCAATTGATATGCTCGCGCAGGTGCCATGCGCGTCCGGCGTTGGACCCCAGTTGCACGGTGCCGTGTAAGGGAATGAGTGTGGTAACAGGAATGACCATGCCCAGAATGGCCAGTAAGGTCACGCCGCCGCCGATGCCGAAGGCTGCTGTAAAAGCTGAGGTAAAGAAGCTCGCGATAATGAGCCCCCAGAGCGTGACTTCGCTAAGCTGGGTATGGGCAAAGAGGGGTAGGGTTTCCAGCAAAGGTCTTCTATCTTTCTTCTGCAATGGAGGGTAGGGCCTGCGGGGCAACGAAAAAGAGCCGGGCTTGGTGCTCCGGCTCTTGCAACTGGCTTGCTTTAAGCTGGCAATAACTCTTCGACCAGTTTGGCCCAGTAGGACGCGCCGACGGGAATGACTTCATCGTTGAAATCATAGTCCGGGTGATGAAGAGGAGCTGAATCACCATTGCCGAGAAAAATGAAGGCTCCCGGACGTTCTTGCAGCATGAAGGAAAAGTCTTCAGCACCCATGGTTGCAACGAAATTGTCATTTACCTTGTCCGCACCGGCGATGGACTTGGCCACCTTGACGGCGGTCTCCGTCTGGGCTGGATGGTTGACCGTGACCGGATAATCGCGCTTGTAATCGAGGGTTGCCTTGGCACCATAAACGGCCGCCGTGCCTTCGATGATTTCCTTGAGGCGCTTTTCGGCCATGGTGCGAACTTCCGGATCAAGCGTGCGCACGGTGCCTTCGATCAGGCCTGTTTGCGGGATTACATTGTCGGTGAAGCCTGCCTCAACATGACAAAGGGAAATGACAATCGATTTCTGCGGATCGACCGTGCGGCTGGCGATGGTCTGGATGGCCTGAATGATGGCGGAAATGACCACCACAGTGTCGATGCATTCATGAGGTTTGGCTGCATGGCCCCCCTTGCCTTCGACAGTGATGTAAATGCGGTCGGCTGAAGCCATCAGGGCGCCCGGGCAAATTTCGAATGCACCAGCCGGAATGCCCGGCCAATTGTGCATGCCGTAAACCTGCTCGATATTCCAGCGATCCATCAGGCCGTCTTCCACCATGGCGCGTGCGCCGCCGCCGCCTTCTTCTGCAGGCTGGAAGATGAGAACCACTTCGCCATCGAAATTGCGCGTTTCCTGCAGATATTTGGCCGCAGCCAGCAGCATGGAGGTGTGACCATCATGGCCACAGGCATGCATTTTGCCTTCGACCTTGGAGGCGTATGGTTTGCCGGTCGTTTCTTGTAGTGGCAAGGCATCCATATCGGCGCGTAGGCCGATGGTGCGCCCTGACTTGTTGCTCTTGCCCTGAATAACGGCAACAACGCCGGATTGGCCGACGCCGGACGTGATGTTGGAAATGCCGTAGGATTTCAACTCGGCTATGACGCGGGTTGTCGTTTTGTGGACGTCATATTGCAGTTCCGGATATTCATGAAGGTCCTGACGTACTTTCTTGATCTGGTTCTGAAATTCGGCAATTCGGTTGATAATAGGCATTGAAGTGACCTTTTGCTTTTCCGGGAGGCTTCTCGCGCGTCGTCAATTTACGGCGATTTTTATGTCTGGATAAGACTGCATGGTGATGTGGTTTGCCATGCTTTTGGGAGCAGATTAGTCATATGGCTAGGAGGGGGCAAGCGCTTTTGTTGCAAAATCGAACCTTCTTCGCACCCTTTCTTGCCCTCTTCGTGCGGGAGGGGAGAATGGATCTTTGAAGGGCTGCTCTCTTGTTCATGCCATGATCTTGCGCTAGAGAAGGGGCTGGATAATTTGCCAAGCCATCGCCCGCTGTTTTTGGGAGCTCTCTTTTTTCATGATCGACCTTTCTGTCATCAGATGCCTGCGTCTGTCCATCAAACGGGCGGTCTGCCGTCCTTTTTTCTTGGCCTTTTTGATGCTGGTTGCCGTTTTTCATGCCCAGCTGGCCTTGGCCAACGCTGCCGCAAATGGACAGAATAACCTGCCGGATCTTGAGATTTCTCCCAATCCCTTGTTGCTGATGGATGTGGCGACGGGCAACGTGCTGTATCAGCGTGATGCCAACAAGAAATGGTATCCGGCTTCGCTGACAAAGCTGATGTCGGCCTATGTCATTTTCAAAGCCATCGAAGCGGGCGAGATTTCTGAAGACAGCGTGCTGACGGTTTCCAAGCATGCACTTTCCTATCCGCCCTCCAAGATGGGGTTGCCGGTGGGGACAAAACTCACCGTGGGCAATGCCCTGCGCATGATGCTAGTCAAATCTGCAAATGATATAGCGGCAGCGCTAGCAGAGCGGGTTGCCGGCAGCGAGCCTGCATTTGCCAAGCGCATGAATGCCGAGGCGCAGCGGCTTGGCATGCACGCTTCCCATTTTGTCAATGCCAACGGGCTCTATGCATCGGGGCATATTTCATCCGCGCGGGATATGGCGTTGGTCGCAAGACAGCTTCTTGTCGAGTTTCCGCAATATCGGACCTTGTTCCAGATCCCGGCCATCCGGCATGGAAAGAAGGTTCTGCGCTCTTACAATATCTTGCTGGAACATTTTCGCGGAGCCAATGGCATGAAAACGGGCTTCGTGTGCGCATCCGGGTACAATATCGTCGCGTCGGCCACCCGTGGCGGGCGACAGTTGCTTGCTGTGGTCATGGGCGCGCCCAATGCGCAAATCCGAGCGGAAACCGCCGCTTTCCTGCTGACCGAAGGTTTCCGGCGGCAGGATATGCGCAGTGGAGCTGGCGTTCCGATCACTCAGGAAGCTGCCTTCGGGCCCATCACGTCTGCGGGCAATATGCGCTCTGTGGTCTGCCCCAATGGGCAAGTCAAATGGAACCCGAAAGTGAAATATAGCAGCAGCTATCTATCGCCTCGCTTCAAGCTCATGGAGCCGGTGCGGGTCTATGCGGGTGTTCGTTCTGTGGAAAGACCGGTGATCCTGCCTCACATGCTGCCGCAACTGCCTTTGTATGCGCCGAGAGAAAAATCCGTGCTGCCGCTCAAGCAGCAGAAGGGCTCGATCGTCAAATTGGTTCAAATGCCGCGGTCCAAGCCATAATGTTCTTTTGTGTCTCATTGGCCCAATGCGTGCGCCTTTTGTCTTGGCCTTTGCGTTTTGTGCAGGCATGATGGCGCTTTAAGGGTGGCCCATACGGGGAATGGGCATCCGAGTTCAGCTTTGCCCTGCCTGTGATCCTTTTTCAATGAGAAAGGTCAGGACATCGCCTTCCTTGCTGCTTTCCAGCAGTTTGTGGCCTTTCTGATTGCAAAAATGTGGCAGGTCAATTGCTGCCATGGGGTCTGTGGCGAGAACGCGCAACTGGGCCCCTGACGGCATTTGTCCGATGGCCTTTTGGGTATGAAGGACGGGCAAGGGGCATTTGAGGCCCGTCAGATCCAGATCTTTCATCTGCTGCTCCAATTCCTTGTGTGCGGGGCAGGTCATGTTGGGGCAAGCAGACATAGGCCAGCGTGGCTTCCTGCTTGTCTTCCATTTTTCATTTAAATCTGCAAAAGATCTATATGCGTTTTTGCCTAACTTTGCGAGACAAGATATGACTGAACCAAATGATGTCCTGAATTTCTGGTTTTCTACTGATCCCAAGCTCTGGTTCAGCAAGAATGCCGCCTTTGACATGCGCATCCGTGTGGCCTTCGGGCTGGCGCTGGAAGAGGCGCGCGCGGGGCGTCTTGAGCATTGGGAAAGGGACCTTCGGGGCAAGCGGGCTCTGATCATTCTGCTCGATCAATTTTCCAGAAATCTGTTTCGGGGGCTTCCCGATGCATTCTCCCATGATGATGTTGCCTTGAAGCTTGCCTATGAGGTGGTTGCGATGCCTGGTTGGGATGACCTTGAAGCCGCCGAGCAGCAGTTTTCTGTCATGCCGATGATGCATTCAGAGGCGTTGGAAGATCAGCAGAATTGCCTTGCATGGATGAAGCGGATTGGCATCGAAGCGGCGATTGAGGCCGCGCAGGAGCATTGTGACATTATCAAACGCTTTGGCCGCTTTCCCCATCGCAACGCGGTTTTGGGGAGGAAGACGACAGACGCCGAGCGTTCATTCCTCGCCAATGGCGGCTTTTCGGGCTAGCGTAACGGGCATTTTTTAGTATTTGCGGTTAACCAAAATTTAAGGATTGGGTTTCTTGTCGGGGGTAATGCGTATAGATTGGCGCTCAGACAAGCGAAAGCGTGGTTGAGGCGGTCTTGACTTTATCTTTGGTAAGAAGCTTTCTAATCTTTGCATTTTGGAAACGCATTTGTGAAAAAATCTCGTTCTCCAATCGGCTATAAACCAACCGAATGACCGCCGTTTTTTGGGGAAATTGCATTAATGCTCCAGCAGACGAGGTTTACTCAGAAAATTGCCAGTTTGACCGATCAGTTTGATAATCCATTTGTTGATGACACCTTTATGCGCGCCAGTGAGGGCTTCTTTACGGCGGGCACACTCGATTGTGTCCAATCGGGTGGATATCGACTGCCGTTTGAACATATACGCAATGCAAGCTCGCTGGGCGTCCCCGTTGTGCGGTTTCTTGCTCATGGCAGCAGTCCTATTGGTGGGGCTTTCTTCAATCCGGAAGGAACGCATGTGCGTGGGGAAGCTGCTTTTCATGCTGCCCTTGATCGTCTCGCTGCTGAAGCGAAGGCTGATATGTTGCTCTGGCCCTTCTTTCCGCTGGAAGCGCGGGAATATGCCTGGCTGGAAAACTGGTTGGCAAACCGGTTTGGTCTTTCCGATGCGTCGCATTCCATTCCCATGGCGCGACGCCATAAACGCGCCTATCTCAATTGTGCGTCGGACGCTGTTACCGCCGAGAATGGCGGGCTGCATTTAAGCCGAAACAAGCGCAAGACAACAGGGCGCCAATGGCGCAGACTGTCCGAGTTGGGCAAGCTTGAAGTCCTGTCCACACAGGATAGCCTGGATCACACAGAAGCCATCGAAACTTTCCTGCATGTGGAAGCGTCCGGCTGGAAGACCTCAAAGGGCACGGCTCTTGCTGTCGATGCCCAGTTGAATGCCTTTGTACATACAGTGTTGCCCACGATGATGGCTGAGGATCACGCAAAGATTGATCTGCTGGTGCTTGACGGGCGGTGTATCGGCGGCCTGGTCAGCTTCAAGGTAGGGCGCGGGCTCTTCACCTGGAAGACCGGGATGGACGATGTGTATAAGCGCTATTCTCCCGGCGTTCAGATTCTGCTGGAGACAAGCCGACACGCTATCGCGGATCCGAGTATCGATTATATTGACAGTCTGGCAGATAGCGGCCATCCGATTGCGGAGCATATCTGGGGTGGGAGACGATCCGTGGCCTTGCTGTTCATTCCCCTCAATGCACGCGGCAAACTTGCCGCGTATGGTTTGAGTAAGGCCTATATCGCCAGAGACAGTGCCCGTTATTGGGCGAAAAGGGCACTTGGTCGTGTTTGACTGAGCGGCTGATGGTTGATGCCGTCATCCGGCTTGGCCAGAATGAGAGACCAGAAGACCTTGTATTTCGCGTCACCTCTGAACTGGGTGGCGATCCCCATTTCGGTCACGCCTTTTTTGAGCATATTCTTGTTATGCTTGCGAGAATCCCGCCAGCCTGAAAAGGCTTCTGCCAGGGTCCAGTATCCAGCTCCGATATTCTCAGTGGCCAGAACCGGATCATATCCCGCGCGCTTGAGACGCTTGATGAGAGTCAGATTCGGAGTGAGGGCATGGCTGACCTTGACGGCCTTGGCCATGGCATCGGCTTCTTCCTGAGCGGCTTCGTTGAGCTTTTCATTGAGGGTCAAGGTCGAGAGCCCGTGGCGCTGGCGGTAGGCGTTGAGCATGTTCAGCGCCGCCTGCGGGTTGACGCTGACATCGCCTCTGCCAAGATTATCATACATTGCCGGAGAGCTCGGCCCCGGGCCGTTTGAGCAGCTTGCAACGAGCAAGGTCGCCACTGCAGCTGCTATCATTTTTGTCTTAGTCATCGGCCGCATCGACGTCACCTTCTGCTGTGTCTATGGTCTGGGCATCTTCAATGTCAATTTCGTCGGCTTTGGGGCGGCTTTTGCTTTTCCTCGATTTTCCCGTTACGGCCTTCAGTTCTTCAGGCATAGTGACCGAGCGCACATGCACATCGCGCTGCGGGAACGGGATTTCGATTTTTGCCTCTTTGAGAGCGCTGAAGATTTCAAAGCGCAAATCGCTCTTCGCCGTCAGCGAGTTGTTGACATCCTGCACATAGCAGCGCAAATCGAAATCGAGCGAGGAAGCACCGAAATCCATGAAATAGACAACGGGAGCCGGGTAGCTCGTGACATAGTCATTGGCGTCGGCCACCGCGAGCAGGATTTCGCGGACACGGTCCGGATCGGCATCATAGGAGACGCCAATAGGAACGATGATGCGGCCCATGGAGCCGTTATGCATCCAGTTCATGACCCGGTTGGAAATCAACTCCGAATTGGGCACCACCACAGTGGCCCGATCGAAGGTTTCGATCGTTGTGGCACGCACGGAGATTTTCTTCACATAGCCCTGATCAGCCCCCACAACGACCCAGTCACCGGTCTTGATCGGGCGCTCTACCAGCAGGATGAGGCCGGAGACGAAGTTATTGACGATGCTCTGTAAGCCAAAACCGATACCAACCGAAAGAGCACCGGCAACCAAAGCGATGTTGGAAAGATCAAGCCCCATATAGGAAAAGGAGACCATCGCGGCGATGATCACGCCCAGATAGCCAAGGCTTGTCTGAATGGAACTCTTGAGCCCTGAATCGAGATTGGTGGCGGGCAACCAGCGTTGTTCAATCCAGCGTTCGACGCTTTTGAGCAGCACGATTGCAATGACGAACACCACCAATGCACCGATGATGTTGATCGGCGATATGGTCAGGTCACCCAGCTTGACGTTGAAGATGGCATTCTGCAGTGAGGTTATGAAGTCTGTGGACTCAACGCCCCAGGGCGTGAAGATCAATAGCGCGGCGCTGATATAAAGGAAGATCCGGACGATACCATTCAGCAATACGCCAAGCTGGTTGACCGCGCTGGTGGATACACCGATCGCCTTTGAAATGCGTTTCTTGGGCCCATCCGTCGAGCTGAGATGTTCAAGCAGGAAATTGTCTGTGAGGGCGGAGAAAATGCCAAGAAGCCCCAAAATGACGAACAAGCGCCCCAGTTGCTCGGCGACGAAGGCACCCAGCGAGACATATCCGAGGATGGGGGCCACCGCGATGATCACGCAGATCAACCAGATCAGTGGTTGCAGAAAGCGAATGAAGCGGGGCAGGGAAAAACCGCCTTGCTTTTCTTCTGGTAGCACTGTTGTGCCATCACTGTCAGGCTGGGCCGCAATCAGCATGCGCATGCCGAGGGTGACGAACAGAGCCACGAGGAAAGACGCCGCGCCGTTGATGAAGATGGTGGTTTCCAGTGGAGCGAAGAGCAGCTCGTCCACTTCATCAAACAGGGTTTCCACCATGAAGATAGTGATCAGGGCCAGCGTAATGCTGAAGAGGCGGGTCGCGGCGCCTGTTTCCAGATTAAGCGGACGGTAGTTTGGTCGTCCAGGTGCCAGGAGCACCCGCGCAAGGCCATAAGACAGAGAGGAGGCAAAGACCACAAAAGACAGATGGTGGAACAACATCTCGATACGGCCGGGCAACAGGTTGGCGTTGCTCAGGATAAGCGTGATGGCCCAGAAAACGGAAATGGGGAAAATCGTGTAGACCAACACGGCCCAGCTGGCAAAATAGCTGCGTTGCAGCGCTGTCGGCGATTCAAGGCGTGCAAGGCGCGATAGCCCCGTAAAAAGCAAAATGCGCAAGGGGCCGAAGATGAGCAGGAAGACGAAGGTTAGCGTGGCGAGTATCTGCCAGATCTGCTCGGAGCCCTTGGTGGAAAGATATCCGCCCCAATCGGACATCAGGGTCATGGTGACGCGCCATGTTGTGACGAGACCGGCCAGCCCTTTAACCCAGAGGGTGGGATCGAGGATCGTATTGCTGCGCTCGAGCAACTGGCTTGTGAAGCGCTTCTGCCTTGCCACTGTGATGCGGTTGCTCAGCTGTTCGGCGCGCACAAGGGTTGCCGTGACCAGCTTCAGCTGGGAATCAAGCTCGGAGATGTGGGCTTCAAGTTCGTTGCGGCGTTTGGCCAGCTCTTCGGTTTCGCTGTTTGGACCTGCGATGACCGGTGGTGCGGCTGCTGTGGTTGTCTCCGTATCGCCCTGCGTATCTTCTGACTGTTGCTGCAATTGTAACGGATCGGTGAGAGAGGGCGTTTGGGTATCGCTCTTGGCTTTGCTGTCCGGCTGGGGCGTGGCCGGTTTGAGGGCGTCAAACCGAGCCTGGGCTTCCTGCAGCTGGGGTTGCAAGCGCTCTTTCTGGTTGGTTGCCTCGGTCTTGATATCGTTGAGCTCTGTTCTGAGTTCGGCATAGGCCTTATCGGATAGAGACGTCCGTGACAGAGTGGCCTCTATTTTATCAAGTCTGGCAATAAGCGACTCGGTGCTGTTGGAGCTGGAAGTCGGTATGGTCTGCGCACTGGCAAACGAGAGTGCAGCAAGAAGCAGGCATATTGCCAGATTGGCAATGATCAGGAAGCGATGAACAGGGTTGGTATGTGCCACGCAGTGATCCTCTTGCAAAGTGAAACAGGCAGAGCCCGCCAAGCAAAGTGTCTTTGTTGTCTAATGGAAATCGAAGGCGAACTCAATTCCTTCGATGGGGCAATCAAATCATACGCCAAATATGAAGGAAATATGTCTTTTTGGAACTTCCCTACTGGTGTCTTTGTTGTCTCAGCAGTAGGTTTTAATTCAGGATGCTTGATTAAAGAGGGTGAAGCAATAATATGACGTTATCATTTGATCTGGACGATCCCGTATTTCCCAAGAAAATCAAAAAAGAAATCATGCAAAGCGGGGGATATCCCTACAAGAGCAAACTCAAGCGCAAAAAATATGAAGAAGAGCTTGAGGCTCTGCAAATTGAGTTGGTCAAGGCGCAGGAATGGTTGAAGGAAACCGGGGAGCGCGTGGTCTGCGTATTCGAGGGGCGTGATGCGGCTGGCAAGGGCGGCTGCATAAAGGTGTTGACCCAATATACCAATCCCAGAAATGTGCGCTCTGTTGCGCTTTCCAAACCCAGTGATGTGGAGCGTGGGCAGTGGTATTTCCAGCGCTATGCTGCACAATTGCCGACACGGGGCGAAATCGTCTTGTTCGATCGCTCCTGGTATAACCGCGCAGGAGTGGAGCCGGTTATGGGCTTCAGTACGCCAGAGCAGACGGAAAAATTCCTGGTGGATGCGCCGCGCTTTGAGAAGATGGTGCGCGACAGTGGCACACGGCTATTCAAATTCTGGCTGAATATCGGGCGCGAAATGCAGTGGAAGCGATTTCATGATCGTCGCCATAGTCCACTCAAGCATTGGAAGCTGTCGCCAATCGACCTCGAGGCGCTGGAAAAATGGGACGATTATACCGAAGCGCGCAACCGCATGCTGAAAGAGACTCACAAGGATCATTCGCCATGGATTGTCATTCGCGCCAATGACAAACGCCGGGCGCGGCTCAATATGATGCGGTATCTGCTCAATGAGCTGCCCTATCCCAAGAAGGACCAATCCGTGCTCGATCCGATTGATCCCAAGATTCTGGGCTTTGGCTATGACTTTCTCAAAGAAGGCGACTAGGCTTGAAGAGTGAGACGAGAAGGCAATAGGCTTGAGGCCAGATATAAGAAAAGCGGATATTGCTACCCGCTTTTCTCACTTCGAATGTCTACAGTCGCTGGTCTTTTGATCGGGAAACAGCGGCGATGCCCAACAATGTGATCGGGACTGCTGTTGGCAATCTTACTGCAAGCATTCGTACAGCTTGTCTGCGTTGTACTGCATAAGCTCGACATAGAGGTCGGGGCCGAGATCAAGATTGGTGCCAAGCGGATCTAGCTGGCCGATCTTGGTGTCCGTTCCCTCAATCAGAGTGGAGAGTATCTTGTCGGAGAATTGCGGTTCGGCCATGATGCAAACCACATGGAGATCCTTGAGCTTTGAACGAATTTCCCTGACCCGCGCAACGCCGGGTGCAACGCCCGGCTGCAGCATGACGGAGCCGACGGCAGAAATGCCAAAGCGATTTTCATAATAGTGATAGGCATCGTGGAAAACGATATAGGGTTTGCCCTTGATCTTGGCTAATTCGGCCTTGATGCTATCGGTTGCTGCGGTCAGCTTTTCTTCAAACGCCTTTTCGTTGGCCTTGTATTTTGCTGCATTTTCGGCATCCATGGCACTGAGAGATGCGGTGATGGCTCTGGCCATCGTCAGGCCATTCTGCGGATCCAGCCAAACATGGGGATCATGGCCGCCATGATCGTGCGCGTCGTGGTCTTCATGGTCATGGTCGTTATGGGCTTCATGATCGTGATCATCGTGGTCATGGTCATTGTGGGCTTCGTGATCGTGATCATCGTGGTCAAGCGCCTCATGGTCATGATGCTCATCATGGTCGTGAACATGCTTTTCCCAATTTCCACCAGTTCTCACGTCCAGCTCAGTCAAACCATCGAGTTCGCCCAATGTCAGGATCTCTGCCTTCGCAGGCAGGGTTTCAATGGGTTTTTCAAGGCTTGGTGTGAGATGTTCTCCAATCCAGATGACAAGGTCGGCCTCTTGCAAGGCCTTTGCATCCGATGGGCGCAACTTCGCGGAGTGCGGAGAGGTTGCCTGATCAATCAAGAGGCTCGGGGTGCCAACATCTTTCATGATCGCTGCTGTGATGGAATAGACCGGCGCGATTGATGTGGCGACCTTGGGGGCTGCTTGTGCGGCATGGTTGGCGGCTGTTGTGAGGAACAAGGCCGATGCGGCAGCGAGCATGGTTTGTTTGGTTCTGATATTCATGATCTGATGCGATGCCCTTCAGGTGTCTTAGGCGGGATGTGTTTGAATTAAATGGTATGTTATAACGTTTCACTTACAGCTTTGTCGAAATTATGTCAAGCATTGCCTTTTCTATCACGCTTGAGCGTTCCACAGGCCTCTTGCGAGCGACCGAAAATCGGGATTGGTTTCCAGCTTATTTTGATCGCCTGATGACAATATAGAATTTGTTTTCCCTGACTTTTAGATAAGCAATTTTCCTAAAGCAAAATTTTCTATTAACCAGCATTGTTTACTTGCGGTTGAGGTTTCGCAATTTGAATAAAATGTGAAACGTCAAGAGCGCACCGGGAGGAGCGGGGATTGTTCAATTTCGCGAAAAACAACATGGTCTCGAAAGACAACCAAAATATGGTGGCTGGCACGAATAACGCTTTTGTCGACCAAAACACTGATGCGCGCGCTCCGGAAAGGGCGGTGGACACATCTGAAAGGGACAATGCCGATCTTGCCAGATTGTTGGGAGACCTCAATGGTCTGGGGCAGGATATGGCCGATGTTGCCGGGGAAGTTGAGATGATCAACAAGGAAACGGAAGCCTGTTTCCAATCCCTCTCGCAGCTGGTTTCCGCTTCCAGCGAAGTGCAGAAGACCAATGACCAGATTCTGGATTCTGCGAGCCGGTCCTTTGCCATTGCAGAACAGACCTCCAGCGATGTCGGGCGCAGCCGCGAGATGTCGGAGACCACGCTTGAAAAGGTTGGAGAGCTGATGCAGGCGATTACCGGCATCAGTCAGCAACTGCAGGGCTTGCAGGCGGCCTTCTCTTCTGTTCGGGATGTGGCCGGGGTGATTGATGCCATCGCGCGTCAAACCAACCTTCTGGCGCTGAATGCGACCATCGAAGCGGCCCGCGCTGGCGAGGCGGGGAAGGGGTTTGCTGTTGTGGCAACCGAGGTGAAGGCGTTGGCGAGCCAAACCAGCAAGGCAACCGAGACAATCGGAGCCACCTTGAGCGAGCTGGATAGCGAGGCACAAGCGCTTATTTCTCTGAGCGATGAGGCAACCAGCTTTATGGGCGAGGTGGAAAGCAGTACAGCGTCCATGCAAGAGGTTATACAGGATCTCGATCAGGCCTTCTCGACGATCCGCGAGACGTCAGCCTCTATCGAGGCGCAAGTGGCGGAAAATAACAGCTCGCTTGGCAGTTTAGTAGGGGATGTGGATGCCGTTCACACGGCTTTTGATCTCACCCATTCTGGTCTCGACAAGGCCAGCAAGCGGCTTTTGCAGTCCGCGGCCAAATCGGACAAGATGATTGCGGAAGCCTCTCTGGGGGGCGTGGAGACAGAGAATACTTTCTGTATCCAGTCTATCCAACGGTTGGCAGGTGAGATCGGGCGCGCTTTTGAGGAAGAGGTCAATGAAGGGCGCATTTCGCTCACGGATCTGTTTGACTCCTCCTACACTCCGATTCCGGGGACAAATCCCGAGCAGGTGATGACACCCTTCACAGCGATGACGGATCGGGTGATGCCGCAGTTTCAGGAACCGATTGTGGCCGAGAATGACAATGTGGTGTTTGTGGCTGCCGTTGATAAAAACGGCTATTTGCCGACCCATAACAAGGCTTTCTCCAAGCCGCAGGGCGATGACCCCGTTTGGAATGCTGCCAACTGCCGCAACCGCCGCATCTTTGATGATCGGGTGGGGCTTGCTGCCGGGCAAAATACAGAGCCCTTCCTGCTGCAGACCTATCGACGGGACATGGGCGGGGGGAATTTCGTTCTGATGAAGGATGTCTCAGCGCCGATCTATGTGCGGGGACGCCATTGGGGCGGGTTGCGCATGGGATACCGCGTGACCTAGCATGAGATGCAAATAAGGGGGCGGAATGCCCCCTTTCGTTCGTATGGTGGTATCAGCTTTTCTGCATTTACTCGATGAGGGCACACCGGATCGTGCCGTTAGCGGGCCTGTGGCAGCGTTTTAAGAGTGACAGCTTCCTCGTTCGTGCTTTCGCTGCTGCCTTCCGCCAAGGGTTTGAAGGGCTTGCTGATGGCAGAGCCGAGCTTTGAGAAAAAGCTGTTGGAAGCGGGTGCGCCGGCATTGGGCTGCGCCTTGGGGGCTGGCATCTGAGGCGCCTGTGTCTGGGATACCTGCGTCTGGGTTGCTTGCGTTTGGGGGGCTGCAGGCTGAGAGGTCTGGGTGGCAGGGGACGGATTGCCTTTCAAGAGGCCCGCCAGAAATCCATCTGGGTTCTTGCCCTCGGCAATGCGCTCCTTGCGCTGCAAGACTTCCAATTGGGCTTCAACCATTTCGTCATTGGCTTTGGCTTCAGCCTTCTGGTCTGCGGCTTCCAGTTTCTGCACAGCCTGACTGAAGCGTACATTCTCTTGCGCACGCAGCTTTTGCAAAGAGGCCAAAAGGGTCGGATTAAGGGTATAATCAGGGCATGGGGCCGAGGCGCTGAAATGACCGGCGCCTTGCGGGTCAAAGACATAGGTTCGGTTGCACACTTCCACCTTTGGCGGCACATGGGTGATCTGGAAATGATCATAGCCATTTTTCAGATTCTGCCAGAAGGCGAAATTGTCGTTGTTGCGCACCCGCGCCATATTCTCCGGCGTCATGCGGAATGGAAAGGCATGCACAGCAAAGGAGCGTTGTCCGCCTTCGAAGGATTCCCGCCCGAGGGCATAGATTTCTGCAATCTGGTCGTCTTCCATCGCGTAGCAGCCGCGCGAAGAGCATGACCCATGCACCATGAGATGTTTACCGGTGCGTCCATAGGAGCGATCGAACTTGTTGGGATAGCCGATATTGAAGGATAGGTAATAGCTGGAATGCGGGTTCATCTGGCCGGGCGTGATCGTGTAGAAGCCCTCAGGAGCCTGCCGGTCTCCTTCTTTCTTCTTGGGGCCGATCTTTCCTGAATAGGCGCAGATGGGATAGCTTTTAAGCAAGCTATAGGTGCCATCCTTGGTCTGCTTCCATGCCTCTAACACCGCTTCTTCCTTGAAGATTCGGATATAGAGTGGTGCCCCTGGGGTCGAGCCGATTTTCTGGATCTGGTGTTTGAGCTTGATCGGCAGCGGCTGCGAGGCCTTGCCATCTTCGATCAGTTCAGGGTTGCAGGCGCTCAGGGCAAGACTGCCCATCAGCGTTGTCACAAGAGCGATATTGCGGACCCAATGGCTGTGGTGCTTTTTCACGCAGTAATCCTGACTCACGTTTGTTTGCTCCATATTTTTCCCTTCTGCCATGTTGTCCGGATTCATTCAAGGATGAACCGGTCACATCATCGGGAGCAGAACTGGCGGCTCAAAACTGGCAAGGAGCCATCCGCTGGGCAATAGGCTTTGACCAAACGTTAACCAAAACAGATTGATAGATTGTTACCGACTTTTGCAAGGGCAATCGGGCCAGAGTGTGGCGGGCTTGATCGCGATGTGGTGATGCCAAGAAGGCGTGAAGGTATAAAAAAGGCGGCAGATGGGCTCTGCCGCCTGATGATTGGCTGAGTTTGGATCAACTGGGCCTAGAGTTTGGTTCCGATGGTGAGGAACTTCTCGCGGCGCAGTTTGCGGATTTCATCAGCGCTCATGCCGTCGAATTCGGCAAGGCAATCGGCAATCATGTTGCCTGCGCGCTTGATGACCTTTTCCTTATCGCGATGGGCGCCGCCAACCGGTTCGGAAATGATCCGGTCGATGATCTTGAAGTCCATCAGATCCTGCGCGGTGATCTTCATGTTGGTTGCAGCATCTTCGGCGCGGGTTGAATCGCGCCACAGGATGGACGCGGCCCCTTCAGGCGAGATAACGCTGTAGATTGAATGTTCCAGCATCAAAACGCGGTTGGCCGTTGCAATGGCAATGGCGCCGCCGGAGCCACCTTCGCCGATGATGGTGGCAACGCTCGGGGTGCCAAGGGCAAGGCAGGCATCGGTGGAGCGAGCAATAGCTTCGGACTGGCCACGCTCTTCTGCGCCGATGCCGGGATAAGCACCGGCTGTATCCACAAATGTTATGAGAGGCATCTTGAAACGGTTAGCCAGTTCCATGATGCGCACGGCTTTGCGATAGCCTTCAGGGCGGGCCATGCCAAAGTTATGGCGCAGACGGCTTTCTGTGTCGCTGCCCTTTTCCTGCCCGATTACGGCAACAGGGCGCCCGCGAAAGCGGCCAAAACCCGCCTGAATGGCTTCATCTTCCGCAAATTTGCGGTCTCCGGCCAAAGGCGTGAATTCGTCGATCAGGCTGGCTACATATTCATTGAAATGAGGGCGATCCGGATGACGGGCGATCTGGGTTTTGTGCCAAGGGGTCAGATTGGCATAGAGATCCTTGAGGGCATTGTCCGCTTTTGTTTGCAAACGTTTGATCTCGTCGCCTACATCAACGGCTTCCCCGGTTTCCTGCAAGACAAGCAATTCTTGCACTTTGCCTTCAAGATCAGCGACGGGTTTCTCGAATTCCAGATAACTATGCATAGCGGGTTTGATCCAACTTCTTTCCTATTGGTATCCAGGCACCTTGCGCTCTGGCAGTCTCACCCCGCGCACCAGCACATTTGGCAAGACAGACAACAGCAGAGCGGGGCCATTTTCTTGCTCGTCCTGATCAATCAGGAGGCATGAATAAAATGTCGCGGCCACGTTGGCCTTTTTTCGGTCCGGCTGTCAAGCAACAGACATGGTTCGGTCTGCGCTTTGGGTTCTTAACAACAACTATGATTAAGACAATGGCGGAAATAGGTCGCGCCTGATTTATTCTGCCTTCGGTTTGAACTGATCGGACAGCGGGTGGTGATGCTCTACCAGCTCAATCAGTCTCTCATCAAGGATATGGGTATAGATCTGCGTGGTTGAAATATCGCTGTGACCCAATAATTTTTGCACGGCACGCAGGTTGGCCCCATTTTGCAGCAAATGGCTGGCAAAGGCATGGCGCAACACATGGGGGGAAACCGAACCCGCATCAAGTCCGACATCGCCTGCCAAGGCCTTGAGTTCGCGTGCAAAGGCCTGTCGGGTATAATGTCCTTCCTTGCCAGATGAGGGAAAGAGCCATGGCTGCGCGTTGGTGCTTTTGGGCCCGCCAGTTGCCTTGAGCATCTTGCTGTAATCACGCATGGCCTCTTTTGCGCGTTCGGACAGGGGCACCAGACGTTCCTTGCTGCCTTTGCCGACAATCGAGAGAAACTGCCCGTCCATATGGGCTGCCGAGCTTGGCAGGGTCACCAGTTCGGAGACGCGCAAGCCGGTCGCATATAGCAATTCGAGCAGCACATAGAGCCGCATGGCGCGAATTTGGCGCTTCGGGGTGGGGCCTTCCAGCGATGCATTGAAACGGGCGGCTTCAATCAGGCGGTCCACTTCCTGCACGGTCAGGATTTTCGGCAAGGATCGGGAGCGCTTGGGGGCCTTGAGCATGGTGGAGGGATCATCTGAGCGGAAGCCGTCGCGATAAAGAAAACGGAAGAGCTGCCGGATGGAGGAGATTTTGCGTGCAACGCTGGAAGCAGCCAGATCGCGATCTGCCAAATCCGCCAGATAATCTCGCAGATGATCGTTGTTACAGCTTTCAAATTTTATGCCCTTGGCTGACAGCGTGCTGTCCAGATCATCCAGATCGCGTTGATAGGCATCCAGCGTGTTGCCCGAGGCGCCTTTTTCTGCGCTCATCGAATCCAGAAAAAGATGAATGGCCTGATGGTTTGCCAGTGTCACGGCGGTATCTCTGTTGAAAGGGCGTTAGGATTGCAAATCTTGTCTGGAGCCAGGTTGGCCGGGGAGCCTAGTTGATGGTTCTGGAGGGAATGCGAACGACCATTTCGCGCTGTGTTGGTTCAACGAAGTTGGCCAGTGCGAAAATGCCCCCTGCAATCAGTCCGCCCAGAACGAGGAGAAACACGAGTGCTTTGATCAGACTAGGCATTGAACATTCCTTGATTTTGGTTTCGCCATATTACCGTGCCAACCTAGCATCAATAGTCTGTTAATGTCATTTTTTTGACGTTTCTTTCCAATCCATTTTGGTTGAATTGGGGACGGTAGCGCTTTGAAAGCGTTGAATTCGAAATGGTTGCTTGACAGATTTAACCTTTCCGGCGCAAATCTGGGCCGATCTTCAACGGGACAGGATGTACGGGCTCAGGGACACATATGGCGGATACGAAGACAGCTGGGAACAAAGAACGGGAAGCACGCGTAGTGGCAGCCCTTGATGGGCGCCCGATTGTGCTTGTCGGGCTTATGGGAGCCGGCAAGACAACCATTGGACGACGTCTTGCCAAACGTTTGTCTATTCCTTTCCGCGATGCTGATCATGAGATCGAAGCCGCAGCCAATATGACCGTTGCCGAAATTTTTGCGCAACATGGGGAAGCCCATTTTCGCGATGGGGAAAAACGCGTGATTGCGCGGCTGCTTGACGAGGGCGACCAGGTTATCGCCACAGGCGGCGGCGCCTGGATGAATGAAGAGACGCGTGCGCTGGTTGCCGAACGAGGCATTTCCGTTTGGCTGAAAGCCGAGTTCGATGTATTGATGGAGCGCGTCCGGCGCAGATCCCACCGCCCTTTGCTCAAAGATCCCGATCCCGAGGGTGTCATGCATCGCCTGATGGATGAACGCTATCCTGTTTATGAAATGGCAGATGTTGTGGTGCTTTCGAAAGAAGCGCCGCACGATCGTATTGTAACATCCGTCATCGAGGCACTGGAGTGCCACACGGGTATTGCCAATAAGGCTTGATCAGGCTGTCCGATTGGCATGGCGCCGAATAAGAGGTCTGTGGTGATCGCCGTGCACGCGCATCAAGCACGGCCCTGTCTCTGACTGCTTGTCTGGGGCTGAGGCTGTTTTAAGGATTGAGGGAATGACATGATAAATGGTGTGAAGCAAACGGTGCGTGTTGATCTTGGTGATCGCAGCTATGACATCCTGATCGGGCGGTCGATCCTGTCCGGACTGGGGAGCGTTTTCAAAGAGCTGTTTCCGTCTTCTAGCGCCGTTATCATCACTGACGCCAATGTGGCCGGGCTGCATCTTGATGCCGCCGAGGCTTCTTTGCGGGAGGTCGGCGTCGAACCATATGTGATTGTCATGGAGCCGGGCGAGAAGAGCAAGAGCTACAAGGGCTTGATGAAAGCCTGCGATGCCGTGCTCGACAGCAAGCTGGAGCGCGGCGATATCGTCATTGCGCTTGGCGGTGGTGTTATCGGTGATCTGGCCGGTTTTGTAGCCGGGATCGTCCGGCGGGGCATGCGCTTCATTCAGGTGCCGACAACGCTTTTATCGCAAGTGGATTCCTCTGTCGGAGGCAAGACCGGCATCAATACTGCGCATGGCAAGAATCTTGTGGGGCTTTTCAATCAGCCGCATCTGGTGCTGGCCGATACCGCGGTTCTGGATACCCTGACACCGCGCGACTTCAAGGCGGGCTATGCGGAAGTGGCCAAATATGGCCTCATCAATGACCCTGATTTTTTTGAATGGCTGGAAGCCCATTGGCAGGGCATTTTTGATGGTGGTCCGGAGCGAGAGGAGGCGATTGCGCGTTCCTGTCAGGCCAAGGCCGATGTCGTGGCTGCCGATGAGAAGGAAGCCAATCTGCGGGCTCTATTGAATCTGGGACATACCTTCGGGCATGCGCTGGAAGGTATGGCCGAATATGATGCCGATCGCATCGTCCATGGTGAAGGCGTGGCTATCGGCATGGTGCTGGCTCATGAATTTTCCGCTCGGCAAGGGCTTTGCGATCCGGTCGTGACGGATCGTGTGATTGCCCACTTGCAAGCAGTGGGGTTGCCTACCCATATAAGGGACATTCCGGGACAATTGCCGAAAGTGGACCTTTTGATGGACTATATTGCTCAGGACAAGAAAGTGTCCCGGGGAAATCTGAATTTCATTCTGACGCGCGGCCTGGGCCAATCCTTCCTTGAGAAGGGGGTGGAACCAGCTGCGGTGCGTGCTTTCCTTGAGGAGAAACTGGGCTGATGGCTACCGGGCTTTGGCTGATTGCTCTGGCTATACTGATCCTGATTGTGATGTCGGGCTTTTTTTCTGGTTCTGAAACGGCTCTGACCGCCGCTTCGCGTGCGCGCATGCATCAGAAGGAAAAGAATGGCGAACCGGGCGCGCAGGCTGTCAACCAACTGCTCCAGATAAAGGAGCGGATGATCGGATCCCTGCTGCTTGGCAACAATCTGGTCAATATTCTGGCATCTGCGCTGGCGACCAGCCTGTTCATCAATCTGTTCGGGCAAACCGGCGTTGTTTATGCAACGCTGGTCATGACGCTTGTTGTGCTGGTGTTCGCCGAGGTGTTGCCCAAAACATGGGCGATCTCCGATCCGGATAGCTTTGCGTTGCGGGTTGGTCCCTATGTCAATGTCATCACAAAGGTTTTCGGGCCTGCCATGGCTGCGGTGGAATGGGTGGTGACCCGGATTATGGCTGCCCTCGGCATTGAGGCCAAGGACAATCCCGCCCAGTCTGGGCAGGATGAATTGCGCGGTGCTGTCGATCTGCTGCATATGGAAGGCAGCGTGGTCAAGGCGGACAAGGATCGGTTTGGAGGCCTTCTTGATCTGGCCGAGCTGGATGTGTCCGATGTGATGGTTCACCGTACGGGCGTCAAGTCCATCAATCTGGACGACGGCCCGGAATCCATCGTCGAGCAGGTGCTGAAAAGCCAGTATACCCGTATTCCCTTATGGCAGGGTGAGCAGGATAATTTTATCGGTATTCTGCATGCCAAGGATGTGTTGCGGGCACTGGCTGAGGTGAGGGGCGAAGCCAAGGATCTGGATATTGTCGCTGTGGCGTCCGAGCCCTGGTATGTGCCCGATACAACGAGCCTCAAGGCACAGCTCAATGCCTTTCTGAAACGCAAGAGCCACTTTGCGCTGGTCGTTGACGAATATGGCGAGGTAATGGGGCTGGTGACCCTTGAGGATATCATTGAGGAAATTGTCGGGGACATCGCCGACGAACATGATATCGACGTCAAGGGCGTGCGTAAGGAGCCGGATGGCTCGGTGCTGGTGGACGGCTCTGTGCCTATACGTGACCTGAACCGGGCACTTGATTGGGAATTGCCCGATGAAGAAGCCACGACGATTGCAGGGCTCGTCATCCATGAAGCCCGCCAGATCCCCGAGCCGGGGCAGGGCTTCACCTTCTATAATTTCCGCTTCCGCGTGCTGCGCAAGGAAAGAAACAGAATCACTTCCTTGCGGATCACGCCGGTGCAATAGGATGGCCGGTATGGAAGGCCGGGTATCCTTCAGGGCTTGATGGTTTCCAGCGCGAGCGCATGGATTGGACCTTTTAGCTCTTCTTTGATAGTATCATGCACCATTCTGTGGGCTTGGACCCGAGAGAGGTTTGCAAAGAGAGGGCTTGCGATGCGGACTCTGAAGTGGGATTCCCCCTCAGGGCGCGCGTGCTGGTGGCCTATGTGAAGGTCTGATTCATCAATCACCTCTAACATTGTGGGCTGAAGTTGATTGTTCAATTTTTTCTCGATGTTCTGCTTGACGGTCATGGCTGGGAATGGTGAACTGTCGCACTTCCTGATTTTGGGGTGATTTGGGTCTCTTTGTTATCTTTACGCAAATGGGAACAATTTTGCCGTTTTGCAATAGAGTTCAAATTCAAATTGCAGATTTGCAATTTGCGATCCTGTCATCCTTGGCAGCATCTTGGAAGAGCCTGTGAGGCTTTTCTTTGAAAGATGGCTGCTCAAAGAGCAACTCGGAGTGTTTCAACGCTGGTATCCGGCGCAGTTAACCTCCTTGATCATACACTAGAGAAACCGACACGAGAGATAACCGGCGTCCGGAGACAAGATTAGATTCATGAACCTCGACTCGAAACTGTTCGACTCTATCCGCATCAAGCCTGATACGGATCGTCGTAAAAAGAAACAGCAAGAAGAAACGTGCGAGTGGCCTGGGTGTGAAAAGAAGGGCGGCTGCAAAGCCCCCAAACGTGGCTCGGGCGGTCGCGAGTTTCACAATTTCTGTGAAGCGCATGCCCGTGAGTTCAACAGGAACTATAACTATTTTTCCGGTATGGACGACGACACCGCAGATACCGTAAAGGCCAGCACGGCGACCGGTGATCGACCAACCTGGAAGATGGGGGTCAATGCCTGGGGCAACGCCACAGAAACGGCCGGTGAAACCATGGGCAGGAGCTGGGAAACCACCGGCTTTTCCGATGGCAGAGCCCAGCGTGCTGCCGAGCGCATGAAGCGTCGCTCCCGCCATAAGGACCAGACCCGTAAACTGCGTCCTTTGGAAGCCAAGGCATTTGAAACCCTTGGGTTGAAGCTGCCTGCAACCGCTGACGATGTAAAGCGGGCCTACAAGCGCTTGCTCAAAGAGAACCATCCGGACCTCAACAAAGGGGATCGGGCTTGCGAAGAACGTCTTCAGGATGTGATCGCAGCCTATAATACCCTACGTGCAGGCGGCTATGTTGGATAGCCTTGCCCGGTGTCTGGCCATTCTTGGCCAGACCGACCCCGGCCCCGCAGGCCTCTTTTCCCAGTGTCTTCCGACAGCCTTCCTACAGCGCGCTTTGTTGCTTTTTTGGCGCTGTAGGAAGAAAGACATAATCTTTCCTTTTCTTTTCGGTCGCGTTTGCTTTAAGTTGCCCAACTGAACAGCTAGGCTTTTCCAGAAGGCCATCTTCAGGTGTTGATCACAACCCTTTCCAGTGACGTATATGCGAGTCGAGAGCGGCCTCACCCAGAGCAGTGTTATGAATGATATGAGCAACGAGATTTCCAATTTGCCGGATACCGAAGTGTCTGTGCGCGACGTATTTGGCCTTGATATCGATCTGATGGTTCCTGCCTTCAGTGAGAAAAGCGATCATGTGCCTGACTTTGATCCCGACTATCTGTTTGACAGGGAAACAACGCTGGCGATCCTTGCGGGCTTTGCCCATAACCGTCGCGTGATGATTTCCGGTTATCACGGTACAGGTAAGTCCTCTCATATCGAACAGGTCGCAGCACGCCTCAACTGGCCTTGTGTTCGCGTCAACCTCGACAGCCATATCTCCCGAATCGACCTGATCGGCAAGGATGCGATTGTCTTGAAGGATGGCCAGCAGATTACTGAATTCCGCGACGGTATCCTGCCATGGGCGCTGCAGAATAATGTTGCTCTGGTCTTTGATGAATATGATGCCGGCCGCCCGGACGTGATGTTCGTTATCCAGCGCGTGCTGGAAGTCGCAGGTCGTTTGACGCTGCTCGACCAGAACCGTGTCATTCGTCCGCATCCTGCCTTCCGCCTGTTTGCAACGGCCAACACGGTCGGTCTTGGGGATACGTCTGGGCTTTATCATGGCACCCAGCAGATCAACCAGGGCCAGATGGACCGTTGGTCTATCGTGACCACGCTCAACTATCTGCCTCATGACAATGAGGTCAATATTGTGCTGGCCAAGGTAAAATCCCTCATCGGTGACGATGGCAAGGACACGGCCAACAAGATGGTGCGCGTGGCTGATCTGACAAGAAATGCCTTCATGAATGGCGATCTGTCGACGGTCATGAGCCCGCGCTCGGTCATCACTTGGGCTGAAAATGCCGAAATCTTCGGCGATCTCGGTTTTGCTTTCCGGGTTACGTTCCTTAACAAATGCGATGAACTCGAGCAGCCTCTGGTGGCTGAATTCTATCAGCGTTGTTTCGGTGAGGAATTGCCCGAATCATCCCTGAATGTGGCGGTAAGCTAAGGCTTGCTGTCATCGCATCGATCAAGAGGGAACAGGCAGGAATAACAAGGCATGTCGAGTAAGTCTTCATCCAAACTGGGCGGATCTGTTGATCCAAACGAACGGTTCAAGCAATCTGTGGGCGGAACGCTCAAGGCGATTGCGGGGCCTGTCGAGTTGGATGTGCATTTTTCGGCGGATCGCCCGATGCTTGTCAACGGGCAGGCCCGTCTGCCTGAGCCCCCAAGGGCGCTGACCAAGGAAAAGGCCGCGATTCTGCGCGGTCAGGCCGATAGCCTAGCCATGCGGGTGGCCTGCCATGATCCGCGTGTGCATGCCAAGCTTGCTCCGGACGGGGCCAGAGCGCGTGGCGTTTTCGATGCTGTGGAACAGGCACGTGTAGAAGCGATTGGCTCTCAGCAGATGACAGGGCTGGCTCAGAATGTCTCTGCCATGCTGGAAGACCGCTACAGCCGCTTTGTCAGTGGCGATTCCTCCCGTGTGGAAGAAGCGCCGCTTGATCATGTGCTCTCCTTGCTGGTGCGTGAAAAGCTGACCGGTGCGCCTATCCCGGATTCTGCCCACCATCTGGTGGAACAATGGCGCGGCTGGGTGGAAGAAACCGCTGGCGACAGTTTGGACAATCTTGGCGAGGATATGCTCGACCAGACCAAGTTTGCGCGGCATCTGCGCCGGGTTTTGGCTGATCTGGATGTTGCCGATGATCTCGGCGGCGAGCCCGAAGACAGCGAAGAGAATGCCGACGACACCGAAAATGGCTCGGAAGAAAGTGCGGATAGCAGCAATAACTCCGAGGATGCCGAAGGCGGGGAACAGGACGAACAACAGCAGACCGAAGCCGGAGCCGAAGATCTTGAAAGTGGGCAATCGGAATCCGACGAACAGCTCAGCCAGGACATGGATGACTTTGATGAGCTGGATGGTGATGATTCAGGCGAATCCGTCATGCCGCCGGTGCATGGTAAGAATGAACCGGATACGGGATATAAGGTTTTCACCCACGCTTTTGATGAGGTGATCCACGCCGAAGAATTGTGTGAACAGGCCGAATTGGACCGTTTGCGCGGGCATCTGGACAAACAACTGCAGAATATGCATCAGGTTGTTGCTCGCCTTGCCAACCGCTTGCAACGCCGGTTGCTGGCCCAGCAGAATCGTGGCTGGGATTTTGACCTGGAAGAGGGGCTGCTGGATACTGCCAGGCTGACACGAGTTGTCACTGACCCAATGCGGCCGCTCTCCTTCAAGTGGGAGCAGGACACCGAATTCCGCGATACCGTGGTGACGCTGTTGCTGGATAATTCCGGCTCCATGCGCGGCCGTCCGATTTCCATTGCTGCCGTCTGTGCCGATATTCTGGCCCGGACGCTGGAACGCTGCAATGTGAAGGTGGAGATTCTCGGGTTTACGACCAAGGCCTGGAAGGGTGGGCAATCTCGCGAGGCTTGGCTGAAGGCTGACAAGCCAGCCAATCCGGGGCGTTTGAATGACCTACGCCACATCATCTACAAATCTGCCGATAGTCCATGGCGCCGGTCGCGGCGCAATCTGGGCCTGATGATGCGCGAAGGCCTGCTCAAGGAGAATATCGACGGGGAAGCTCTGGATTGGGCGCACAAGCGTTTGCTGATGCGGCCTGAGCAGCGCAAGATCCTGATGATGATTTCGGATGGTGCGCCGGTTGATGATTCCACGCTGTCGGTCAATGCAGGCACCTATCTTGAAAAGCATCTGCGTGAAGTGATTGAAGAGATCGAAACCCGCTCTCCTGTCAATCTGCTGGCGATTGGTATCGGTCACGACGTAACACGTTATTACAAGCGTGCGCTGACGATCATTGATGCTGAAGAGCTTGGGGGCGCCATGACCGAAAAGCTGGCGGAATTGTTCGATGAGAATGCGTCTCAGGAACCTCATGCGCCCGCGCGTCGCCTGCGGAGACGGTAAGGGCATGCAGTCCATTCAGAACGGCTTGTTGAGGAGAAGCAGACTGCGGTTGTCAGTCTGCTTTTCTGTTTTGGTGGGTATCGCGTTTGGTTTTGCTGCGCAAGGCAATGCCGCATCTGTTGATGCGTTGCCAAAGGCTGCTCCAAGCAGCGTTGCCATTGATGTTTCCTCGGAATTTATTGAGCATCTTGGCCGGTTTTCTTCCGGCAGGAAGATGTATGGCCAGTTGGAATGGCTTGGTGGGCTCTCGCTTTCAAGCGATGAACCGACCTTTGGTGGTTTTTCTGGTTTGGCCTTTGTGGATCCGGATCATTTTCTGGCGATCAGCGACAGGGGCAGCGTTCTGTCGGCGCGCCTTGTGCGCGAAGGCGGGCGGCTCACAGCGCTGGCGGATACGTCCATGCGCCCGTTGCCCGGTATTGGTCTGGAATTGCCAAGATGGCGCAGGGATGCCGAGGGGCTCGCGCTGAAGGATGATGAGGCCTTTGTGAGCTTTGAGGGCGAAACGCGGGTGATGCGCTATCGTCTCAAGGGCAATGAATTGACGTGGCTTGAAGGGCCTCTGCCGCTCTCACAGGAGATTGACGCTGCCAATCAGGCGAATCGCGGACTGGAAGCGATTGCGACCATTCCGGATGGGGCGCCTTATGCCGGGAGCTTTGTGATTCTCTCCGAGAAGCCAAGGAATGGACGAATTCTGGGCTGGATCATCGGATCTGGGCCCATTAAGTCCTTCTCCTTGCCGCAATCAGGGGAGCTGTTGGCTGCGGATGCAGATTTCACCGCGCAAGGTGATCTTATCATTCTTGAGCGGAATTTTTCTATTCTGAGTGGGCTTGTGGTCCAGATGCGCCGCGTAAGGGCAGAGGATTTCCGCGCCGGGTCTATCGCTCATACCGATCTGTTATTCCGTGCGAATCTTGGGGATGGTATGGATAATATGGAAGCTCTGGATATTCAGCCTATGGGCGACGAGGGGGACAGTCTGGTGTCTCTCATGTCTGATGACAACTTCAGTTTCATTCAGAGCACCCTATTGCTGCAGTTTCGCCTGCCTGGGAAGCGGTGAAGGCCTCAAGCAAGCGGAAGGTGCAGGGCAGCGACTATGCGCATGGGCAAAGATAAAGCCGGTCTGGGGCAGACCGGCTTTTTTCATGGATGAATCGTTAGCCTTTGTTTCTCCGCCGCCTTTTTCAGGCGGTGGTGGGCAGGGCATCCTGACGGCTGAGCAGAAGCCTATAAGGCGCCAGCATAAACAGCGCGACAACCATCTTGCAGGAATAGTCGACGATGGCCCAACTGACCCAGCGAGGCGCATCGATCAGGCCAAGGCTTAGCAGGGAAGAAGCTTCCGTCGGGAAGACATCCGGCGCCATGCCAAAGCCCAAGTCCAGAAAGGCGAAGGACGCGGAAAAGCTGAAGCCGAAAAAGATCACGGTGTCTAGAACCGAGCCGAAGAAAGAGGACGCCAGCGGGGCCTTCCACCAGCTATTGCGGCGCAGACGATTGAAGACAGTGATATCGAGGAGCTGGGCGACCAGAAAGGCCGAACCGGACGCGATGGCAATGCGCGGAGTGGCCAGCCAGATCGAGATCAGAACGGCGATGGCAAAACCGGCGGCCACAACGATGCGGGCATTTTTCGAGCCGCATTTGCGGTTGGTCAGATCGGTTACCAGAAACGCCATCGGGTAGGTGAAGGCGCCCCAGGTCAAGAGATCTTGCAGGCCAAACGGTTTGAACGGGAATTGCACGAGATAGTTGGACGCAGCAACGACGCCCACCATGGCCAGTGCGGAAAGGCCAAGGGTTTTACGAGTAGCAACCATATGTCACCCTCCTTGATGTTGGCCGCGAATGGGAGAATAGCCCAAAGCAGCGTTGGATATGAAAACAGCGCCAAAAGAGGCGCTGCTTCTTAACGATCAAGCAAGATTTTCGGACTGATCCGAAACTGCATTAAGATGCAGCAACCTGTGCTTTTTCAATTTTTCTTTTGACCAGCAGCGCATTGGCTGACAGATCTGCTTCTTTGGCTTTGGCCAGGAAAGCGTCAAGGCCGCCACGATGTTCAACAGAACGCAAAGCGTGAGCGCTGACGCGCATCTTGAAACCTGTGCCGAGGGTCTCGCTCAGCAGAGTCACATTCACCAGATTTGGCAAAAAGCGACGGCGGGTTCTGTTTTTTGCGTGGCTGACATTGTTACCGGACTGAACGCCTTTGCCGGTCAGTTCACAGCGACGTGCCATGGAAAATCCCTCACAAATTAGTAGGACGCCAATGGCGCCCGCTCATTTTCTGTTCTGTGCTCTGCCGTTTCGCTAAACTGCTCTACGGCGGAAAGTTGCCTCGGTATAGTGATCCTTGCGCCGCTCGTCAAGCATTTCTGGGTGGTTTCGCATGTTCTTTTCAAGATTCTGACTTATTTTGCGAATAATCCGTGAACTATCGTTGGTTTTCAATAGGTGGCAGCGCAGCCTGTTGCACGTTTCTGTTGAAGGTGAGAGCGAGGTCTTGTGTGGTGCGTTGCATAATTGGCGCAGGTTGCTCTCACTTTCCCGGACGCGATCCTTGCGCTGCAAGCGTGATTGTAATTTGTTAACCATATTCAGTGAGAGTGGGAAAGTGATATCTGGTGTTTGGTCTATTGGCCCCGCTTTGCTCGTTAGAGCTGGGGACAGATTGCCATCTTGTCCAGATTGGTCAACAAAGCCGAATTGTTCAACGAGACAACCGTGCTGTAGATTTTAGGGTGTTTGGGGAAAACCATGCTTGAATGGAAATGCATGACCTCACTTGGCAATATTTATCCGTCTTGGCCCGCTAAATGGGCGAGGCCTTTGCGTGCTGCTGCCATTGCTGGCGCAGTGCTTGGCTTTGCTGCCTTTGCTCCACAGGCACAGGCGACGGATATCGATGCGAAATTTGCCATATCCATTGCAGGTATTCCTGTGGGGAGCGGCTCTGTTGAAGCATCGGTCAAAGGGCATCGCTATTCGATTGATGCCTTTGCCAAGACGTCCGGTATCTCGCGCCTGTTCATTGATAGCAAAGGGCGGGCCGTCAGCGAGGGCTCTTTCCGTGGAGATCGCATGCTGCCCTCCATGTATGCCCTGAATTCCAAGGAAGACAAGATTCACAATATTGTTCAGATCGCGATGCGGTCTGGCAATGTGAGCGATTTCTCTGCGTCTCCTCCATTGTCCAAGCATTCGGATCGCATTCCGCTGCGGCGTGTGCATACCCGCGGCATTGTCGATCCGCTGAGCGGCTTGCTGATGTCCGTGCGTTCCAACAAGCACAGGGTCGGAAAGTCTGTGTGCGACCGCACTGTCCGGATGTTTGATGGCCGGTGGCGCTACAATATCGAGTTGTTCTACAAGGAAACCAAGCAGATACGGTCTTCCCGCAAGAATGCCTATTCCGGTCCCGCCACCGTGTGTGGTGCCCGTATTCGATTTGTGGCTGGGCATCGACCAAATAAGAAGAGCACCAAATATATGGAAGAGAACAAGGATCTGGAAGCCTGGTTTGTGCCTGTCGGTGATGAGCCTGTGGTGGCCATCTATCGGCTGCAGATCGGCACGATGGTTGGACGCATGGTGCTGTCAGCGCGGGAGTTGACCATCAAGTAGATGGTCCTTTATATGAATTGTGAAGCAAGGGGCCGCGGGCCCCTTTTTTATTGCCTTTTTGCCGGATCGAGTGTGGCTGGGCTGCAGAAAAGCAGGGCGCGACTGTTTGCAATTTGCGACGCGCCTTTTGGCAGAAACGTGAATAGCTGTTTCATTTCGGGAAAATATCTTAATAAACCCGCGCAGCCCTTTCTTCTTCCATTCATGCGCCCTTGTGAGCGTTACCAGATATGGTGACCAATCTCTTTTGCGGCCTGCATTTGGTGAGAACAAAATGAGAATACATGTTCATGTCCGATTCGTGCTGATTTTGTTCCGGCTGCGTTCAAATGGTTAACGGCGGTAATTGTCGCGGGCTTCTCTGCTTAATGAATTGAAAAAGCGAGTTTGTTTCAAATTGGAGCATTTTGATTAAAAAATCTGAACGCTCGGGAAGAGGCCTTTTATTTCCTGGCAGAGCTTGAAATGCTATGCGCACCAGATTTGGTGGCTGGCATGAAAATGTCATCCAGATCTATCGGGAACAAAGCAAGAATCTGGGAGAGTCGCCGATTCGGCCATGATTCGTTCCAGACTCGTTCCAATTATTAATTTGCTCTGCTGTGTAAATGGTTTTACCGATAGGGCTTCGTCAAGTCTGCTAAAGCGCGTACCCGTTGCGGATGGGTCGAATTGTTGTAATGATGTTGGTCGAACAGATGGAACCGGGCGCTTTCTTGTTGCGTTCGCGCAATTGGCTCACTATCTGACGTGAAATGGGTTGGCGATGCTTTGATTGATTGCCTGCCTTGCTGAGACAACGACAATGACTGAGCCGACATATATCGATGATTGGCTCAGAGATAGGCTATTGCCAAGCCCATGAGCAAAAAACACGATAGCGATTCCCCCTTTGCTTCGCTGGCTGAATTCGGACAATCCCTGAAAACCGAACTCGACAAAAAGGCCGAGGCCGAGAAGGCCCGCCGGGCAGCGGAAAAAAAGCGGGCATTGAAAGCAGATCCGGCAGGCGGGTTCTCCGGCGTCGAGGCCGAGCTTATGCGGCATGCCCGTTCGCAAGGTGCAGCGTTGGGCAAGGGCAAGAGCGCGGATCCTGATGCAGTTGATCTGCGCAAGATGGAAGAGAAAGCCAAGCTCAACAAGGCGAAGGCCTCTGCATCTGTGGTCTCTTCATCAGTTGATTCGGGGACGTCTCCTACCGTCAGAGCTACTGCTAAGCCCTTTGTGGCCGAGGAGGGGCACACTGTTAGTCCGGCAAAACCCAAAGTGTCGCCTGCGCCAGCTCCGCATGCCCGGAACAAGAAGAATCAGGCAGAGATGCTTGGTGTCAGGGCGCCAGGTTGGGCCGACGAATTTGGCGGCAAGGCCTCCAATGCGGCGGCTAAAGGGCGTGTGACCGCGGTTTTGGGGCCGACCAACACCGGCAAGACCTTCATGGCGATTGAGCGCATGGTGGCCCATTCCTCCGGGATAATCGGGCTGCCCTTACGGCTTCTGGCTCGCGAAGTCTATGGCAAGCTGGTGGACAAGGTCGGCAAGGATCTTGTGGCTTTGCATACCGGCGAAGAGCGAATCGTTCCTGATGGCGCGCGCTATCATGTCTGCACGGTTGAGGCGATGCCTGCTGAGGCCGATGTTGCCTTTGTCGCAATTGACGAGGTGCAATTGGCGTCCGATTTCGAGCGGGGGCATGTATTTACCGATCGGCTTCTGCATTTGCGTGGACGCGAGGAAACGCTTCTTCTTGGCGCTGAAACCATGAAACCGATGATCGAGATGCTTTTGCCTCATGCGACAATCATTTCCCGCCCGCGTCTCTCCCAGCTATCCTATATCGGCCAGAAAAAGCTCTCCCGACTGCCAAGGCGATCTGCGGTTGTCACCTTCTCGGTCAATGATGTTTATGCCATTGCCGAGCTTGTCCGGCGTCAGCGGGGCGGGGCGGCTGTTGTTATGGGCAGTCTCAGTCCACGCACACGAAACGCGCAGGTGGAGCTGTTCCAGAATGGTGACGTTGAACATTTGATTGCAACCGATGCGATTGGTATGGGGCTCAATCTGGATCTCGATCACATTGCTTTTGCGGCGGAGAAGAAATTTGACGGTTTTCAACACCGCCGTCTGACGGCACCCGAACTGGCCCAGATCGCCGGTCGGGCCGGTCGCCACACCCGCGATGGTACTTTTGGCGTCACGGGCAGGGTCGCGCCGTTTGAGGATGATCTAGTCGAACAGCTGGAAATGCATGTCTTCCAGCCCATCAAGATGTTGCAGTGGCGCAACCGTCTGCTTGATTTTTCCAGCTATTCGGATCTGATTGCTTCGCTTGAAGTGGCACCCGGTCGTCCGGGGCTGACTCGGTCCCTGCCTGCCAGTGATGTGCAGGCTCTGGAGTTGTTATACAAGAATAGGGACATCCGGAAGCGGGTTCACGAGGCTGATCAGCTTAAATTACTGTGGGATGTGTGCCAAGTTCCCGATTATCGCAAAATTGCGCCTACCAATCATGCCGAATTGATTGGTATGCTGTTCCAGCAGCTCGAGGAGCGGGGCACTTTGTCTCAGGAATGGCTTGCTGCACAAATTTCATATGCGGATAGAATTGATGGCGATATTGACACACTCGCCAATAGAATTGCACATATCCGCACTTGGACCTTTGTTGCTAACAAAAAGGGGTGGCTAGATGATCCTGTTTTGTGGCAAGAGAAGACCAGAGCCGTGGAGGATCGTCTGTCCGACGCCCTGCACGAGCGACTTACCAAGCGCTTCCTGGATAGGCGCACTAGTGTATTGATGAAACGTCTGAGAGAAAAAGCAATGCTCGAAGCGGAAATTACTCCTGCCGGTGACGTGCTGGTAGAAGGCCAGCATGTTGGTCAATTGCACGGATTTCGCTTTGCGCCCGATGTGAGTGCCGAAGGCAACGATGCCAAAGCCATTCATGCCGCTGCGCAGAAGGTCCTGTCTGTTGAGTTTGAAAACAGATCGGAAAAAATAGCCGGAGCGGCCAATGATCAGTTCTTGCTGTCTGGTGACGGCATGCTGCGTTGGCAGGGAGCCCCGATTGCCAGACTGGTGGCCGGCGACACGGTTTTGAAACCGCGTTTGGCCATCCTGGCAGATGAAGGTTTAAGCGGTGTGGCACTCGAAAATGTCCAGTCCCGTATCAACCTCTGGCTGAATAACCACATCACCCTCTTGCTGCAGCCTCTGGTTGAGCTGTCCAGCACAGAGGAATTGGATGGGATCGCCAAAGGCTTGGCCTTCCAACTGGTTGAAAATCTAGGGATTCTGGACCGTAGATCGGTTGCGGAGGACGTTCGTTCTCTGGATCAGGATGCCCGTGCTTCCCTGCGCAAGTTCGGTGTTCGATTTGGTGCTTACCATATCTATATCCCGGCGCTGCTGAAGCCTGCACCCAGCACTCTGCTGGTGATGATGTGGGCTCTGCATAATGGCGGGATCGATCAGGAAGGCGTTGTCGAGGTTCCATCCTTGTCTGCGTCGGGTCGTACATCGATACCGGTCAACGAGGCGATTTCTCCCGCGCTCTACAAGACCGTCGGCTTTGGTGTCTATGGCAAGCGTGCGGTACGCATCGATATTCTCGAGCGTCTGGCAGACCTTATTCGTCCGCTGTTGAGCTGGCGTCCAACCGAGGAAACACCGGAACCACCTGAAGGGGTTATGGATCGTGGCTTTACCGTTACGGTCGCCATGACGTCACTTCTGGGGTGCGCCGGGGAAGATTTCTCTACCATCCTGAAGTCGTTGGGCTATCGGGTCGAGCGTCGTAAGATTGAGCCGAATCCGGCTGAAGCGGATGCTGCCAAAGATGATTCCAACGGGGATGAGGCAGCTGAAAAGACGGCCGACATTGCGCCTGTTGAGGCCGAAGCACCCGCTGAAGCCGCTGCAGAGGCGAGTTCTCCACAGGATAGTATGCCTGCATCTGAGAGCGCTGCTGAAGCTGAAACTGCACCTTCAGACGCTACGGCAGAGGCCGCTGAGGAAGAAGAGCAGTGGCTTGAGATCTGGCGTCCGGGCGGTCGCGGTGATCGGCGTCCGAATCGGTCCGGTCAGCGTCAAAAGTCTGGCGCACGCGCCGGTGGGCGAGACGGGCAGAAGGATGGACAGAAGGATTTCCGCAAGGGTGGAAAGCGCTCAGGTCCTCGTTCCGAAGGCGGCTTCAAGGGCGGCAATCGCTCTGGTGGCGGTGAAAAGGGGCGTGGCAAGCCGCGCGATCAGTCCTCTCGCAAACCAGAGAAGGTTGCTGATCCTGATTCCCCATTTGCAGCATTGGCTGCCTTGAAGGCCAATCTGGACAATAAAAAGTAAGTCTGTTCCCGGGAACAGGCTCGATATCAATTAATCGGCATGCCGCAAGGTCGCATTACAAGGCGGCTTTCCGGCGTGCCTTTTTATTGGGTGAGTGATGAGCGAAGAAAGTGCCAAACTGCGCATAGACAAGTGGCTCTGGTTTGCCCGGGTCGCCAAGACGAGAAGCCTGGCCGCCAAACTTGTAACCGCAGGCAATGTTCGCGTGAACAAGGACAAGGTTTCCGCTGCTAGTCGGCAGATCAAGCCTGGTGATGTGCTGACGATTGCCAAGGCTGGTCATATACGCATCCTTGAAGTCGTAGCGCTCGGCACGCGCAGAGGCCCTGCACCCGAGGCCCAGCTTCTCTATCATGATCATTCACCTGCTCCTGAGAAGAAACAGGACGAATCGGATGTCGGCATTGCCCATGAGGCCCATACGGGGCGCCCGACCAAAAGAGATCGCCGCCAGTTGATGCGACTCAAGCAGGGGTCTTTTGACTAGCGACAAAGGAAACTGGGAAGCCGGTCGACCTCTTCAGTTTCTTGATTCCGGTTGGAATTTGAAGTTTGCCCTAAATGTGGACTTGTGAATGCATCTTTCATTTGTAAAAGTGGGGCGCGGTTTGAGGCTTTTGGTTCGCTGAACGGTCTTCAAACGGATTGGCTCTGTGGCTTCAGGTATCGGGCCTGAGAGAGTTCAGTGCTGAAGCCAAAGAGATTTGATATTGCTTGAACGCCGGGCGCAAAAGCGATAGCTAGAAGATAACTCGAATGGGAGTGGTCTTTATACAGTCACATTGAGTTTGCCGCTCCGGCTTCCAGATCGATGACAGATTTGATCGGCAAGGAGCGGGACGTGACCGTGTGTTGCTCCCGTAATAGACCAATTTTGCGAATGCAGAGACCAAGCTGCATCGTATGCGGAGTTTGTGATGACTTACGTCGTGACCGATAATTGCGTCAAATGCAAATACACCGATTGTGTGGAAGTTTGCCCGGTTGACTGTTTTTACGAGGGCGAGAACTTTCTGGTAATCAATCCGGATGAATGCATCGACTGTGGTGTGTGTGAGCCGGAATGTCCGGCTGAAGCGATCAAGCCGGATACTGAGCCCGGGCTTGAAGAGTGGCTTAAGATCAATGCGAAATACAGCGAATCCTGGCCCAATATTACGGTTCAGAAAGAGCCCATGGCAGAGGCCAAAAAGTGGGATGGCGTAGAAAACAAACTGCAATATCTCTCAGCCAACCCCGGAGAAGGGGATTGAGAATGGGAGTTATGCAATTTTAGTATAACCGAGCCGGGCGCCTGTCATTGAGCGACCGGCTTTTTGTTTGCTCAAAAAAACACAGCCCACTCTATCCGAAATGGCAGAAATCTGCGTCTTCATGCATGGTCTGGATGGATTTGAAGGCAAGGGAGCGAATAGAGTCAAACTTTGATCACAATCAAAGTTTGGAAAATATACAAAAATGTGATATTCTCCCTTAATCAGCTGATACAGGAAGGTTCACAGAGCTCCTACTTCAGGAGTTTTTTTATGCGTATTTCGAGCAAGATGCAATGTGAAAGTGCGCAATCCACATGCGTGTGCCTATCTGATTTTGACGCGAAATTGTAGATCCGGAACGGGCCTTCTGAATGTAGGCGGGCTGCAGACCGGTTTTACCTTGAGAGAATGCCGACAAAGAGGGAGTTCCCTCTTTTGTTTTTGGAAGATCAGGCGGGCGATGTGTCCGCTTGGAAATTATGTGACGCGGGAGTTTCAAGCGTATGGCAATCAAAAAAGCCACCCAACGTCAGGGCTTTAAAATCAACGAATTTATTGTCTATCCGGCTCATGGTGTGGGTCAAATTGTCAATATCGAGGAACAGGAAGTTGCTGGCCTCGCTCTTGAATTGTTCGTTATCAATTTTGAGCAGGACAAAATGACCTTGCGTGTTCCAACGGGCAAAATTGCTTCGGTTGGTATGCGTAAACTCTCGGATGAAGAGGCTGTTGAAAAGGCATTGACGACGGTTACAGGGCGCGCTCGTATCAAGCGCACCATGTGGAGTCGCCGCGCACAGGAATATGAAGCAAAGATCAACTCCGGCGACCTGCATTCGATTGCAGAGGTTGTCCGCGATCTTTATCGCTCCGATACTCAGCCAGAGCAGTCATATTCCGAACGTCAGCTTTATGAAGCTGCTATTGATCGGATGGCACGTGAAGTGGCTGCTATTCGCAAGCTGTCCACCACGGAAGCTGTACATCTGATTGAGAAAAACCTCTCCAAAAGCCCCCGTCGTGGTGCTGGCAAAAGCGAAGAGGAAGTTGCAGCCTAAGGATGCCGCTTCAGGCATTGTTTGCTGTAATGGCAGTTGTTGTTTGAAAAATCCCGGAAGCTTGCTTCCGGGATTTTCTTTTGTCTGCCATTGGCTCAATTATTCTGTGCTCTACCGCATTATCTCATGGGCGTGACGAGTTTTACCTTCTGTCCCCGTTTGAGATGCGAGCCTGTCTTGATGTCATTGAGAATGCGGAACAGCGTTTCTCTGTCATCCGCGCCAGCCATCCGGGCAGCCATTTTCTGAACCGTGTCGCCATAGCCCGCCGTAACCACCGTAATTTGCAATGGTTTGAAGGCGGAGGCCTGAGCTTGGGTCAGCGTCTGGAAGCTGTTGACGGTTTCCGCAATCGCACTTTCAAAGGCTGTGTTGGGTTTGGTGGTTGCAAAAACAAAGCGATAGGTGGCGGACTTGACCCGAATAAGGGCGATACGGAATGTCCAGCCCTTTGCTTCGGCTGCCGCCAGGACTGCCGGATGGCCATTGATCACCTGTTCGCGAATTGAGCCTGTTATCAGGCCGCTTACCCAGCCGGATGTGAGATAGGTGGTCAAGGGAACATCCGGGCTCACATTTACTCCGTCGAACCGCATGGCCGATCCATCTGGCGCGACGGCCAAGACGGCTTTGGAGGTATTTTCCAGTCGATAGCCTTCAGGTGGGCTGAAGCGGATGCGCAGGGCCGGATGGATATATGAATGGCCACGCACAAAACCCTCATCAGGCGCATCGCCAAACAGAATGCCATCGATTGCGTTCAGATAGGCATCCCTTTCCCGTGTGCCGATTTCCGGCCCGCCATAGCGGCGCGCTGCAAAGATGGCCGCCTTTATGCGTTCAGGGGTGGCCGGATGGCTGGAAAGGAAGCTGGCTTTGTTGCTTTGCTCGGAGCGACCTGTCAGATAGGCGGCATAGTCGCCCATCGTTTCCAGAAAGCGGCTCGCGGCGAAGGGGTCCAAGCCTGAAAGATAGGTGGTTTCTATGCCGATTTTGTCTGCTTCAAGCTCTTGCACCTGACTGAAACTGGCGAGCGTGACCAGATGGCGTGCCTTGATGGTGGCGCCTTTGGTGCGCTGGCTGACCATCTTGTCCATGACCTTGGATACAAGTTCGGAATTCTGTCGGGCCGCAGCTCTGGCGATGGCATGCCGGGATGTGACATGAGCCATTTCGTGAGCCAATACGGCGGCAAGTTCTGCCTTGTCATTGGCAAGAGCGATGAGGCCGCGTGTGACATAGAGATAGCCACCCGGCAAGGCGAAGGCATTCACGGTCGGAGAATTCAGGATGGTAACGCGATAGGGGCGGCTTGGCTCGCTTGAGGAGCCCACAAGGCGCCCGACAAGCTTGGAGACCATCTGCTCGAGCTTGCGGTTTTTATAAGCGCCGCCATAGGCCTTGACGATTTTGGGATGCTCTTTGGCGCCGATGGCGCGCTCCACACTATCATTGGGAGAGAGCCCGGCAGGAGCAATGCCTGAAATGGTCGGTTCTTCTGATCCGGTCATCAGGCTTTTGCAGCCAGCAAGAAGCATGAGCGAGAGGCAAAGGGCTCCTGCCATCTTCATCTTGTCGAGGCGTTTCTTGCTCACTTCATTGTTCCCATACTCGCTTGCTGGCCTGTCGGCTTTTTCGCAAAGCGGATAATGCTGCCATTCTTCTGGAGGGTGATCGCTGATTGACTATCGAGCGTTGCTGCGATTTTCATTGTTGCCTGTCTCAATCAATTGAGAGGCATCCTGAAGCTCTATCAATGGCCCCCCACGATCTTCTACCCAGCCTCGAACATATATGGGCTTGCTGAGTAAATCATCCAAAAATTTATTTTGGGCCTCCCATTTCTGTAGGCCCTTCCTGCTCAATGCAATGGTGAAATCTTCATACCAATTGTCGCCAAAATTCATATAGCTTGTCCCATCTTCATTGCGATGAACGGACGAGACAACGCCAGAAATAATCTGGTAGGTGGACACAATGGCAGAAAGGTGGAGAGCGTCTGCCTTTTTTACGCTATAGGCAGTCTCTTTCCACAAGCCCTTCTGCGCGCGTCGGGCTGCTCTTTCCAGGGAGAGAAGGTGATGCGCACAGTTTGCCTCAAGATTGTCGGTCATTACCCGTGCCAGACCGTTCGAGACGAGGATGTCCTGTAGCAGGATTTCTTTGCCATTTTCGCTTCGGGCCAAAAAAGCTGCATGCCGGCCGTAGCGGTCCGGTTTTCGTTGGCCCTCTAGATAGGCCTTTATTGGCGCATTGCCTATAAAGGCATTGATTTCCTTTTTCTTTTTTCTCTCTAATTTATCGTTGGCAAAAAGGTCCGGTACAAGCCCCTTTAATGTGAAGCCACCATTCTCAAAGGATTTGAGGCCAAAAGGGGGGCTGTAAGACAGGCCATCCTTCAGCATGATCGGCCTTGCCGATGCAATACAGGAAGAAGGCACGGGGGGCTTCTCTTCTCCGAAGGCATGGCCGGTCAGCAGCAAAAGGCTGCTGCTGATGATGATGAGTGAAGGTCTATGCACGAAGTTGTTGCACCATGAAACTGAATAAATCGAAAGGGTTATGCTGAATTGCGAGTGTGGCTGGTTGATCTGGGATTGTTGAAATGATACAGAGCGACAGCGTTTTTGAAATGCTGATCCGCGCTTGATATGTCTGAGCTCAATTCTAGCAAATTCTTCAAGCCGGGATAAGCCTCTCCAAACACAGAGCAACCCATTGCTGTGGTTTTTGAGAGCGCGTTCCTTGGTCGATCGGCAAAGAAAACAAGGCCCCGTAGCTCAGCTGGATAGAGCAACCGCCTCCTAAGCGGTAGGTCGTGCGTTCGAATCGCGCCGGGGTCACCATTTTCTCTTATTCTGATGGTCACCTTTCTGAACAGACCGACTTGATCCGTTCTAAGGTTTCGGTTTATGCGTTTTAGACAGAATGTTCCATGTTTTCACCCAAGCTGATTGCCGATGCTGGTTTTGAGCTTGGGATCCTTCATCTCCTACCATTTCTGGCGAACGGCAGCCCAGTTTCGTTCCGCTGTTGGTCTTGTTGATCCTTTCTGCCACGAAAGCAGGCCTATATGAATTTTTCGCGTTTGGTTGAACCCTTCTTCGGCTGGGTCGTTGTTACCGTCATCATCATGCAGGCTTTGCTCGAATGGACCGGAGTTGAGTGGGTGCAGATGCCTTTGATGGTGGCGCTCATTCTGATGGTGGGGATGATGGCCATTAGCGCGAAACGCGTTGGGCGGATCTTTTTGCTGGTCTGTGCAGGTCTCACTGTGGCGATGGTGCTTGTCAACGACGACTGGCAGCAGGCATTGCAGGCAGCTGTTGTCAAAACGGGTTTCCTGGCTTCCTTCTTTAGTGCGCTTGCTGTCTTGCGGGAAGCTGCATCGGCGTCTCCCGCCATGGGCCGGGCGGGGGGCTTTCTTGCCGCCCAGCCTCCTGGTCGTCGCTATATCTCGCTTTCGCTCGGGACCCAGATTTACGCGCTCTTGCTCAATTTCGGCTCGATCCAGCTGTTGGGAACGCTTGCGCTTGCCAGTGGCAAGGACGAGCCTGACGAGGAAATTCGGCAGATCCGGACGCGAAGGATGCTGCTGGCTATTCAGCGCGGTTTCATTTCAGCACTGCCATGGTCGCCGATGGCTTTTTCGACAGCCATGGCTGTCGCCACCATTCCCGGCATCACTTGGCTCGGTGTTGCGTTGCCGGGGCTTGTGACGGCTATGATCCTTTTGGGCACAGGCTGGGCGATGGACACGCTCTTCAAACCGAAGCTATCGCCCAATGCAGCTGTGTCCAAGCCAGTGCGAAGCGATTTGCACTGGACCGTCCTGTTGCCGTTGGGGGCCTTGCTGGTGATTATCCTGTTGCCGGTGCTGGCGCTTGAGCTGCTTTTGGGCATTCGCATTGTCGGTATCGTGTTGGTGATCGTCCCCATTCTTTCAGTTGGCTGGCTCTATATCCAATTTCGGGATTGGGCGGTCGTTCGCTCCCGGATGGTGAATTATGTGCACAAGGAATTGCCAGCCTTTCGCGGCGATCTGCTTTTGTTGATGAGTGCCGGTTATATCGGTGTGGTCGGATCGTCCGTTCTGGTGCCCCTGATGGCGCGTGCCGGGATTGATCTTACCGTTGTGCCGCCTTGGTTGTTGTTGATTGCGCTTTTGTGGATCATGCCGGTGTTGGGGCAATTGGGGGGAAACCCGATTTTGACCCTGTCGTTGGTTGCGCCTTTGTTGCCAGATGCGGCGCTGTTTGGCCTTGATCCTACAACCTTTGCTGTTGCCATGCTGGCCGGTTGGGCTCTGACGGGGCTGACATCGCCCTTTACAGCGACGAATATGATGATCGGGCGCTTTGGCAGCATCCGGACAGAAGATGTCGGGCGGGTTTGGAACCGCTCCTATTTTCTTGTCGCGGTCAGTTTGCTGGCTGTCTGGATTCTCATCTATGCCTATTTCGTCGTGTAGATCTTTGGTTGGGATGCTGCGTCCGCCTGAAAAACAAGGGAAAGCCACGTTGATCGGGGATCAACGTGGCTAATTGCTTTGTGGCTGTGTGGGGTGCCACAAAGCGCGTTGTCAGGGCCGATTATTCGGCCGGTTCAACCTCTTTGCCAATTTCGTCTGTTGGCCGCACCAGAATAAGGAAGGCGACCAACGCGATTGCAGCAACAATGACGGACACGATATTGGAAATATCTGCCGGTAGGTTGAAGCCGATCTTGGCTTGCATGATGAAGGCCGTATCCACGGCTGTCATGAAGACGGCAGGCACCGTGGCGATCCAATGCAGTTTGCCCTTACGGCCAAGCCAGATAGCGGCGCTCCAAAGCACGAGCATGGAGAGCGTCTGGTTGGACCAGCCGAAATAGCGCCAGATAATATTGAAATCAACAAGGCTGATTGCGAAGGCCACTGCGAACAGCGGAATGGCAATCATAAGGCGTTTGTTGATCTTGGTCTGGTCCATTCTCAGGGTTTCAGCCAGAATGAGGCGGGTTGAGCGGAACGCCGTGTCACCGCTGGTGATTGGCAGGATAACCACGCCGAGGACAGCAAGGAAGCCGCCAAAGACACCCAGAAGTTCGGTGGAAACCTGATTAACGACACCGGCGGGAGACTGTGCGGCAATCACTGCATTGAGGGCTTCGGGGCTGTCATAGAAGGACATGCCTGCGGTGGCCCAGACCAATCCGATGATGCCTTCTGCGATCATGGCACCATAGAAAACGACGCGACCGTTTTTCTCGTTGCGCATGCAGCGCGCCATCAAGGGCGATTGGGTTGAATGGAAGCCACTCAAGGCGCCACAGCTCAGCGTGATGAAGAGCAGCGGGAAGAGAGGCAGATCACCAGGATGCACATTGGTCGTGAGGTCCATGTTCGGCAGGAATTCATAGCCATGATAAATAAGGCCGAAGGTGATGCCGATGGTCATGAAGAGCAATAGCGCACCGAAAATGGGATAGAGACGGCCAATGATCTTGTCGATCGGCAGGATCGTTGCGACGAAATAATAAACAAAGATCAATGCGACCAGAAGCTGGACATTGAAGCCGGTCATGCTGCTGAGCAATTTTGCGGGGCCAAGAATAAAGACCACACCAACAAGAAGAAGCAGGATGACCGAGAAGACGCGCAGGGTTTGACGGGCAAACTGGCCCATCTCGTCACCAACCACTTCAGGGATGGATTTGCCACCACTGCGGACTGAAAGCATGCCCGAGAAATAGTCATGCACCCCACCGGCAAAGATGGAGCCGATGACGATCCAGAGCAAAGCTTGCGGACCATAAAGAGCGCCCAGAATGGGGCCGAAGATCGGGCCCAGGCCTGCGATGTCGAGCAGCTGGATGAAGAAGACTTTCCAGGTTGGCATGTTGATATAGTCAACACCGTCTTCCTTGGTCCAGCAGGGTGTTTCTCTTTCTGGCTGGATGCCGAAAATCTTCTCAACAAAGACGCCGTAGGTGAAATAGCCCAGGACAAGTATCCCGACGCATAATAAGAAATAAAGCATACCGTTCCTCCTTAACCGGGGTAGTTCCAACTTGAAACTACAAATGCTTCCCCAGCCTGAGAGGCTAGTTAACAAAGTCTGAAGAGCCAAAGGAAAGCGCGTGGGAGACATCTTTGCTGGTGTGAAATGCATCTGCGCCGGGCTGGAATGCATCTCTGCATTTGGCGAAAGGGCGAATCGTTGCGCCGGATTGATGCGCGGTTTCGGGCATCATTCCCGTTCTTGAAGGCACAACATGCTGGATGCTTGCGGGCTGAGTGAGCGGCGCTCTTTGGTGCCCGAATGGGGATACGTCCTTTGGATTTCAGGATGCCTTGGGCAGCAGCTCTTGTCGGTTCGGAATTGAGAAGCTGATATGTGTGCCCTTGTTCGGGGTCGTTGCAATCTGCATGGCATGCTCAGGGCCATAGATATGTTCAAGGCGGAGATTGGAGTTGCGCAGGCCGATCCCCTCATGATGCGATTCAATCTGTCGTTTTTCCAGGAGCGAAACCAGAATATTGTTCGGAATACCCGCGCCGTCATCATAGACGGTGATGTGAAGCTGGTTGTGGGTCTGGCATATCTTGAGACCGACAATGCCCGCTCCTGCGCGTTCCTTGAGACCATGCTTGACGGCATTTTCCACCAGCGGTTGGATGATCAGCGAAGGAATGGGCCATTCCTCGCAGCCGTCTTCGATATCCAGCTTGACCTGGATGCGTTCGCCAAAGCGCGCCTTTTCGATGGCTAGATAGGAGTTAATTTGCTCCAGTTCATCAGACAGGCGAATGAAGCCGCGGCTGGAATCGAGATTCTTGCGCATATAGAGCGAGAGATCGAGTATCAGCTCGCGGGCCCTGTCTGGTGCTGTGCGGCAGAAAGAGGCAATGGTGTTGAGTGAATTGAACAGAAAATGCGGATTGATCTGTGCCTGAAGGTGCCGGATTTCTGCATGGGCCAGCATGCGATCTTTGACCTGAAGATCCTGCAATTCGAGCTGGATGGAGAAGAGATCCGTCAGCCCTTTGGCAAGTTCGAACAGAACCGAGTTCAGTTCGCGATGGGCCGAGCCGTAGAATTTGAGGGTGCCGACGATTTTGTCGTTCTTCTTGAGTGGTACGATGATGGCCGAGGTGAAGGGGCAATGAGGATCACTGCAGCCGATCAAATGTGGGTCTTTGAGGAAAATGGGGTCGCCGGTCTTGATGACACGGAAGGTTGCCTTGGTCACAAAGGGCTCGCCGGGTAGATGGTGGTCGGCCCCTTCGCCTGCATGCCCTATGACGGTGTTGGCATTGGTGACGGATACGGCGGCCACCGGCAGTTTCTCCAGAATGATGCGGGCCAATGCCTGAGCGCTATCGCCATTAAGGCCGGAGCGCAGGTGGGACACCGTGCTGTTGGCGATTTCAAAAATTTTCTGTGTGTGGTCGGAGGCTTTGCGCTCGCGCAGGCCTTTGATCGAGTTGAGAATATGAATGAATAGAACGGTGCCAAGAGAGTTGCCGATCAGCATTGGCAGCATGATGACTTTCACAAGCGCCAGCGCATCGTCAAAGGGGCGTGAGAGCAGCAATACCATGCCCATATGCAGGGTTTCGCCGATGACGGTCAGGAAAAAGGCCACGCTCCAGTCCATCGCCCTGTCTTTGAGATAGCGCTGAAGCCAACCGGCGAGAAAGCCTTCCATTATCGTGGCCAGCGCGCAGCCCAATGCGGAAAAGCCCCAAGGGTCGATGATGAACCGATGCCCCCCCGCCACGAGCCCGGCGCCAAGGCCAACGACGGGGCCGCCAAACAGTCCCGCTGTGATAACCGCCATGGCGCGAAGATTGGCGAATGAGTTGAAAATCTCGTTGCCGCCATAGGTGCCCAGGATGCCCAGAAAGCCAAAGAAAAGGATCAGAAACAACCGGTTGAAAATCGAATCCTGTCGAAAGTTGATTTC
Organism: uncultured Cohaesibacter sp.; assembly: GCF_963676485.1. NCBI lineage: Bacteria > Pseudomonadati > Pseudomonadota > Alphaproteobacteria > Hyphomicrobiales > Cohaesibacteraceae > Cohaesibacter > uncultured Cohaesibacter sp. The sequence goes on from NZ_OY781114.1 coordinate 2,672,994, forward strand.
CTGCACCGGGGATACAGTGAGCAGCACAAAGGCCCCGGCCACCAGCAGGGCGACTTGCTTGAGAAGGAACGCCATCAGAGCAACGATCGACATGAGACTTCAACTCCCCTCAAGGTAAAGTCTTGCATTCAACAGCTGCGCTCCCTGTCTGGCTAAAGACCGAGGCGCAATTTGAAATCCTTGACGCGAGACCGGCTGACCGTCAGCTCGCTTTTTTTCCGGTCATTCATGGTCAGGCTATATTTGCCATTGAACCACGGACTGAATTCGGAAATCGCATCCAGATTCACCAGCGTGGAACGGTGGGCACGGAAAAAGCAGGTATTGGCCAGATGGTCCTCCATCCGGTCCATACTGGCGATACCGTAAACGGGCAGGGTGCCATCAAAGGTATGGGCGAAAACCCTGTTGTCTTCGCACTCGCAATAGATGATGTCGTCAGGGTCCATCAGGCGAATGCGGCCATTCATCACGACGGATACCTTGGTGTATGGCTGCGCCGGCTTGTTGGCGGCTTCCTTTTGTCGAGCCACTTCGGAGAGCAGGGTTTCCAGCTTTTGTTTGAGCGGATCCCGCGTTTCTGCATGCATCTTGCGCACGCGATCCAGCGTTGTGGCGAGGCGCTGCTCGGATACAGGCTTGAGAATATAATCAATGGCGCTGGCTTCGAATGCCTCCACAGCATAGGAATCATAAGCTGTCACGAAAACGAAAATCGGAGGATGCTCGATCCGGCGCACCAGATTGCGGATCACATCAAAGCCGTTCTGGCCTGCCATCTGGATATCCAGAAAGATCAGATCGGGCAGAAGATCCAGACTGAGCTCTATTGCTTCTTCAGCAGACTGAGCTTGCGCAAGAATCTCGATATCACTCTGACGGGAGAGTAAATAACTCAACTCATCTCTTGCAGGCTTTTCATCATCAACGATTAAACATCTGATCTGCATGCTAAAACGAGGTCCGATTATCTTCCTGTCACTGTGGCGGAGGAACTTTTCCATATTGCTTAGCAAGTTTTTCCTTCGTGGGCCTAGATCTAGATCAGGAGCCGGTAAAAGGATATCTTTCTAAGGAACTAAGTAGAATTCCGCTTATAAATACGATTGCATGAATGATCAATGCTGATCCATGATTGTTTGTTGGGCCGTGTATAATATAAAACTCTTGATGGCCTAGCTTGCATGTTCGAAAGATGTACGGATGGGCAGGCTTAAATCTTTCCTAACAGAAGCTTTGTATTCTTCATCGCAGCATCAGGCGGTGGGCACAGCTGCGCATCGTAGGCACGATAAGTCTTGAAAAAGGGGAGGCGGACATTCGATCAATTGTCGCTCCGGCATCCTTGATGTCGGTTTCTCCCTTAGATCATGAAAGTGATGCCCAATCCTCCCGGGATGAAACGGCTCTGGGGGCCTTTGAGCATGTTCTGGTTTTTCTGCTTTGCCTGACGCTGACGGTGGTGCCGCTGGTGTTGCATTTCGTCAACCCGTTGTTGGCTGTTGCGACCCAGCTCGTTATGGCTTCCTGTGTGGTGCTTTTCTTTACTCCTTATGCGCCGCTTGTTGTGGTCTTTGCCTTGTTGTTCCAGAACCTGTTCATCTCGATGATGTCGGGCTTTCTGGTGACCAAGAGTGACTATAATTTCGTGCGCGGGTATAATTTTTTCACCACTGCGGTCTTCTGGCTATGGTTGTTTGGTCATTATGCTTTGAATTGGCGCTCTTTCAGCCGGATGACGAACAAGGTCATGGTAATGGGCCTGATCGGGTTTGCGCTGATTGGGGTCTATTTTCTGCTTGGCCTGACCAAAAGTCCTGCTGGCGCAGTCGTTTATTTGCGCAACATCATCACACCGCTTATGGTTTTGCAGATTTTCTTTCTGGCAACGCTGAAGCGACAAATTCCCATGGTGCCCTTTTTCACGATCCTGACGGTGATCGTGATTGTCATGGGATATATCGAGATGATCGACCGCCGACTGTGGCTGGATTTGACCAACGGCTGGACCCTTTGGGAGTTTTCCAATCGCGATGCGATGCTCAATCTGATTGCCGACAAGTCTGCGCGCACCACGGGGCAGTATATTACGGGCATCTTGGATCTGATGAAGGTGCAGCTGTTCAACACGCCACTGCTGGGGGATTTACGCCTGATCATTCTCAGGATGAATGGTCCCAACGGTCATGCAATCAGCTATTCCTACGCTCTGGTGTTCCTGTGCATTCTCATGCTGACCAACAAGCGCTGGTATCTTGCCGTGCTTATGGCGCCGCTTGTGCTGATGGCAAGTGCCAAGGGGGCCATTATCATGGGGTTGTTGGCATTCTGTGCGCTGATTGCTCGCAAGCTCTTTGGGGCCATATTCGCAATCGGATCCTTGGTGTTCGTGTTGGTGGTCTATGTCCTGTTGGGTGTTATCACCGGGCTAAAAATCGGTGACTTCCATGTGCTTGGCTTTATGGGCGGGGTCTATAATTTCATCGCCTATCCCTTTGGCAATGGTATTGGCGACGCGGGCAATCTGTTGACCAACTTTGACAAGCTCGACTGGTCGGCCTATCAGCATGCGGGCCGCACACCGGTTGCCATGGAAAGCGCGGTCGGGGTGCTTTTGCACCAGATGGGCATTGCTTCATTCGGGTTGTTGGCAATCTATTTCTGGATTGCGCTGCAAGTTTATAAAGTATCCTTTATCAGCCGGGTCAATCTGCATTCGCTCGCCTGCTTCATTACGATGACGGTCGTTGTGAATGGCATTTTTCAGGAAGAGGCTCTCTTCTCTCCTCTCTCTCTCGGGCTGATCATGGGATTGAATGGCTATATTCTTGGAAAATTTGCCCGCGGTGGCGGAACTCTCTGAAGTCGGGTTTCTGAGCTCAATCCTGTTCTTTCTTATCAATATGTATTTATTGTATTGATCTAATGTATATTTTCTTTGTTAAATATATGTGGCGATTTTTGGATTATTTTGTTTATTATAATTATTAACTTATGCATGGCGTAATATTTTCCGAGAATAGATCGGGGATATATTATGCTATCGTTGTTCAATAATCTTTCGCTTTCCGCGCGCATCGCTGTTCTTGCTTTAATTCCTCTTTTTGCTGTTGTCGGGGTAGGTATTTCCGATTTGCTCAAAGAACGGAAAAAGGCGGCGGAGGCCCAATCAGTTGCCGATGTTGTGGCTCTGGCGCCGGTTGTTTCCGGACTGGTCCATGAGCTGCAGAAAGAGCGCGGCACTTCTGCTGGCTTTATCGGCTCCAAGGGCGCAAAGTTTGCAGACTCCATTGGTCAAACTCGGTCTGATACAGATCGGGCGCTCAATGCTTTCCGGGCCCGTATTCCCGAGGCGACGGGACGTCTTGATTTCGCTGGCTTCAAGGTTCCGTTTGAAAAAGCCATGTCTCAGCTGGATAAGCTGGCAAGCGTGCGGGCGAATGTGGATAGCTTTTCAATCAATGTTCCCAAAATGGCAGGCTACTATACGCCCCTTATTGCGGAATTGCTCAATATGGTAGAAAGCGTCGCGTTGACCAGTGATGACGGGCGGGTGGTTCGTCATATGGTCTCTTATATCGCTTTTCTGCAAGCCAAGGAACGGGCTGGGGTTGAGCGCGCCATGGGCGCAACGGGGTTTGGTGCAGGGCAATTCGCTGAACCGGTCTATCGGAAATTCGTCGGACTGGAAGCGATGCAACGCTCCTTCATGTCTATCTTTGATCGCTTCGGGCATGAGCAAGCCAAAGAGGCTTGGCGCTTGGCTTTAAAGGGCGAAGAGCAGGCTGCTGTGGATCAAATGAGGGCGGTTGCCAACATGGCTCCCTTTGGCGGCGATGTGGCCGAGATAAGTGGGCCGCAGTGGTTCGAGGCCAGTACGCGCCGCATCGATCAGATGAAAATTATCGAAGACCACATTGCCGAAGGTATTGTTTCAATCACAACGGATATCGCCAATGCTGCGAAACGCGATTTTTGGATCATTTCTGCGCTTCTTACTCTCTTGACCTCCGTTGTGATCGGTTTGTCGGTCATTTTGGGTCGCTCAATCACAAAGCCGCTTTATTGTCTGGCTGAGAATATGACCTATCTGGCGCAAAATGACACGGATGTGCGTATCAATGGGCAGGAGAGAAAAGACGAGATTGGCAGTATGGCGCGGGCGGTTGCTATTTTCCGGGATAATGCCGTCGAGCGCTTACGTCTGGAGCGGGCACAGCAAAACGAGCGGGCAAGAGAGCGTAGTCGGCAGCGAGAGCTGGAAACGCTGGTGGGCAACTTCAAGAATGTAATCGATCAAACCCTCAAGGCTGTCGATGGACAGGCGGACTCGATGAAGGGCTCTGCTCGGAAACTATCCAGCGTGGCCAATCAAGCATCCAACGAAGCCAACATGGCCGAGCGTGCTTCTGAAGAGGCCTCTTGCAATGTGCAATCCATTGCCGGAGCTACGGACTATATGGTGTCCAGTGTGCGTGATGTGGCTGGCCGCGCGTCGCACGCTAAC
>NZ_OY781115.1 GCF_963676485.1 uncultured Cohaesibacter sp.
CCGAGCGCGTGCGCGCCGGTGCGTCCGATTTCAAAAACCGCCTTTCAGCCGACACAAAGGTCGTTGCGGTTGATGACTACACGGTCGATTTCATCACCACCAAGCCGAACCCGATCCTGCACTATACATGGGCCAACTGGTACATCATGTCCCGCTCATGGGCTGAAGCCCATGGCATCGGTGCACCGGAAAAAGGCGGCGAAGACGAGAGCTTTGCCACACTGCATGAAAATGGCACCGGTCCATTTGTCCTCACCAAGCGCGAGCCGGGTGTCAAAACCGTGCTGAAGGCCAACACCGACTGGTGGGGCAAGGGAACAATCCCGACCAATGTGACCGATGTCGTCTATACCCCGGTGCCCAATGCGGCCACCCGTGTGGCGGCGCTGCTATCCAACCAACTGGATGTGGTTTTCCCAATTCCGGTGCAGGATATCAAGCGCATTGACGCTACGCCGGGCGCGCATATCGAGGCCGGACCAGAAGTCCGCACCATGTATCTGACCATGAACCAGTGGAAGGACACGCTGCCGGGCTATGATGTTGAAGGCAAGAACCCATTCAAGGATCGCCGCGTGCGCGAGGCAGCCTATCGGGCCATCAATATCGACATCATCAAGAAAAAAATCATGCGTGGCCGCGCCACACCATCTGCCCTGATGGTCGCACCGGGTGTGAATGGCTATTCCCCCGACTTCAAGCGCTATCCGTATGATCCTGAGAAATCGAAGGAACTGTTGGCCGAAGCCGGATATCCGGACGGGTTCAGCTTCACCTTCCAATGCTCCAACAACATGTATGTGAATGACGAGGCCATCTGCCTTGCCGTTTCCAACATGCTGGCAAAAGTGGGCATTGATGCGAAAGCCAACGTGCAGTCCAAGGCGCAGTATCTCAAGGCTATCCTTGCACCGAACATGGATTTCGGCATGGCGATGCTCGGCACCACTCCGGCAAGCCTCGATAGCCATATCGCGCTCTATTCGCTGCATATGTGTCCCCGCGTCTCTCCTGATGCGCCCCTATGGAAAATGGACGGCGACAAGAAGATCGTCGCAGGCAAATCCAACTTTGCTGGCTATTGCAATCCCGAGATTGACAAGCTGGCAAACGAGATCCTTTCGACGACCGATCAGGAAAAACGCAATGCACTGATCAAAAAGGCCTGGACGATCACCACCGACGATGTGGCCTATATTCCGTTGCATCAGTCATGGGGTGCCTGGGGCGTGCGTGACAATGTTTCGCTGAAAGTGCGTTCGGACAATATTTTTGACTGGCGCTACGTCACCATCAAAAAATAACACTCCTGCCGGGCCGCCATCGCGTGGCCCGGCTTTCTTTCCCGACATGAAACCGGTTCCATGATCAGATTTCTTCTCCAACGCCTTCTTCAGGCAGCGACAGTGCTGATTGTTGTCGCATTGCTGGCCTTTGTGATGTTTCGCTATGCGGGTGATCCTGTTGCCCAAATGGTTTCTCAGGACACCGGCTTTGCCGACCGCGAGGCCCTGCGCGAGGCGCTGGGGTTGAACGACCCTCTGCTCGCCCAGTTCGGGCATTTTGTCATGCGGGTGTTGCAGGGCAATTTCGGCCTTTCCTATCAAATGGGCCAACCGGTTTCCACCTTGCTGGCCGATCGGCTGCCTGCATCGCTGGAACTCAGCTTGGTGGCCTTTTCCATCGCGCTCGCCATTGGCATCCCGGCCGGCGTCTATTCCGGTCTCAAGCCCAACAGCTGGCTAGCGCGCATTTTGATGATTGTCTCGCTGGCGGGGATCTCGCTACCCACCTTCTTCATCGGCATTATGCTGATCCTTTATTTCGGGGTCGAGTTAAGCCTGTTCCCCACCTTCGGGCGTGGCGAAACGGTTGATCTGGGCTGGTGGACGACGGGGCTTTTGACCAAGACCGGCTGGCAATCCATCGTGCTGCCTGCCTTCACGCTGGGGCTGTTCCAGATGACCTTCATCATGCGGTTGGTGCGGGCCGAAATGCTCGAAGTGCTGCGCACGGACTATATCAAGTTTGCCCGCGCACGCGGCATTGCCAGCTTCCGAATCCATTTCGGTCATGCGCTGAAAAACACGCTGGTGCCGGTGATGACGATTGCCGGATTGCAACTTGGGTCGATTATCGCCTTTGGCATTGTTACCGAAAGCGTCTTCCAGTGGCCCGGTATCGGCCTGCTGTTCCTGCAGGCCATCTCGACGGTGGATATTCCTGTCATGTCCACCTATCTGCTGTTGGTGGCCCTGATCTTTGTGACGATCAATTTCATTGTCGATCTTCTCTATTTCCTTGTCGATCCGCGTTTGCGGGCCATGAACAAGTCGTGAGCGTGTGATGACCCCGGAAAAAATGACGGTTTCCCCCGAAAAGCTGGCCGAAGCGCAAAAAATGGCTCAAGAACAAAACAGGTCCCTGCTGGTCAAATTCTTTGACAGCGATGCCTTCTACAAATTCCGTACCTCGCCGATCACCGTGGCTGCAGCGTTGTGCGCACTGGTGTTGTTTGGCGCATCCCTGGGGGCGGCGTTCTTTGCACCGTTCGATCCCTTCGACAAGGCAAGCATCGACCTGCTCAATTCGCTGCTGCCCCCCGCATGGCAGGAAGGGGGCGACCCGATGTTCCTGTTGGGTACGGACGATCAGGGCCGCGATATGCTGAGCGCCATTCTCTATGGCACCCGGACCTCGGTCATGGTGGGCGCGGTGTCTGTTTCGCTTGCGGTGATCATCGGTATTTTCTTTGGCCTGATCGCTGGCTATTTTGGGGGGCTGGCGGATGCCCTGATCATGCGGCTGGTGGATATCCAGATGACCTTTCCCGCCATTATGGTGGCGTTGCTGATCGATGGTGTCACACGCAGCTTCCTGCCGCGCGAGCTACATGACAGTCTGGCGATTTTCGTCATCATCCTGGCAATGGCCCAGTCGATCTGGCCACAGGTCGCCCGCACCGTCCGCGCCTCTACCATGGTGGAAAAGGGGCGCGAATATGTGCAGGCCGCGCAAGTGATCGGGCGCAGTTCCATCATCATCATGATGCGCCATGTGCTGCCAAATGTGCTGGGGCCGGTGCTCGTCATCGCGACAATCAATCTCGGCGTTGCCATTCTGGGTGAAGCCACGCTGAGCTTTCTCGGCGTCGGCATTCCCGCAAGCGAACCATCCCTTGGCACCCTCATCCGCATTGGCAACAATTATGTCTTTTCGGGAGAGCGCTGGATGTTGATCTATCCCGGCCTGACACTGGCCCTTCTCGTTCTGTCCATCAATCTGCTGGGAGACTGGCTGCGCGATGTCCTCGACCCCAAACTGCGATAAGGCCAGATCATGACTTTGCTTACCATTGAAAATCTGACCGTGGAATATCCGGGCCGCAAATCCACCTTTACGGCAACCAGGGATGTCTCGCTAACCGTCGAGCGCGGCGAAATCGTCGGCCTGGTGGGAGAATCCGGTGCGGGAAAATCGACCATCGGCACTGCGGTGATCGGTCTGCTGGACCGCCCTGGCCGTGTCGCAAAAGGCCGGATCGAGCTCGATGGCGAGGATATCGCCTCGATTGATGACTTGCGCGGTGGCCGGATCTCGATGATCTTTCAGGACCCGTTGACCAGCCTCAATCCGCTTTACACGATTGAAAAGCAACTGGTCGAAACCATCCGCACCCATCGTTCCATCAGCAAGCATGCTGCCTTTATCGAGGCACTCGAACTGCTGAAATCTGTGGGGATACGGGATGCAGAGACACGCATTCATCAATATCCGCACCAATTTTCCGGCGGCATGCGCCAGCGCGTTGTTATCGCCCTTGCGCTCTGCTCCCGGCCTGATCTGATCATCGCGGATGAACCAACTACGGCGCTCGATGTTTCCGTACAGGCGCAAATTCTGGAGCTGATCCGCGATCTGGCACAACAGCACAAGGTCGGCATCATTCTGGTGACCCACGATATGGGGGTCATTTCGCAAACCGCCGATCGTGTCGCGGTGATGTATCATGGCAAGCTGGTGGAGATGGGGCCTACAAAGGACATCATCCATAGCCCGCAGCATGCCTATACCCAAAGCCTGATTGCCGCCGTGCCGCGTGGCGATCTGAAGCTGGAGCGGTTTCCGCGTGTTTCCTATTCAGAAACAGGCGCGCAAGAGCAGGAAGAATTCAACCTTTCCAGCCACTGGCTCGGCGCCGCTGGTGAAGTGCCCGCGACCGCAAGTGATGAACCGCTGGTGCGCGTGGAAAATCTCGGCATCCGCTTTCCCACGGTCAACGCCATTCTGCCCGCCAACCGGCGCTATATTCAGGCAGCGAAGGGCGTCAGTTTTGATATCAAACAGGGCGAAGTGCTGGGACTGGTGGGGGAATCCGGCAGCGGCAAATCCACTGTCGCCCGTATGCTTTCAGGTATCTACAAGCCCGACGAAGGGTCGATCACCTTTGACGGACAAGACCTTTCGCAGATCAAGAGCCGCAAAGAGCGTCAGGCAATCCGCCGCCAGATCCAGATGATTTTTCAGGACCCCTACTCCTCGCTCAATCCCCGCATGCGGGTGGATGATATCGTCGCCGAGCCGATCTACCATAACCGGCTTGTCACAAGCTCAGGCGAGATCAAATCCATCGTGCATGATCTGCTCGATGTTGTTGGCCTTGGAGCGGCTGCGGGGCGCAAATTCCCCCACGAGTTTTCCGGCGGTCAACGACAGCGCATTTCCATCGCGCGGGCACTGGCAACCCGCCCGAGATTTCTGATTTGCGACGAACCAACCTCGGCACTGGATGTATCCATTCAAGCGCAGATCCTCAATCTTCTCAAAGATCTGCGCGAGGCGCTCAATCTCAGTGTTCTGTTCATCAGCCACGATCTGCCCGTTGTGCGGCAAATGTGTGATCGCGTCGCAGTGATGCGCCATGGCGAGATTTGCGAGCTGGCTGAAACAGAAACCCTGTTTGACAGCCCGAGCGACGACTACACCAAAGAGCTCATCCGCCTCATGCCGCAAATCTGACCCATTTATCGCAGCTTCGAGCGCATCCCAACCAGAGACTAGGCACCCAAATAGCCTTCCAACAAGAGCTTTGTCTTGGCGATCTTCTCCATGTCCCTGTCCAGCTCTGAGAGCTTTTCGCGGATACGATCTTGCAGCGCGGCGCAGGGCTTCTCGCCCCGCTCACCCGGCAGCGGACATGTTATCAAAGGGCGGATTTGATCCAGTGTCATGCCCACATGATTGAGTAACAGGATGCGGTCTACAATCACCATATCCTGTTTTGAATAGTGGCGATAACCTGCTTTCGTCCGGTCTGGTTTTAGCAAGCCTTGCGCCTCATAGTAGCGCAACATGCGAGCGCTCACACCCGTGCGTCTGGACAGTTCCTGAATTTGCATAATGATCCTTGACCTTGACAGTACTGTTAAAGTCTATGCTCGAATCTTCCTGGTAACAAGCACCAAATCACAAAGGAAAATCTGATGCTGAAACTGATCATGTGCACCAAGCGCCTCCCTCATTTAAGTCGGGAAGAATTCGACCATCACTGGCTCCATATTCACGGCCCACTTGTCCGCAAGCACGCTCAACTGCTTGGCATTCGTCGTTATATACAGACCACTCCACTGGCCAACAGAGACGCACAACGGGCCATTCAGCAGGGGCGAGGCGCGTTGAGCACGGATTATGATGGATGCGCTGAATTGTGGTGGGATAATCTTGAGAGCCACTATGCAGCACGCTCAACGCCGGAAGGTTTAGCTGCACTGAAAGAACTGGTAGCGGATGAACAACGCTTTGTTGATCTGAGCCAGACCGAGCTTTGGTATGGGACAGAAAGAACCATCGTTTAGCGAGGGCGTCTTGTCCAAGGTCAGATCAGAAACAGCCTTACTCAAACGCTCATTCAATTTCTGAAGTCGCTTGAGTTTCTTAAGCTGATCTGCAGTCATCACACCATATTTTTCCTTCCCATTGAGCGGCAGGTGATTGCAACAATCGCTGAGAGGGCTCGGTAGTAGGTTTGTTCTATCACTCCGAATTGCCGGATCGCATCGAGAAGAATCAATTCTTGCCCTCAATGACTTGAAGGTCGCAGTGCTTTCGTGCCTTAGAGCACCGGTTGTCACTGTCTGCGTGATGAGAGAGCAACCACTCCGGCTGCCACCAGCCCCAAAATTCCTGCAAACACAACCGCAAGGGAGAAGCCGTGCGTGAAGGCATCTGCCAGCATCGCTTTGAACGCCTCAGGAGCGACAGGGAGCATTGATGGCACTTCATGCCGTTGAATGGCGGCGGCTGCAATAGCGGCAACATCGTCAAGGCCAGATTGTGAGAGCACATTCTTCAGTGAAGAGACGGCCCGTGCGCTCATGATGGTTCCAAGAAGCGCGATACCGATGGTCATTCCGCCTTGTCGCAAAGCGTTCATCGTTGCCGACGCAGCGCCTGTTCGCTCACGAGGAGCGCTTCCCATCGCGGCAGCTCCGGTTGAGGGCACCGCTAGTCCTAGACCGACCCCGAGCAACGCAAAGACTGGGGCCACAATGGGATAAGGGGTCAGTGACGTGAAAGAGACCATGGTCAGCATTGATCCGCCGATCAGAGCATAGCCAGCGACCATCAACCGGTTCATGCCAAAGCGCCGCGTGAGTTGGCCGAAAATAGATGAGGCCGCGAGCATTGCAGCAAAGACAGGGGCCATACGCCAGCCAGCTTCCGTGGCCGTCCAGCCCTGTCCACGCTGCAAGAAGAGAGAGAACAGGAACAGGCTCGTATAGCCTGAGAAACCCAGCACGAATGATGCAAAGTTGGCCGATGCGAAAGCTCTCTGGCGCAGAAGATCAACGGGCAAGACGGGCCGGGAGGTGCGTCTCTCGACGGCGATGAATGCCAGTAAGGCCAGAGCGGAAATGACCATCGGCACAGTGGTTTCTGGAGCGCTCCAACCCGAATGTCCTGCGTTGATCAAGGACAGCGTCAAGGCTCCAAGAAAGGCGATACTCAGAATTTGCCCGGCAGGATCAAGAGCGGCGTGGTCCGGATGTGAGCTTTCTTCGATGCCCACAAGCCCAAACACGAGCGCGACGATGCCCAGAGGAAAGTTGAGCAGAAAGATACTTGGCCAGCCAGCGTAATCAACCAGAAGACCACCCAGCATCGGCCCAAGAATGAGCGAGATCGCGTTAAAGGAGGACCAGCCGCCGATGACATGGGCACGTTCCACCGGGTCAGGAAACGCCTGGGTCAAGATGGACAGCGCACCGGGAATTACGAGTGCGCCTGCAAGGCCCTGAAGCGCGCATCCGGCGATCAGCGTGGCAAGTGTACCTGCGGCCGCGCAGATGGCCGATCCAAGCGTGAAGAGAGCCACACCAATAAGCCATGTGCGCTTGCGCCCATAGCGATCTGCAAGTGGTCCGGCAGACAACATGAACGCCGAAAGACAAAGGGTGTATGTTCCCACCACCCATTGAAGACCAGACAGGCTGGTCCCAAGGCTTGACTGAATCGCAGGAAGGGCGACGCTCACGATGCTGATCGCGAGTGTCGCCATGAACGTTCCTAAATACACGGCGGCAACGGCCGCCGCCCTTCTTGATACTGGCATGATCTCACTAACCTTCTGAATATAATAGAGATGTATCATAATGACCGACCGTCGGTCAATTGATTCGCGCTGTTTCGCTCCGTCACCGGTCGCAAGACGGACTCCGCCGCATTTTCAGAAGAAATGGCTCAGGCAGTTCCAACGGGGCGCGTGGCTCAGAAAATTTCATAGGCGGCGCTGCTAAAACAGCTTTGCGGCCATCAGATACAAATCGAAGTCATGTTGTTGACGTTTGAGGGGAAAGGCAGAGGACCTGTAAAGCGCAGTATTAATAAGCGCCAATATACTGCCATTGATGACGCAACGCGCATGTGGGCATTCCAGGTCAAATAGGCTATTTAGTCGACGCTTTGAGCCGCGGTAGCATGCACAGACAGGCATCGGAAACATGCCGCGCAAAGGACGTGCAGTCCGTTGTTTTGGACGCGATGATGTCATCGGCCGCACCATGAACACCTGAGTAGATCAACGACGCCACGATCCTCGGCTGTTCAGGTGCCCAGACACCAGCCAGCACGCCTCCTTCTATGATTTCCAGGAGCTGGTCTAGAAGGGCGCTCTTCTCTTGGTTGGCGCGGTCGTGATGGTGGTGATTTGTGTAAACGATATCGTGTGTGCGGTATGTCTTCACATATGTTTCGATGTTCGCGTGGATCCAGACGCGAAGTCGTTCCTCCCAATCATCTGGTGAACAGCTGTCGATCGCTTCCTGAACGGAGTCCAGAAAACTCTCAGTATAACGTTTCGCCAAAGCCTCCAACATCTCGTTCTTGGATGTAAAGTAATGATAGAAGGTACCCTTGGCTACGCTGGCAGCTTCGACGATCTCGTTTACCGTCGTTGCATCGACCCCTTGCGACAAAAACAGCTTTTCCGCCGCCGACATGAGTTCATCCAGTCTGACTTCCGCAGGCTTGGTTCTGGGAGCGCCAGAAAGTTCGGCTGATCTATTTTTTGCTTTGTGTCTCATATCCCTTTGTTACTCCAAACAGGATACCGAAGGGTAGTCCATTTCGGGCGGATGTCGATAGATGACAATATTTGTTCCCATCACCATCCAATTCGATATGCCAGAATTGCGCAAAAATCACCGACTTTTTCAGTAAAATATACTGCAACGGGCTGCAAATCTCTTCTTTTCTAAAACAAGGACGCAGAAATGGCGAGCTTATTTGGCGCTGAGTTTGTTTGAAGCCACATACGCTTCTTCCATTGATAGCTTTTGCATAGCTAGACAATTTGAAACAACCTGTTGCAAATGCATAAAAGTCTGATACGGTGCCTGTGACCACATCATAGGACCGCTTCATCGAGACAAGACTGCTTCAACTTGAAGCAAGCTTGATTTCGTCATTCCGAACCCTGCCATTCGGACAGATGCGGAGCGTGCTCGTCCAAACTCCACCTGCCAGAATGCCTTAACGAAGCAAGGAGGGATTATCCCATGTCTTCGTTCGACGCCGGGCTTGAGGCTGCCCCTGAACGCCTCTCAAGCTCTCCAGAGGTGAAAGATGGCTCGCCCCAAGAGAAACCTGATTTTCTGGCAAGCCTGAAACTCGTTTCCAACTATATGGATGGTGTGCAGACAAAGCTGATCCTGTCAGTTTTGCTTGCCACCTTATCCGTTCTGCTTGAGCTTGTTCCCGTGTGGATTGTCTACCGCATAACCTCGCTATTCATTGCCGGCGACGCTTTTTCATTTTCCACTATCGCTCTTTATGCTGGCGCCGCGTTTTTGGCGATTATCATGGGATACGCGGCGTTGGGCTTGGCTCTTGGTCAATCGCACGTCGTTGCCTTTGACACCATCTTCAATCTTCGTATGGCTCTGGCTCGGCATATGGCCCAATTGCCAATGGGCTATTTCGGCAACCGGAAAAGCGGCGATGCAAAGAAGCTCGTCGTTGATGAACCTGAAAAGCTCGAACTTATATTGGCGCATGGGCTGCCGGAAGGCATCAGCGCCATTGGTACATGGCTGGCAGTGTCTGTCTGGCTCTTTATCGTTGATTGGCGCATGGCCCTTGCCAGCATCGTAGCAGCCCCGATATCTCTGTTCTTGATGGTCCTGGGCATGAAGCGCGGCGCGAACTGGTCCGGAGCCTATCAGGCCGCAGGGACCCGGATGAACGGCTCGATTGTTGAATATCTGGCGGGGATGCCCGTCATCAAGATCTTCAACCGGACGGGAGAAAGCTTTGCTGAAACCCGCGACGCTGTTTTTGATTATGCCGAGATTGAAACAAAATGGGCGCGCGCTTTCATTCCCTATGCAGGGACATTCTTCAGCCTTGTTCTTTCAAACCTCGTTTTCATCGTGCCGACCGGCCTTTTCCTTTTGGCGGCAAATGAAATCACCCTTTCAACCTTTGCCTTCTTCGTCATCCTGGGGGCCAATTACAGCACTCCGCTTCTGAAATTGTTCAATCTGTTCCACGAACTGGCCCACATCAGCATGGGGTCAGAACGGGTGCAGGATCTGCTGGCTGCCGAGAAACAAGCAGACAGCAAAGAGCATGTTGAACTGGGCAGTCACGACATTCACTTCGACAATGTCTATTTCGGTTATGATGAGCATGACATATTGCATGGCGTCAGCTTTACCGCCCGCCAGGGAGAGGTGACGGCCCTTGTTGGCCCGTCCGGTTCGGGCAAAAGCACCATTGCAAGCCTTATCCCGCGGTTTTTCGATATCCGCTCCGGGCGCATCAGCATTGGCGAAACAGATATCCGCGCCATGAGCATTGAGCAGTTGATGGAAACGGTCGCCTTCGTGTTCCAGAATACATTTCTGTTCTCCGATACGATCGCTGCCAACATCCGCTTTGGCAAGCCAGATGCAACAGACGCCGAAGTTGAGGCCGCTGCGCGTGCGGCACAGGCGCACGCGTTCATCTCAGCACTGCCAGACGGGTATGGAACCCATCTTGGTGAGCAAGCTGGCACCCTTTCAGGAGGGGAACGCCAGCGCATCGCCATTGCCCGTGCCATTTTGAAGGACGCGCCGGTCGTTATCCTTGACGAGGCAACGGCCTTTGCCGATCCGGACAATGAGGCGGCCATTCAGGAAGCGATTGAAGCCCTCACTTTGGGTCGCACACTCATCATCATTGCTCATCGTTTGCATACCATCGCGGATGCCGACCAGATCGTCGTGATCGACAAGGGCAGAGTGGCCGAAAGCGGTTGTCATGATGCGCTTGTCGCCAAGGGCACTCTTTATGCGACGCTTTGGCGTGACTATACGGCAGCCCAAACGATCAGCTTACGCAGCGATAGCAATGACATTGACGAGAACCAGAGCAGCATTCAAGCGCCGGAGGATATGGAACATGACAGATAATGCACAAGCGGCCCCCCTGGCAGAGAGCCTTGATCCCCAAGGACAGAAAACGCGCTCTGACCTTGCCAGCATTAAGCGCCTATGGGCTTTGGCCGGCCCGCTGCGCGGAAAGGTCATGGCGGGAATTCTTTATCGCTTTGCCCAGTCCTTCTGCCTCGGCTTGGCTTTCGGCGTCGTCATCCTGGTGATTGGCCGTCTGGCACAAGGCGAAACCATGACATATGGCTGGGCATGGCAGGTCACAGGCCTTATGGCGCTATCCCTTTTTGGACAGCTCCTGTTTGGCTACCTGTCCGCTATCAACTCATGGCTCTCCAGCTTCAAACTGGCCAGCCATTTGCGGCTTGGCATTCTTGACCATTTGCGAACCCTTCCGCTCGGCTTCCATTTGTCTCGAAACAAGGGAGATACCGTTACAGTTTTAACGACAGACATGCAGATGATGGAGAGCTTTATGAGCGACGCGTTGCCACGCATTGCGCAAGCGTTTGGCCTTCCAGTGGCCGTGCTCATCTTCCTGTTTATTCAGGATTGGGCCGTTGGGCTTGCAGCCGCTTGCTCTATCTTGGCGGGCATTCCTGTCTATCTGGCCACAAGCCGCTGGCTGGCTCGACTTGGCATTCGTCGTCAAGACATGCAGGCAGAAGCTGCGGCCCGCATGATCGAATATGTGCAGGGCATTGCTGTGATCCGCGCCTTCAATCGCATTGCCAAGGGGCAAGAGAGTTTCCGTGCGGGCCTTAAGGCATTCCGCGATATATCTGTCGAGATGATTGTCAATCTGACCGTCCCGCTGGTCACCTTCGGCGCGATCATCATGGTCGGGATCCCTCTTCTCATTCTGGTCTGCGGTTGGCGCTATGGCAGCGGTACAATTGATGTTGCAACAGCCATAGCGGCATTGGTCTTGGCCTTTTCGCTCTACACTCCGATCCTCGGCCTCGTCGCTGTTATGGAACTAACGCGTATGGCGGATGCGTCGCTCACGCGTATGGATCGCGTTTTGACGGCCTCTTCCCTTCCTCGCCCGACACATCCGCAACAGCCCAAAGGCTTTGAGGTAAAATTCGACAATGTGAGGTTCGGCTACACCTCCGAACGCGACGTGCTCAAGGGGCTGACCTTTACCGTGCCGGAACGCTCGATGACCGCAATTGTCGGCCTTTCTGGAGCAGGCAAAAGCACCATACTCAACCTGTTGCCCCGCTTCTGGGACATCTCCGGAGGGGCAATCTCTATCGACAACAGGGATATCCGCTCGCTTGATCCTGATAGTCTCAATCAGCTGATCACGGTTGTGTTTCAGGATGTCTATCTCTTTTCGGGCACACTCTTTGACAATATCGCCTTTGGCCGCAAAGGTGCGACACTGGATGAGGTGAGGGCCGCAGCCAAAGCCGCGCAAGCAAGCGACTTTATCGAAGCTTTGCCAAATGGCTACATGACCAAGGTCGGAGAAGGGGGGGCGTCTCTTTCTGGCGGAGAGCGGCAGAGAGTCTCCATTGCGCGCGCCATTCTCAAGGATGCTCCGATTATCTTGCTGGATGAAGCGACAGCAGCAATCGATCCATCGAACGAACGGGCTTTGCAGGCAGCTCTTGGCAGTCTTGTCGCCAACAAGACCCTGATTGTTGTGGCTCACAGGCTCTCAACCATCCGTGCGGCCAACCAGATTCTGGTGTTGGATGACGGTAGGGTTGTCGAGAAGGGGCGGCATGACGATCTGGCACAGGCCGGTGGGCTCTATAGTAAATTGTGGAGCCACTGGACAAGTGCTGCAAATTGGAGGATTGGTAGAAAAGCCAGACCTGGCACCACATCCTGAGCCACTGAATAGAGAGACCAAGACGTGATGGAAAAAGCCCCGAGCAACCAAACGGCAAGTGTCGGACGGCCCGCTCGCATCACCCGCGACGATATTGCCGCAACCGCGCTCGAAATCGGTCTGGACAAGGTCACCCTTTCAGCGATCGGGTCGGCACTTGGAGTGGACCACTCTTCTCTCTATCGTCATATCAAGAACCGCGACGACATTCTGATCGCCGCGGCCGATCTGGCAGTCTCACAAGCGGATTGGTATATCAAGACCAACAACTGGCGCGCTTTCATCGTCCATGTCGCTGAAGTCTCATGGGCTCTCTACCGGCGCTATCCGGGGCTTGCGATGATCATCCGGAGAATGGACAGCATGCCGCCATCCATTCTTTTGGTCTTTGCTCAAAGCTGTCGAGAGCTGGAACAGTTCGGTTTTTCCTTGGCCGATGCTGCGTTGCTCGTTGACAGCGTGCTCGACATGACCAGCGACTCCTCCCTTGGCTGGGAGCATATGGCAGAGCCAATCAAGGATGGAAGGACTGTGGCCCAATCTCTGCAAGCTTCTCTTGATGACCTGGCCAATGAGAGTCCAGATCTCGCCCACCCTATTGGCTTCATCGGTGAAGTCATCGATAGCGGCCCACAAAACTGGTGGAAACGAAAGCTGGAGCTGCTGCTCGATGGCGCTGAAAAGATGCTATAAGGGCCCCTAGCCCGAACCAATCCAGCGCATCCCTCATGCTTGGGCTTCGATTCTTTTTGCAGCTTCTCCAAGACATGCGGGATGCTGCATATTGAAGGATAAATATTGTGTTGAATGACATTCTTATCAGTGCAGGCCTGCCGTATCTGACCTATCTTATTTTGTCGTCATATGGCGTACCGACAGTGACGGCTCTGGCAGTTGGATCCGTTTTTCCAATTGCCTCGATTGTGGTGGCCTTTGTGCGCAGTCGTCGTATACAGGCGATTGGCATTCTCACATTATCGGCAACGATGGCGTCTGTGATCACTAGCCTTTATTTCAACAGTGCCTATCTGGCGCTTGCCAAGGGATCGTTGATCACGGGATGTGTCGGTCTGGTATTTGGGCTGTCCTTGTTGGCACCTCGGCCTTTGATTTTCTATCTCGAATCCAGCGATGCGGAAGGGCGGGCGCGCGCCGAAACACTCTGGCAAACCGCGCCACAATTTCGAAAAGTCATGCGCCTTATCACGGTTGTCTGGTGCATTGGTCTGTTGGGCGAAGCGAGCCAGCGGCTGGTGCTTATTCCGCTTCTGCCTGTTGATGTGTTCTTGCCAGTCAGCGAAGTGATGTGGATTGCCTGCTTTGGCTTACTGATGGCTTGGAGCTACCGCTATGGCCACCGCAAAATGGCAAAGGCGGCGGGATAGTGACGCGTCATAAAGCATCTCGGCTGGCGCCGTTTATCCTGTAACCACCCTCACGAAAATTCCCCAATCTCGTTTAAAGACAAAAGCTTACAACAGAGCCGCTTGCTCTCCTTTGTGGCTCGTCTTAAACAGAGCAATTGCTTTTCCACATTGGTGTCGAATTCCTGCTTGCTATAAATGCACCGTCAGACCACTATGCCGTCGATGGTTCTCTATCAGGGGAAAACCCTGTCGAGATGAAAAGGGAATACGGTGAGGAATAGCCAATAGGCGCCAAATCCGTGACTGCCCCCGCAACTGTAAGCGGTGAGTGAAAGTCGATCTGCCACTGGGATAGGATGGTGCCATACCATGCCCGGGAAGGCCGACCAAGCATTGACCCGCAAGTCAGGAGACCTGCCATCTTCTTTTCAACGTAACCCGGACGGGGTGTTCCGGAAGGTGACTGAAGATGTTTCTATTGGTATCTGCCAAAACTATATCTGGTTGTCCTTTATCCCCGCGCATTTGCGGAGGATGCCATGGGCAAAACCGTATCTCATCATATTTCTTTATGCACCAAATGTCAGCGCACAAAAGGGGTATGCGAAGCCGGATATGAGCTTGCCAGGGCCGTTGCAGAGGCGGTCTTTCAGGCAGGCCCGATGCTTGACGACACTTTTGAGATTTCCGGCTATTCAGATCTTTCCGGATGCCCTGAGAAATGCCTTGTCGGCTGGTGCGCAACACCGGGCACCGTTTATCTTTTTGGCGATGTAACCGAAAAGCAAGATTTGGACGCGCTGGTATTGCTGGCTCAATCCATCATAGCGCCAGATTGTGACCAAACAGCCCGCATGCATGCTCAGCCTGCAAGGATTGGAGAGCCCGTGCGAGTGCCTGCGGCCATAATGGTCGTTGAGTTCGAGAGCCAAGAGAGGGTTGCAGCATGAGTGCAGCCTCTTTGGACGTGAAAAATGTAAGCTGGAAGCCGCACCGGTCCAAAGCCCTTGTTTTGGACGGCATCAGTGTTTCAGTAAAAGCAGGGCAGGTGTTCGGTGTTGTCGGGGCCAATGGAGCAGGAAAATCTACTCTGCTTCGTATGATCTATCGGTTTAACCAGCCAACAGCTGGCAAGGTCGAAATCGACGGTCAAGATATCTGGGCGCTTACTCCGCGCGAGGTTGCCCGCACGGTGGCTGCCGTTTTGCAGGAACAACCAACTGATTTCGCCCTATCCGTAAAAGAGATCGTCGCTCTTGGGCGAACGCCTTTCCGCGCGGGTCTCACTGTGGGAGGTGCGCGCGATAAAGCCATCATTGAAACGACGTTGGATGCAATGGACTTGCGCCCCTTTGCAAACCGCGCATTCGGCACTTTGTCCGGAGGGGAGAGGCAACGGGTCATGGTCGCTCGGGCTCTTGCCCAAGAGCCAAAATTGCTTGTGCTGGATGAGCCGACCAATCATCTGGACATTCGGCACCAGCTCGATGTCATCGCCTTGATCCGGCATCTCGACATGACAATTGTCGTCAGTTTGCACGACTTGAATATGGCGACCTCTGTTTGTGATCAAGTTCTGCTGCTGGACAAGGGCAAGACAGCCTGTGTTGGGCCCCCTACTGAGGTTCTCACCGAACGGTCTGTGTCTCAGGCATTCAATGTCGATGCCCACCTTGAACAGTTATCTCCCAGCACGCAGCCCCATTTTACTTATCATTTGCCATCTTGAAAGGATGTTTCATGAGATTTGCCGCCCCCCTTGTTGGTATGCTGATGCTCACCGCGCCTGCGCTCGCACAGATACAAGTGCAAAGCTGCAACCGCACCGTTTCTTTCGATGCTCCGCCAATGCATGCCGTTTCCAACGACGTCAATTTGACCGAGATGATGTTGGTTCTTGGCTTGCGTGACCGTATGGTCGGCTACACAGGCATTTCCGGCTGGAAAACCCTCGACGAAGAGATGCGCGCCGGTATTGAAGAGCTTCCTGAGTTGTCGGAGAAATATCCGAGCAAGGAAGTTCTGATCGGAGCCGATGCAGACTTCTATTTCGCAGGCTGGAATTACGGCATGAAGGTGGGAGGAGACGTCACACCGGAAACCCTCGCCCCCTTTGGCATCAAAGTCTATGAACTGACGGAAAGCTGCATCCATATCGGTGCCAAGCCCAAGGTTTCCATGAATGACATGTATAATGACCTCCTCAATCTGGGCAAGATCTTCGATGTAGAAGACCGGGCAAAGGCTCTTGTCGAGGGTTACAAAAATGACCTGGCCGCTTTCAAGCAAAAGCTCAAGACCGGCGACAAGCCTTTGCGGGTCTTTGTCTATGATAGTGGCGAGGATACGCCATTCACTGCAGGCAAATATGCAATGCCCACCGCATTGATCGAAGCTGCAGGTGGAAAGAATGTCATGGACGATGTCGAGAAAAGCTGGACGACGGTTACTTGGGAAAAAGTCCTTGAGGAAAATCCTGAAGTTATTGCCATCGTCAATTATGGGGCCGTGACCGCTGAACAGAAGCGTGACTTCATGCTCAACAATCCCGCATTTGCTAGCATTGATGCGGTGAAAAACAAGCGGTTTGTGACATTGGAATATGTCGAAGCCACGCCCGGACCGCGCAATATCCGCGCTATCAAGAAATTGGCTAAAGCCTTTTGGGGTCAATAAGAATGACTGAATCGACCAGCCCGTTTTCTGATGGCAAAAAGCATCACTTTGCTGTTGGAAAAAAGCACTCGGACACCCTCGGTATCAAAGCTCATCTTGTTATCGGATTGGTGCTTCTGGCCGGTTCAGTCTCACTCGCGATCAGTGTCGGGGCCGTTTCTGTTCCTCTAGACACAATCTGGGGGATACTCCTAAACAGGATGTCTCCCGACCTGATCGCTCCTTTCTGGTCTCATGGACGAGAATCCATTGTCTGGGAAATCCGTTTTCCCCGTGCCTTGCTTGCGGCAATGGTTGGGGCCGGGCTTTCCATGGTTGGAGCAAGCCTTCAGGCTGTGACACGCAACCCTCTCGCCGACCCTCATCTTCTTGGCATCTCGGCAGGAGGGGCCTTCGGCGCTATTCTGGCCTTGTTGCATACAGGCTTGTTTCTAGGCTTGTTGACGGTTCCGCTTCTTGCCTTTGTGGGTGCACTTGGCGCCACTTTCATTGTGCTGCTCGTTTCAAAGCTCGCCCATTCAACAAGTGCAGACAGATTGGTTCTGGCTGGCGTGGCGGTCTCATTTGTCATAATGGCTTGTGCCAACTTGCTGATTTTTCTTGGAGACCCTCGCGCTACACATACGGTGGTTTTCTGGATGCTCGGAGGCCTGGGATTGGCACAATGGTCTCACCTACTCTATCCCCTGATCATCCTGTTGTTGTGTGGATCATGGCTGATAGCCAAGTCCGGCCATCTCAATGCCATGACAATCGGGGATGAAACAGCAACCACGTTAGGCATCGCGGTTGCCCGCTTCCGCCTTTTCGTTTTCGTTGTCGGTGCGTTAATCACCGGCGTAATGGTGGCCTTTTCTGGAATGATCGGGTTTGTAGGACTGATGGTTCCCCATATCGTTCGCCAGTTTGTTGGCGGCGACTATCACCGGCTCTTACCCTTTTCAGCGCTCTATGGAGCTGTTTTCCTGATCTGCGCAGACTGTCTGGCCCGTGTCATCATGGCCCCTGAAGATATTCCCATCGGGATCGTTACCGGCCTGATCGGTGGACTCTTCTTTATCTGGTTGTTGGGCAAACGCGGTTCATAGCAAGGAAAACAGATGCACAGCTCATGGATAGTTCTGCAAAGTCTTGCAGTGCTTTCTTGATCTCTTGCGGACCTCCTCCGGAGCGAACGCATTTGGCAAGCCCCTCCCGTGTCACTTCAGCAGCTGCAGGAAACGACGCTGTGGCAGGCTGGGGCGCCATCCCGCGCGATTGGCATATCCGATGGTCCTATCGCTTTGTGGCAGAGGATAATCGATTTTTGCCAGCAGCTTATTGTCCAATTCGAATTTGGCCTGCTGCTCAGAGATGGTGCTCAGACGATCACTTTCGCGCAACAGCCCGCATACAGCACTAAAAGAGCCGGTCTCAATGGGGCACTGAAGGTGTGACGGCCGTCTCAGATCCTCGTAGAATTGATCGAAATAGGTCCGAGAGGGCGCGCCTTTGCGCGGCATGACCCAAGGATAGGCCGCAAGATCTCGCCTTGTGATCTTTTCGAGCTTGCTGAGCGGATGACCGGGGCGACCGATAACGATCAGCGCATCCTTGAACAAGGGCGTCTGCTCAATCATGTCAGCGTCCTGATCTCGCCTCAAGGCACCGATGATATAGTCAACCTCGCCACGCTTCATTTGCCGGAGCAAGCTTGCATAAATGCCGTCAACCACGACGACTGTTACATGCGGGAACTCTTGCGAAAAGGCAATGAGCGCCTTTGGCAGAATGGACGACTGCACAAGCGGCAAGGCACCAACCGTGAAGGTCTCTTCGTAATTCCCTTTCCAGCCTTCCAGATCCGATATCGCTTGTCGAAATTCGCGCTCGGCAAGCTTGGACAGGCCATAAAAGACTTCCCCCGAAGCATTCCTTCGCACCAGATTGGGTCTGGTTTCCGCAAGGCTCATGCCGAGCAATGCTTCAAGAGCGCGATAATACCGGTGTACCGTCGGTAAAGTGAGCTGAAGGGCCTGCGCCGCCTGCTTGAAACTCCCGGCCTCGAAAGTGGCATGCAGGCAATCAAGATGACTGCCCGAAATCAGGCGGTAGAGGTGAGGATTGTTACGCTCTTCCCTTCCGGCGCTCCTGCGCACAGCTTCGCGCAAATGCTCCATGCCGCGGGCAACACGCGCGTGGAACACAGCGCCGGCCTCCGTCGGGACCATCCCCTGCCCACGCTGGAACAGACTGACTCCAAGGGATTTTTCCAGTTTGGTCAGGCTCTGGGTCATGGCAGGCTGGGACAGGTTTATCTGTTGGCTGGCCTTGGTGATGGAGCCGAACTGACAAATGCTGTCAAAGACATGCAAGCTACGCAGTTTGATCAAATTTTTCATTGGATCAATGCACCCTAGATGAGAAACTGCGAATATATAGGCATGTTTTCTTCTATTTTTCAATGCTTTGAAAGTTTAGGTAAACAATGCTGACCTAACTCCCATTTTGGGGATTTCATGAAATGAATAGTTCTTAAAAAACACTGCCTCCTTTGAATTGGTCATCAATGACAAGGGGTTTCATACTTCTGCCAACCAAAGCGACTTGTCGCTGGCATTGATGAAAGCGAATTCGGAGGAAAAGATGAACGACAAGAAAACAGCGCTCGTTGTCAGTGCGCATTCGGCTGATTTCGTCTGGCGCTGTGGTGGTGCCATCGCGCTGCATACAGAGTTGGGTTACGACGTCAGCGTTGTTTGTCTCTCCTACGGCGAACGGGGAGAAAGTGCCAAACTGTGGAAGCAGGAAGGCATGACCCTTGAAAAGGTCAAGACAGAACGGCGCATCGAAGCGGAGAATGCCGCTAAGGCGCTCGGCGTCGCCGACATCCAGTTTTTCGATCTTGGTGATTATCCTCTGGAACTCGATCGGGAAGCCAAATACAAACTTGTAGACGTCATCCGCAAAACCCAACCCGCCTTCATGTTAAGCCACTCCCGGATCGACCCTTACAACACCGATCATATGTATGCCATGCAGGTAACACTGGAAGCCCGGATGATCGCTCAGGCCTGGGGTCACAATCCGGGCGAGAAAGTTCTGGGCGCGCCGCAGCTCTATCTGTTCGAGCCGCATCAGACCGAGCGGATGGGATGGAAGCCGGATGTGTTCCTCGACATCTCTTCCGTTTGGGAGAAAAAGAAGGCAGCCATCGAATGCATGAAGGGTCAGGAGCATCTCTGGCACTACTATACCAACGTCGCTGAAAACCGGGGCAACCATTTCCGTCGCAATTCGGGCGGTCAGGCCGGTGGGCGCGCCGCCACTCATGCCGAAGGCTTTGAGTCCGTTTTTCCTCGCACCGTGGATGAATTGTGATGGCTGTTGTTGTCCAAAATATCGATCGCACCCCGCTCACCCAGGTCGATCAACTCGCCCAATTCGGCGTCGCGACCGTCCATGAGGCGCAAGGCCGCACAGGGCTTTTGAAAAGCTACATGCGCCCGATCTATCCCGGAGCGCGCGTCGCGGGCAATGCGGTGACCATCTCCATTCCGCCCGCAGACAACTGGATGATCCACGTCGTGGTGGAACAATGCCGCGAAGGCGACATCCTCGTGGTCTCTCCCACCTCGCCGTGTGATGCGGGCTATTTCGGTGAACTGTTCGCCACGGCTCTCAAGTTGCGCGGCGTGCGGGGTCTCATCATCGAAGCTGGTGTCAGGGATGTGCGGGAATTGCAGGAAATGGATTTTCCGGTCTGGTCGCGCTTTGTCTCGGCTCAAGGCACGGTCAAGGCGACCCTTGGAGACATCAATGTGCCTATCGTCTGCGCCGGTCAGCGGATCTGTCCGGGTGATGTGATCGTTGCCGATGATGACGGTGTCTGCGTTGTTCCCCAGCAAACCGTCGGCAAGACAATTGAAGCCTCAAAAGCACGCGAGGAGAAAGAGACACGCAATCGCGCACGGTTCCTTGCCGGTGAAGTTGGCCTCGATGTTTACGGCATGCGCGAAGCATTGGCCGCGAAGGGGCTGAAATATGTCTGATGGCATTGCCTGCATGTGGATGCGCGGCGGCACGTCGAAGGGCGGGTATTTCCTCGCTGACGACTTGCCAAAAGAGATCGGGGACCGTGACGCCATGTTGCTACGGATGATGGGCTCCCCCGATCCGCGCCAGATCGACGGCATGGGCGGAGCAGACCCACTCACGTCCAAGGTGGCCGTTGTGCGCAAATCCGAACGCGAAGGCATCGATGTCGACTATCTCTTCTTGCAGGTTTTTGTCGATCAACCGATCGTGACGGATGCCCAGAATTGCGGAAATATCCTTGCCGGCGTCGCCCCTTTTGCCATCGAAAGAGGGCTCGTTACGGCAACGGATGAGACCACCGACGTGGCGGTCTATATGGAGAATACCGGTCAGGTCGCCATCCTGACGGTACAAACGCCGAACGGCGTCGTGCGCTATGATGGCGAGGCCCAGATCGATGGCGTTCCCGGCACCGCCGCGCCCATTCCGATGGCCTTTCAGGACACGCAAGGATCGAGCTGCGGCGCATTGCTGCCAAGCGGCAATGCCAGCGACATGATTGACGGGATCGAGGTCACTCTCATCGACAATGGCATGCCGGTTGTCATCGTGGCTGCCGCTGATGTGGGCATCTCCGGCTATGAGGAACGCGATCAGCTGGATGCCGATGGTGACCTCAAAGCCAGACTTGAACGGATCCGCCTTGCAGCAGGCCCGATGATGAATCTGGGAGATGTCAGCGAAAAGTCCGTACCAAAAATGAGTTTGGTTGCCGCACCCCGTGCCGGAGGAACCATCTGCACACGCACCTTCATCCCGCGTCGCTGCCACAGCTCTATCGGGGTGTTGGGGGCTGTGAGCGTGGCGACCGCCTGCGGTCTTAACCAAGGCCCAGCCAGAAGACTGGCAGAATTGCCAGAGGGAGAGGCGAGCAAGACACTGCAAATCGAACATCCAACCGGTTCGACAGCGACTGTATTGGAATTCGGTCCGGACGGGTCCGTTGTGAAGTCCGCACTGCTCAGAACCGCAAGAAAACTGTTCGAGGGGAGAATTTTTTGACTGACCATCCGGTCACCTGATAGAAATATGTACTAGGGAGGACAAAATGAAGAAATGCATTCTGGCGTTGGCGACAACGCTTGCACTGGCAACGTCTGCTGCTCATGCAATGGACCGTGTCTCCATCGGCACAGGCGGCACGGGCGGTGTATTCTACACTGTCGGTGCAGGTCTGGCCGATCTCATAAACATGACAGCTGACGGCATTGCCGCAAACGCAGAGGTCACTGGCGCGTCCATCGAAAATGTTCGCCGCGTCTCCATGGAACAGATGACCATCGGCTTCTCATCGGCCTCGACGCTTTATGCCGGATATTCCGCAGAAGACCCTTTTGAAGAAAAACAAAATGTCATGGCGATCGCGGCGCTTTATCCTGCCGTGCTTCAGGTTGCGGCAAGCGCAGACTCTGGTGCCAAGACCATTGCTGACCTCAAGGATCTGCGGATTTCGGTTGGACCTCCCGGTTCCAACTCGTCGGTCCTCGCCGAGCGTATGCTAACGGCCCATGATGCCTTCAACATCAACAATGTGCAGTTCCTGTCCTATGGCGAAGCGACGAACTCGATCAGAAACGGCAACCTTGATGCGTCCATCATCCTTGCCGGGGTTCCTGCCTCTGCCTTTATTGAGCTGACCACCACGACAGAAGCCAACCTCATCCCGGTGGAGAAAACCAAGGCTGAAGCCCTGATCAAGGACTATCCTTTCTATGCTCTTGGCGAAGTAAAGGGTGATGTCTATGGCGGCAACTCTGAGCCAATTGCGGCCATGGTCGACCCGGTTATCCTATTCACCAGCAAAGACGCGGATGAAGAGCTTGTTTATCGCATCACCAAACTGATGTTCGACAATCTCTCCACCCTCGCCGAGGTCCATCCAGCAGCGGCGCTCATCACGCGGGAGAACGCACCCAATACGCCCATTCCCCTGCATCCGGGTGCAAAACGCTATTTCGACGAATAACAGAAAACACATCTCGATCTGACCTGCAGGGCGGTTATACACCGCCCCGCAAGGCTCTTCGCAAACCCAGTCGAGGGTCATTCCCGTGCTCGATTCCTTTGCATCAAAACTCCTGCCAAA
Source organism: uncultured Cohaesibacter sp. (assembly GCF_963676485.1). NCBI lineage: Bacteria > Pseudomonadati > Pseudomonadota > Alphaproteobacteria > Hyphomicrobiales > Cohaesibacteraceae > Cohaesibacter > uncultured Cohaesibacter sp. The sequence goes on from NZ_OY781115.1 coordinate 22,987, forward strand.
GACGCCCCAGTTCGCGCTCGAACGCATAATCGTGGCGATACTGGTTGCGATCGTCTCTGTCGCAGCGGCCGCTCTGGTCATTCATTCGGCCTATTTCAGCTCTCTGACCGCCCTTCTTCTGCGCAGTATGTTCTTCTCTCTGCTCGCCGGTGCCGGACTTCTGCTTCTGGGGTCCAAGGGCAAGACCCTGCTTGTCAGGCTGATCTTCTATATGCTTGCCATCGTGGCACTCATTCCCGGCCCCTATCTATACCAAAATTACATTTCAATTATCCGCATGGGCGCCATTGCCCGCGAGATGGATGTCTATCTCTTTGTTGCAACAGTGATTGTCGCACTGGTTCTGGCCCGCTTCTATCTCGGCTGGACCATGGTTGCCCTCGCCTTCATTGCACTTGGCTATGCCATCTTCGGCTATCTCTTGCCGGGAGAATATGGTCATGCCGGCTACAGCCTCGACCGACTGACGTCCAATCTGTTCCTGCGCACAGAGGGCCTGTTCAGCATGCCCATGGGGGTTGCTGCGGAATATATCCTTCTCTTCTCGCTGCTTGGCGGATTGTTGCTGAAATCCGGCCTTGGCAAGATCTTTGTTGATATTGCCCATGCCCTGACGGGTGGGGTTCAAGGTGGCCCCGGTCTTACCGCTGTCGTGTCCTCGACCATGTTCAGTTCGATCAACGGCTCGGCCGTCGCTGGGGTTGTGACAACGGGCACCTTCACCATCCCGCTGATGAAACGCACGGGTTATCGCCCCAAAGTGGCCGCGGCCATTGAAGCGGCAGCATCGTCTGCGGGCCAAATCATGCCGCCGGTGATGGGCGCTGCCGCCTTCCTCATGGCGGAGATGACCCAAATCCCCTACTCCACCATTGCCGCTGCCGCAGCGATCCCGGCTCTTCTCTATGTGTTCGCCCTGCTCGTTGCCGTGCGCCTTGAAGCAGGCAAATTCAATCTTGAACGGTCGAACCCGGAGGACATCCCCTCGATCTGGACCGTCCTTATCAAGCAGGGCTATATGCTGCTGCCGCTCATCGCCCTTGTCGGCTTTCTGATCTATGGCTTTACGCCCGCAAAAGCGGCTGTCCTTTGCATCGCGGCCACCTTGTTGTTGGCACCTTGGCGCAAGGAAACCCGTATCTCCCTTGACGACCTGATCCACGTCTGTGTGGTAACAGTGCGCAATGTCATGCCAATCATTGCAGCGGTTGCCGTTGCGGGGATTCTCATCGGCGTGCTGACCCTGACCGGTCTTGCCCTGCAAATCTCCTCTATGATCCTCTCTTGGGGTGGCGACAGCCTCTTTGCGGTTTTGATCCTTACAATGATTGCGTCCTTTATCCTGGGGATGGGCATGCCAACCTCTGCCGCCTATCTGCTGCTGGCGATCCTTGTGGCTCCGGCGCTGGTCAAATTCGGCTTGCCGATCCTCGCAGGACATATGTTCATCTTTTACTACGGCCTCTTGTCGGCCATTACGCCTCCGGTGGCGATTGCCGCCTATGCCGCAGCGTCAATCGCAGGATCAAAACCCAACGAAACCGCCATTGAGGCCATTCGCCTCGGCTTCGTCAGTGTGGTTGCGCCTTTCATGTTCGTCTATGCCCCCGAGCTGCTGCTGATTGGATCGCCGATTGATATCATCATTGCAGTCATCGCTGCCTTTGCATCGGTCTTTGCGCTCGGCACTGCCTTTGCCGGTTGGATCGGTCGCATGCTCGTTCCTCTCGAAAGGCTGATCCTCATCGTGGCAGGTATTGCGCTGATCGCTCCGTTTGGTGCGGCTCAGACCGATCTTGCTTCCCTTGGGGCCAAACTCATTGGTGCAGCCCTCTTGTCCTTCATCCTCTGGAAAACGGTATTCAACAATGACACCCGACTATCTCACGTTTCATCCTAACCCCAAGAAACCAGACTATGTGCCGCCAGCTGGCGCTGTTGATGCGCATTGCCATGTCTTTGGCCCGGCTGAGACGTTCCCTTATGCTCCGGAGCGCAAATACACCCCGTGTGATGCTTCCAAGGAGCAACTGTTCGCTCTGCGAGATCACCTCGGCTTTTCCCGCAACGTGATCGTACAGGCGAGTTGTCACGGCAAGAACAATGATGCGTTGCTCGACGCCCTGAAGGCTGCCGGCGACAAGGCCCGAGGCATCGCGGTGGTTGGCCCGGATATCACAGAAGAAGAGCTCGCCGTGATGGATGCGGCAGGCGTGCGCGGCGTGCGGTTCAATTTCGTCAAACGGCTGGTCGACGACACGCCCAAGGAGGACTTCCTTCGGATCGTCGACAAGATCAAACCACTGGGCTGGCACATCATCGTTTATTTCGAAGCGCAGGACCTTGAGGAACTCAAACCGTTTCTTGTGTCGCTTCCAATCACGGTGGTGGTTGATCATATGGGCCGGGCTGATGTCTCCAAGGGCATTGGAGATCCCGCCTTTCAGAATTTTGTTTCTCTGCTCAGCGAACATGAGAATTTCTGGACCAAGGTCAGCTGTCCCGAGCGCCTGACCATCGCAGGGCCTCCTTATGCCGACGTCATTCCCTTTGCCCACTATCTTGTCGAGCAGTTTCCCGACCGGGTTCTGTGGGGCACTGACTGGCCTCACCCCAACATGAAAAGCCACATGCCCGATGATGGTGCCCTCACAGACATCATTCCCCTGATCGCCCCATCGAAAAAGGCTCAAGAGCTTCTGTTGGTAAGGAATCCGGAGCGTCTTTACTGGAATGCCTGAACCATCCTTGTCGGCAGAGTTGCATTTCAACCATCCAGTGTTGGTTTAGTCTGCGAGGCCTTGCTCTGCTTCCTCTTCTTGGCTGGCGGTCAGCTCTGGCGTCAAGCAGGGCATGGAGCCGCACCACCTTGTCGCCCCTCTTCAGACTTGCTTTCAAGGAGGCTCATGATTTCCTCCAACTGGGGCGATTTGAGGCGTTTCTTTGTTGCGAAGTATTGCAACAAGCACAATAGACGTGACCGACAGTAAGACGCACTAGGATCCAGGATCTGGGGAGCAATTCGAACCACTCCAAGTATCGATACATTGGCAATTATACATATCTTTGCATAACTATTTTTTGTGATTGATGGCATACTTCCTCTAAGTACCTAGAAAATTAGAGGAAATCTAAAAAGCACACCTAAATATTGGCAAAAATGACAATCTTTTCTAGCTGCCTATTCGATGAAAAGTTAGAAAAAACTTCGCGCTTGCTGCTGAGATTCGGTGTCAAAGGTGGTTTCAATAGCCCAAAGCGGAGACAGAAGGAGCTTTAGAGGAGGCTTGCATGTTTCAAAATTTCCCATCCATTACTGCCCTTTCGACTCGGTCGACGCAGCGGCATACCGCGCGGGGGCACCTTATAGCATGCACCGCTTTGACCGGAGTGCTCAGTATCGTTGGATGGGAAAGTCCAGCTCTGGCGGGTTCTGCACCGTCAAACTATGTGATCAGCAGTACTGAAATAGCGCCAATTGATGTGGATGCGCGCTACGGTGGCAGCGGCACCCTGCAGTTGACCCAGAGCGGGGCCATAAAAGTTACCAGCGACACGACCTATGCGATAGGTACGGAAGCGAGCAAGCCATGGACATTTCTGATCGATGGCACAGTCCGTGCTGACGGACGATCCGGTGGCATCAACTCACACGCGAATGACACGATTATTGTCGGGGAGACGGGTGTCGTTGAATCTCTCAATGGTGGATCGGCCATTTACAATGGCATAGATGGGATCTCTATTGAGAATTCCGGGCGTATTACTGCTGACGTGTTCAGCATAATGCTCTCCAATGGTAGCCTTTCGCTAACCAACAATGCTGGAGCCAAGATCGAAGGCACCGTACAAATGGCGTCGGGCGCGACAGGCAGCAACATCGATAATTCGGGCAGTATCGCTGGACGGGATAACAGAAGTGCACTTCATCTTGTTGGCGATGCGACCATCTATAACCGTGCGGGGGGCACACTGTCCTCGGATAGCACCGTCGTCGAAGTCTCTTCTGGTATCGGATTTCTGGAAAATGCGGGCTCGATCACATCAACCAACGCGGTGAGTTACGATACCGCTGGTGTGAGATTCTCCAAATCCGGCACTGTCACCAACGCGCAGACAGGAAGCATCTCTGCCGATACAGGCGTGTTTTTTGGCGTTGGTTCTGAGATGCTAAGCGACAAGGCCACTCTGACAAACAGCGGCTCTATTACCGGCACAGACAAACATGGTGCACTATTTTGGGATCTCGAAGAAGCGAGCCTGACCAATAACGCGACTGGAACAATAGAGGGCGCATCTGTCGGAGCTTATTTTCTCGGTGTGGAAAATGGCGACATCACCAATGCCGGTACCATTCGCGGAAACTACGGCCTTTATCTGGGGCATGACACTAATGTTCCGACCAGCCATGTGACCATCGCCAACTCGGGCACGATCGAGGGAACCGGCACATACGCCATATCGAAGACCAATGGTGTCAGCTATGACCTGACGCTCGACACCGGCTCAAACCTCATCGGAACAATTCAGGCGGACAGTAATGATACATTGACGCTCAAGGGCACGGGGAGCGAGGACGAGGATCTCAAGGGCTTTGGTACAATCACCATGGCAGGAAGTGCATGGACGCTGTCTGGTAGCGTTCAGGCTGACGCGCTCGCCCTGACCTCCGGCGCCCTGACGCTGAGTGGCTCGGACCTCTCTTTTGGTAGCGTTACCCTTGCCGATACGGCAAGGCTCATCGTCAACGGCAGTTTCTCAAAACCGGTCGCGACGACACTTTCCAACGGCGCGCGGCTTGGCGGCAGAGGCACGGTTGGCGAAACCACGGTGAATTCTGGCGGCATTCTGAGCCCGGGCAATTCTATCGGCACGCTCAATGTGGCGGGAGACCTGACCTTCAACGCAGGTTCAGTCTACGAGGTTGAGACCGATCCGACGGGAACGGACAGTGACAAGACCATTGCAACCGGGAGTATTGTCATCAATGGCGGCACGGTGAAACATATCGGCTTTGCCGGCAATTACGCCCCGATGTCGACCTACAGAATTCTGGAGGGTGGCACGGGCCTAACCGGCTCCTTCGACGATCCCGTGACGTCCGACTATGCCTTTCTTGACGCCTCTCTGATCTATGATCGGGTCAACTACACGGTCGATCTGAAGCTTGCGCGCAACGACATCAGCTTCGCCGAAAAGGTGAACACAAGCAACCAGCGCGCCGCCGCCACCGCCGCCGAGGCGGCCGGGCTTGGCAATGCAGTGTTTAATGCAGCAGCCCTTCTGCCCGACAATGCGGCAGTGCTCGGCGCAGCCTTTGACAGTCTCTCCGGTGAGGTCCATGCGAGTATGCAGTCAAGCCTTGTGAACGGGGCAGGCATGTTGCGCACTACGGTCAGCAATCGTCTGCGCTCTCTGGGAACTGACGGCGTCGCCCCTCTCGATCCCGTCCTTGGCTACGCAGCCCAGGCTACGTCTGCCTCTCCGACAGACAAGGTATTTGCCTCGAAAGACAGTGGCTATTCGGTGAATATGCCTGAGATCTGGGGTGAGGGCTTCGGCTCTTGGAGCCAAAAGGATAGCAGCAGCAATGCTGCTTCGGTGAGCGAGAGCACGGGTGGCTTCCTGATCGGGGCTGACGCGGCGGTCTCCGAGGCTGCGCGGCTTGGCGTGTTCGCCGGCTACGGTCGCACAGATCTAGAGGTATCCGGGCGCGGATCAAGCGCCTCGATCGATAGCTACCACGTAGGTACCTATGGCGTCAGTTCATTTGCTGCCGGAGCCGGTCTGCTCTCGTTGAGCGGCGGGGCTTCCTACAGTTGGAATGATATTGAAAGTGATCGAACGGTTGCTGTGGGCTCGCTCACCGGCACACCGAGCGCGAACTACAACGCCGGTACAGCCCAAATCTTTGGCGAGGCTGGCTGGAATATCGAGGTCGGGCCAGTCGGACAGCTGGAGCCCTTCGCTGGCCTTGCTTGGGTCGGCGTCTATACGGACGGCTTTGAGGAGAGAGGTGGTGCTGCTGCGCTGACAAGCCAGTCGCAGGACATGTCGACGCTCTTCTCGACTCTGGGCACACGCGGATCGACGACCGTTGCCCTTGGTGAGCAATTGCTCGAACTTTCCGGGGCGCTCGGGTGGCGTCATGCTTTTGGTGATGTGACACCGGTTAGCACTGTGCGCTTTGACGGAGCAACTCCATTCTCCGTCGAAGGGGCATCGCTCTCACGCAACGCAGCGCTTCTGGAAGCAGGCGCATCGCTATCTCTGAGCGACAATGCGCGACTGGCTTTCGGCTACAAGGGGCAGATTGGAGAAAATGCTCGCGAACATTCACTGAATGTCCATCTCTCCGCCCGGTTCTGACAGACGCGATCTTCAGAAAAATACCTGCGAGTTGAAAAGGCCCCGCAGTCGGATCCGACTGCTTTGCTGCAAAAGCATTGTATCTGTTCTAGACTGACACTTTCAGTAAGAGCAGGGAATGCATACCGGCTTTAAGCGGGGCCATTTTCAGGGAGATGTGCTCTTGTGGGCTATCCAGAGTTATAGTCGGCACGGCATAAGCTACCGGCGCTTGTCGAAAAGAGCTTCCTAGGCCGCACTTAGCCCGGGACTTGTTCCGTTTTCATGCTTTGGTAGCCTTTTGAAGTCCGAAGAGGTGCGCCAGCAGATCATTCTGATCGCTGACCATCCAGCCGCGCTAAATCATCAATGCTGCGCTAAAGGCAAAGGCTTTGCAAACGGCCTTCAAGGCGGCGTAATTCTTCCCTTACCCTTCACCAAACACGCTCACCGTGTCGATTGCCGGTGCGGTGAGCCATACGATCATTAAAGAAGCCAATTCAGCGACGGCCTCTTGCTTGCTAAGGCGCCCTTTTGCCATCGCCCCGGAGAGCGCATCGGCCGCACCGATGACCGCAACAGACCTGCGCCTCACATCAGCATCAGGCAAAGGCGATAGCGGGATCAGCACTTTAGCATAAAGATCAACATATTCATCGATCATCAAGGCTTGATAGGCCTCCATTTTCGCATCCCCCTTCAGGGCTGCAGCAATCGCGTGGAACTCCGGCCCAACCGCTTCATGGCAATCCATATAGGCTTGCGCCAAATGACCCGCAGTATGTTCCAGGCTGGATGGCGTCTGTTCAAGCACGTCAAGTGTCGCCTGCACTTGCTGATCATTGATCTGCTTGTAAAGCGCGATCATGAGCCCTGATCGCGTTTCAAAATGGGTGTAGGTAATCGGCTTGCTGACCCCTGCCCTTTCAGCAAGCGTGCCAAGCGAAAGAGCATCCGTACCGCTTTCCCGCACAATACGGCGCGCCGTTTCCAGCAACTGGGCTCGCCTTGCGGCTTTCGGCATTTTCTTACTCAAAATCACTCTCCTGCGGTTGACGGAACGGGTATACGCATCATATTACCAATAGTAACTTACTTATCGTAGCATAACTTTTCTCACAAACCCACCCGAAAAACCTGAAGGAATAACAATATGTCCTGTGATCCCATCCTGCTTGTCGGCGGTTCCGGCGTCGTTGGCCAACAAACCGCTCAGCATTTGCGCAACGCCCATCCAACGGTGCCGTTGCTGATTGGTGGTAGAGACCTTGGCCGAGCCGAAGCCGTCGCTAAAAAGATTGGCAATGCAGAAGCCGTGGTTGTGGATCTTGATGCAGCCGACCTCAACCTGGGATCCCGCGCCGTATCGGCGGTGGCTGTCTTCTTCAAGGATGATAAGATTGCCGCCCTCCGCTTTGCACAGGCGCGTGGTGTCCCGTATATCAGCATTTCATCTGGAGTTCAGGAAATCGGAACCGAAGTCGCTGCATTCATGCATAAGCCACAGGCCGCCCCCATTGTGCTCGGAGCTGAGTGGTTCATCGGTGCCGCAACCGTTCCCGCGATGGATACAGCAAAAGATTTCAAGCAGGTAGACAGCGTTACCGTTCGAGCCGTGGTTGAAGAAGGCGATATTGGAGGCCCAGCCACGTACAAGGACATGGAACGCTTGATCCAAGCCATGCCCGCCGTCCTTACGGTGAAAGACGGCAACTATCTCTGGCTTAAGGCAGAGGACACGCCAACCAGCTTGCAGGCAATTGACGGCACAGAAATGACAGCTGAGATATACTCGCCCTATGACGTCCTTTCGTTGGCCAATGAAACCGGCGCGGCAAACGTGGAGTTTCGCCTCGCGATCGGAGAAAGTTCTTCGAGCCGACGCGGTGAGCCCCTGTCAACTGAGATCATTATCGATATATACGGTAAGGATCCCGCGAACCAACCATTGCACAAGCGCCGCGCCGTGGTTCATCCAGAGGGCCAGATAGCATTGAGTGGTATGGGTGTTGCTCTTGTGCTGGAACGACTATTGGGCCTATCGGGCAGCCCGGTTGCTGCGGGCCTCTATTTCCCGTCTCAGCTTTTGGATCCGCAAGTCTATCTTACACGGCTCCATGAAGCAGGCGGCGAGAGTTTTATGATGAACGTTGACACGGACTAAGTCCGCCACAAACAAGCTAAGGCAGGTGGCTTTTGAAGCCTCCTGCCTCCCCTCAGAAAGCCTTACTCAAGCTCTAGCCCGATGGAGTAAGCGTATAGTCCGCTCTATTACAAAAAATAAGAGCATTTGCTGCTTTGCGGCGCTATCATCACCTGCTGAAAAGCCCTCTCCCGCATCAGACCATCCAGTCATCGGGTCAGTCCTGCCCCTCATCCCATTGCCCCGCCAGCTCGATCATCGCCAGAAGCTTGAGCGTATTGCCGTAATAATCCTCATCCTCAATGGGAATGGCAGCAAGCGCCGACCAGAGGGCATCGATCCAGCGCTGATCGCCTTCCAAATCACCGCTTCCAGCGACGGCGGCTGCGGAGAAAATGGCAATAAACGCGGCGGAGCCAGTGGATTGATCTTCAGGGATGCTGCCATCGAGCCGATATGACGTCGCAATCTGAAACGGGTCATCTCCCGTCGTCTTGCGAATCCAGCGGTTGATCACGTTAAGATGCGCTGCCGCACGCATGTCGTTCGTCTCGAGAAAATCGACCGAGAGGCGCCAGGGAAACCGAAGCGCGTTCCACGAGAATTGGCCATCACCTGCCTCTTCCAGAAAAAAGGCTTCTGCGGGCCGCGGTTTGTCGGGAAGCCCCACCAGAAAGTCAGGGACGAGCCCAGTATCTTCGGCATAGTCTTCTGAAATGCGACCCCACACGCGATAACCACGATCCCGTATGGCCGACCAGCGGGCTGATTGATCGCCTGCGGCCCCAGCAAAGGCTGCGAAACTTGCCGGCATGAAGTCGGACGAACGGGATGCGTGGGCATACGCCCCCTCAACGGCCCAGTCGCCAAGCCTCATCATGCCGTCTTCCGTGACATCACGCTCCAGAATGGCTGTCTGTGCGCGATCGAAAGCTTGGCGATAGCCACCCCATTTTCTGTCCGCCAGATAGAGCGCCAAAGCCGTATCGAGATCGCCGTCGGTTGCAGACATGTCGCCACCATCGGCAGCATCTCGGCAATCGCGCGTCTGGTTCCACGCCATCAACCCAGCGCCAGAGCCCGCCGGGTGTGCGTTGTAGAACGAGACCATGGCCGCGAATTGCGCTTGTGCCGCGGGGTCGCGCGGGGCCATCTTGACGAGTGCGAGCATGCCATAACCATGCGCTTCGGAAACCGTAAGCGTGTCCGTTGCGCTGCCGCCCCAAGTGGGCTTTTCATCGCCGGAGGTATCGACATAGGCGCCGCCACACCCGGCGCGCAGATAGGTCTGTTTCCAGCCTGCCCAAAACGCATCCAGTGCTGCCAGCCGATCCGACTGAGGTTGCGAGGGGAACAAGGGAGCCGCAGCGAGAGGAAGCTGCAGCAAAGAAAGCCAGAGTAGCGTAAGAACAGTGCGCATCATGATAAGGGCTCCTGCCAGACAGAATGTCTTCGGCCTCATTGAACGGTTCAATACTCGGAAACGCAAACACGTGACAAAGCAGTCTTTTCGACCTGGCGGCTGCGCCCAATGTCTCCTCCAAGTCAGGATAGCTCAGCGGACAACGCGGTGGTGCCGTTTTCACTTACGGGTTGGTAGATAACAAGCCGCAGATGCCTGTCTTCTTCGAGCATGAAGGTCGCATGCTCGTAAGGCATTGGCCCGGCCCCTTCGACGATGAAGCTCCTCTGTCCGCGGCAGCAGCCATGTACATCTTGGCGCCTCCACAGTTCTGCGAAGAGCGACGAGGCAACGACCAGTCCGTCAACCAACGCCATCATGTCTTCATCGTCGGGAGATACGGCAAAATCACGCCTGAAGCTCGCCACGATCTTTGGCGCATGGTGATCCCAGTCGATTATCCGCTGCGACAGGCGCGCATCGGAAAACAACATCCAAAGCATATTGCGCTCTTCCGGCGCTCGGGCTTCGAAATCGAACAGAGCATCGGAAGCCGCATTCCAGCCGATCACGTCCCATCGCAGATTAAGAACATGAGCGGGCCGGTCCCCAAGCCCATCAAGGAGCCGCCGAACAAAGCTGGGAATCTTACAGGTCCGCTTTGGTAGTGCTGGTGGCGGGCGATGATGGGCGAGTTGGAACAGGTGCCGACGTTCCGTCTCATCCAGCTTTAGCACCCGCGCGACATTATCGAGGAATGCGGATGAGACCGTGATCTCACGCCCCTGTTCGAGCCATGTATACCAGGTGAGGCCGACACCAGCGAGCGCTGCGACCTCCTCGCGGCGCAGGCCAGGCGTTCGCCGTCGGCCACCGCCGGGCAGCCCGACCGCCGATGGACAGAGAGCTTCACGACGGCTCCGCAGGAAGTTGCCGAGTTCAGTTCGCGTTCGGCTGAGGCGCTGATGCATGCCATTGCTTTCTGTAACAGTATAAAGACTCTTCTAGTAACATAATATATGCGCCCTATTCTATCCGGATATGCAACAAATCCGGTTCCCGTCCATGTCAAACTGTCTGTCTTTAAATTCTCTCCCGTCTCCAGTCTCCGCGCGTCTCTCGCCTTGGGGGCTGGCTGTCTTGCTGACAGGGGCTTTCGTCGTTGTCTTTGACGTTTTTGTCGTCAACGTCGCCGTTCCCTCGCTCAAGGCGGATCTTAAAGCAGATCTCGCAGAGACAGGCATGGTGATCGCTGTCTATGCGCTTTCTTTTGGAGCGAGCCTTGTTGTCGGCGGTCGCCTTGGCGACATCTTCGGACGTCGGCGGATATTCTCGCTCGGCATGGCCAGTTTTGCGGTTGCCTCGCTGCTGTGCGGCCTCGCTCCGACGCCCACTTTCCTTATTGCCGCGCGAGTCATGCAAGGCTTTTGCGCTGCGCTGCTTTTCCCGCAAGTTTATGCAATCCTGCGTGTCCTTCACGATGAAGCAGGTCGGGCACGCGCCTTCGGTCTGCTCGGCATGACGCTTGGACTTGCCGCGATTGCCGGTCAGCTTCTCGGTGGTCTGATGATTTGGAGCGATATTCTCGGCTTCGGCTGGCGGATTGTCTTTTTTATCAACCTGCCGATTGGGATCGGCGCAGCCGCGCTGGCCTGCGCCATACCGGAATCTCGGGTCTCTACGCCTGAAAGCCTTGATCTGCCGGGGGCGCTGCTCGCAGTCATTGGTCTGGGAATGCTTCTCATCCCGCTTCTTGAAGGCCCCTCGCTTGGCTGGCCGACTTGGACATGGACCAGTATCATTGCAACAATTCCTGTTTGCGGACTGTTTTTCAGGCGAGAATTACACATCAAGAAATGGGGAGCGGCTCCAATTGTGGACTTTCACATATTTGGCAATCGCGCTTTTTGTCTTTCAACATGTGCCGTCATGCTCGTCTATTCGACGCCAACATGTTTCTTTTTGTGCTTTTCCTTCACGTTGCAGACGGGCCTCGGCCTAACGCCACTTGAAGCTGGCGGCATGCTGACACCAATGAGCATTGGCTTCATTTTGGCCTCGCTTTCTGCGCCGAAACTTTTCAGCCGGTTTGGTTCCTCGGCGGTCACTTTCGGAATGGGGATCTATGCAATCGGTTTTTTGTGGTTAGGTCACTCAACCGCAAGTCTCGATGGTGGTTTGGAGAGCATCCCCTATCTTCTCGGCATGACGGCTTTCGGCTTCGGGCAAGGCCTATCCGGACCACCTCTTCTCAACATTGCGATAGGCGGCATTGAAAAGGAGTACGCAGGCATGGCGAGCGGCATCATATCCACCGTACAGCAACTCGGTGGAGCCTTCGGCATCGCCTTGGCGGGAGTGGTTTTTGCCGACGTCTTGTCCGGAGCAAAAGAGCAAGCGACGGCGAACCAATATGCACAAGCATTGTCCGACGCGATGTTCTGTGACTTCATCATCATGCTCATTGCATCCGGCTTGCTTATACTCGTTACGAACATATCGATCGCAGGCAAGGAAAATGGTTAGGTGAGATACCCTAAATGCGCTGGAGTTTGAGAAATACTGACGATCAGATGGACAGTGTCTTTGCCATCATATGCTCCTATCTAAGAGAATAGGCCCCATTTCTCAGCTTGACTAATTTCCATATACGGAATAAATCCCTTATATGGAACAAAAGAATCTTTCGGAGAGCCACAAGCTGGCAAGTCATCTTCGCGGTCTCCGCGAAAAGCACCATCTGACGTTGACCGTCGTTGCTGAACGCAGCGGGTTGAGCAAGGCATCGCTCTCGCGCATCGAAAATGCGGAAGTCAGCCCAACAGCTGAAACGCTTGGACGTCTGGCTGCAGTCTATGCGCTACCCATCTCTCAACTCCTGTCGCCGCTCGAACAGGATTTTCAACCCGTTGTGAGACGAAGCGAGCAGGCCACATGGCGCGATCCTGAACATGAATTTCTTCGCCGGAGTGTTTCCCCTTCGAACGGCCAGCTTTCCATTGAATTGATCGAAGGCGAATTAGGTAAGGGTCAACATATTGAATATTCGGCTCCCGCTGTCCCTGGCCAGGAGCACCATGTCTATGTGCTGTCCGGCCAGATGGAGCTAACCGTCGAAGGCACACCCCATGATCTGCGGACAGGAGACTGCCTTCGATACATCCTGTTCGGCGCGACTTCTTTCAAAACCACGGTCTCTTCTTGCAAATATGTGATTGCCCTCTCATGACAGACCTTCCTCATAGCGTTCACGAACTCACACCTTCCGACCTGCAAACCCATCTGGATGACTTCTGCCGAATTCTGATGGACAGCGTTGAGGACGGCGCTGCGATCAGCTTTATGACGACGCTGACAAGGGCCGAGGCAGAAAGCTTTTGGCTGAAAGATGTAAAACCCTCAGTGGAAAGCGGAGAACGGCACCTGTTTGGTGCTTTTGTTGAGGAACGGTTGATCGGAACTGTGCAACTGATCGTTGGAATGCCTCCCAATCAGCCGCATCGAGCAGAGATTTCTAAAATGATTGTGCATCCCGATGGTCGCCGCCGTGGCTTGGGCAAAGCACTCATGACGGCGGCACTCGACACCGCCAAAGGCGTCGGCAAGAGCCTCGTCACGCTCGATACGCGCACCGGCGATGTTTCCGAAAGGCTCTACCGCAGTGTCGGCTTTGAACAGGCGGGGGTCATCCCGGATTATGCTCTTGATCCCGATGGTAAGGCGCGCCATGCAACCACCTACATGTATCGGCATCTCTGAGCCATGACCATGGCGTCTTCGGTGGGGACTGTATCTCGGGAAAAGCGAACAGGCGTGAGGGCACGCGCTGAAATTGGTGATGCCTAACGGATCCAGCGAAGGATCTGCCAGAGTTGCACCACCAATTTGAACAATGCAATCAAGGGCCAATTTTGGCCTCTTGATGTGCTGCCGTGCAAAACCAAGATCCTACATGGTAAGATCAGATGGCTTTTACACGGTTACAGCAAAGGCCGATAGCCTCAAGGCTGTTTGCCAATATAGGCCAGGATACCACCATCGACATACAGCACATGGCCATTGACGAAGTCGGAAGCGCTTGACGCCAAAAAGACGGCAGGGCCTTCAAGATCGCCAGTTGTGCCCCAGCGATTTGCTGGTGTTTTGGAGAGGATAAAGGCGTTGAATGGGTGACCATCCTCTCTTAGAGGTGCGGTCTGCGGGGTTTCAATATATCCCGGGCCGATACCATTGCACTGGATGTTATGCGCACCATACTCGGAAGCAATATTGCGCGTGAGCATTTTCAGCCCGCCCTTGGCAGCGGCATAGGCGGATACGGTTTCACGACCGAGCTCACTCATCATGGAGCAGATATTGATGATCTTGCCGCCGCCACGTTCGATCATGCCTGGAATAACGGCCTTTGAAACGATGAACGGGGCATTGAGATCAACATCAATCACTTGCCGGAATTCTTCTGCCTTCATTTCCGTCATGGGGATGCGTTTGATAATCCCGGCATTGTTGACCAGGATATCAACCGGAGCCACGTCTTTTGCGATTTGGGCCACCATCGCGTCGACGGCTTCTTCGTCGGTCACATCGCAAATATATCCATGCGCATCAATGCCAGCCTCTTTGTAGGCTTGAAGGCCCTTGGCCAGAAACTCTTCATTGATGTCGTTGAATACGATCTTTGCACCGGCTCCTGCCAGCGCGCTGGCAATGGCAAACCCGATGCCATAGGAGGCACCGGTTACCAAGGCCGTTTTGCCTTCCAGGGAAAAGCTTGTTGGGAAGTTCATTATAATACCCTTTTGAATTTGAATTGGGGGGAAGACCCTCAGCGAAAATGGGCTCCGGATCGAACCGGCACTCAGGCCAGTTCATTGATCGGGATAACATCCATGTCATTGAAGGTCTGGTTCTCACCACCCATCGCCCAGATGAAGGTATAGGCGCAGGTGCCGCAACCGGCATGAATGCTCCAGGATGGGCTGATAACAGCATCCCCGTTATGCATCATGATATGGCGGGTCTGATCGCCCTCCCCCATCATATGGAAGACAGCCTGATCTTCAGGCAGATTGAAATAAGTGTAGATTTCCATGCGGCGCTCATGGGTATGCGCTGGCATGGTATTCCAGACATTGCCCGGCTCCAGCTGGGTCAGCCCCATGGAGAGCTGGCAGGTTTCCAGAACGTCAGGATGGATGAACTGGTTGATGACGCGCTTGTTGCAGTTTTCCTGATCGCCCAGAGGAACCTTTTTGGCGTCTGCCATTTTCAGGAAGGTTGTCTTGCAGGCTTTGTGGGCCGGAGCACTGACCATGTAGAATTTGGCCGGCTTGGATCCATCAGAGCTCTGGAAAGTCACTTCCTTGGTACCGCGGGAAATATAGAGGCAATCCTGGAAATCGAGCGTGTAGCTGACGCCATCGGCAACAATGGTACCGGTGTTACCAAGGTTGAAGATACCGATTTCACGCCGCTCCAGAATATAGTCCGTACCGAATGTCTTCATGCATTCGATGCCCTTATCCAGAGGAACGGTTTCGCTCACCGGCATGCAGCCGAAGGTCACCATGCGATCCACATGGCTATAGACAGCCTGAATGGTGTCGGCGACATACAGATTGGTGATCTTGAATTCTTCGGCGACCTCTTCGGTGGTCATCCGTTTGAAATGTTTCTGATTAACGGAATAGCGGATATCCATGAGGCATCTCCTTGGTTGCTATTGTGAATATGGTTGAAAGGCTCAAGACTTGCGCTGACTATGTCTCTGGCAAGGTCTTGTCGCCCAATGAGGCCTCCGTACCCCAGACCTCGATTGCGGTCAGGGCGGGAAAAGGTGACGGCGTATCCGCCTTTATCAGGGAATGCAGGGACACATTTCGGATGCGCTTTGTCTTGAAGCAGAAACACTGCGCTTTTCCGGTCTTCTCAAAGGAAACATCCAGCCCGGTTCCGTCCGAAAAGTCCAGCTTTGCCGAACTCCACCAGGCATCGTGAGGGAAATCTGCCCTTAGATAGATGACGACTTTGTCAGCATCTATTTCGCGGCCAAAATCAACCGTCAACTGAGCCTGAGGATCTTGATTGATGCCCCAACTTGTATAGGGCCAAACGCCATGATTATCGTTGCTCTTGAACCCATCTATGGCATTTCTGGCAGCAAAGCCATATTCGTTTCTTGTCTCCACATTGGCAAATGCGTGAGGGAAAAGCGCCTCATTCTGCTTCTGATCATACGGGTTCAGAGCCATGTCGCGATAATTCGCAATTTCCCTCTTATACGCACGCCTTACATGCACATAGTGGCTTTTCCCATGAAAGCTGCGAGGAGAATAGATGCTTGCCATCTCATCGAAAGGGATCTGAAAAGAGGCTTTCCCGTCTTTCAAGAAGCAAAGCGCGGGGGACATGGCATCATCCAGTTGCACAACAAGAAACGTATCTGTCTTGTCGTCCAAGATCTCAATAGTGTCGCCCGGTTCATACTCGGCTTCGTGAATAAGCCACAGCTCATCTTGCCCTTCAGCCGAACATAGATGAACAGCATCCTTGTTACAGATCGTTACTCTCAACTCTTTGTCCCTTCAGAGAACAGAAAACAGCCCTTCGGGGAAACGCGAAATTCCAACGCGCTTGATGAAATGGCGCATTGAAAATCTGTTTCCCGAAGTCAGGATTCCTGAACTGATTTTATCTAGACTGAATAGAAAACCGTTTCTTCAAGAATGACCGACACGACCCCGATGGGCTTATGGGCATTCTTGCAAATTTGCATTTGATAGGTGCCGGGATCTGCGCGGAAAGCGTGATCCTCAGGCGAATAGAAACACAAATCGCGCGGCGAAATGGAAAAGTCAACCATGCTCTTCTGGCCGGGGTCGAGCTTGACCTTCTCGAAACAACGCAGTTCTTTCTCTGGCCTATCGACCGATCCTTTGGGGGGAGCCATATATAGTTGTACGACATCCGCCCCGCTTCTGGAACCTGTATTCTCAACCGCGACCGAGATGACAGCGCCGCTTTTGTCCAGCGTCAGAGCCCCCTCAGACGCAAGGGTCCAATCAAAGCTGGTGTAGGAGAGGCCATAGCCAAAGGGGAACAGAACAGCCCCCTTGTGTCGATCATAGTGACGATAGCCGATGGAAAGCCCTTCGTCATAGCGCACATGACCATCAACACCGGGATATCTTTCCGGCATTTGCATAAGGACCGACGAGTCTTCCATCCCTTTGGGGAATGTCTGTGGGAGGCGACCTGCTGGCTCTGCCTCGCCCAGAAGGATATCAGCGACGGCATGTCCCAGTTCCTGTCCGGGATACCAAAGCTGCAGCACAGCCTTGACCTCGGACAACCAGGGCATGGTTACAGGGCCGCCGGTTTGAAGCACCACAATGGTGTTGGCATTGGCTTTTGCGACGCGTGAGATGAGCGCGTTCTGCGATCCGGGCAACTCGAAATTGGGCAGATCGAGACCTTCTGTATCCCACTCTCCGCTGCGTCCAGCAAACACGATCGCGACGTCTGCCGATGCGGCGATGCGTTCTGCTTCAGCCAGTTCGGCTTCCCCAAGCACAGGCTCCAGGCCAAAGCGCAAGGCGCGAATATCAATGCCCTCCCATTCGGCAGGATGAGGGCGATATTCAGCGACAATATCATAGCTCGTGCCGCTTTCCAGAGGAATCTCGACCGTGCGCTCGCTGTTGCCAAGGCCGAAGAAATTTTCGCCCTTCTGCCAGCCTTCAACACCATCAATCACAAGCGCGCCATCCAGATACAGGTTGGCCAGACCGGCATTGCACAAGCCCAGACGATATAATCCGCTTTTCTCAACGGACACGGTGGTTTTCACGCGAACGGAAAAATCCGTCATCCCCAGTTGCGTGACGGGCGGATCGAACCAGAGGAATTCACTGATTGCACTGGTGGAGGAATGAACCGGCTCTCCGGCAAACTCTCGGCCCGCGAAGAAATCAACCTTGATGGATCCATCAATGGCCTGAACCAATCTGTTGTTGGAGCATCCCGGCGCGAACTGGACAATGTTTGCCCCCAGCGCCTTTTGCAATCCTTCCAACGGGCTGATCTTATAGGCTGTGTTGATCTGGGCGCTGCCTCCCCCCATGATCCGGGCAACAGCCGCGTTCGGACCAATAGCCGCAACGCTTTTCAGCTCGGACTTTTGCAAGGGAAGAATGTCATCATTTTTGAGCAACACGGCGCCTTCGGCTGCCATGTCACGCAGGAAGGCGCGAAGCTCTGGGGTATCAACCGAGCCTTCTTCGGACAGAGTGTCCTGATCGAATGTCTCAACGCGCTCGATCAGCTTGAGCATCCGCCCTGCCGATGCCTTGACACTTTTGGCAGAGACTTTGCCATCATGAAGAGCGCCAGCGAGACGGTCGCCGCGGAAACGTCCCGGCCCCGGCATCTCAAGATCAAGGCCAGCCTCGACAGATTGCACCGTGGAATGCGAGCCATACCAGTCTGACATGACGATGCCGTCATAGCGCCACTCACCGCGCAGCACGGTCGACAGGAGCCATTCATGTTCGCTTGTATAGGTTCCATTGAGCCGGTTGTAGGACGACATGATCGCCCAGACCCCAGCCTCTTTCACCGCTGCTTCGAAGGGGACCATATAGAGCTCCCGCAGGGACCGTTCGTCGATATCGGAAGACATGGTCTGTCTTTCATATTCGGACTCGTTGCCCACGAAATGCTTGATGGTCGCCCCGACGCCCTGATCCTGAAGGCCGGTTATATAGGAAACCGCCAGATGCGCCGTGACAATAGGGTCTTCGGAAAAACACTCGAAATTGCGCCCATTCAGCCCGAAGCGGTGCAAATTGACCGTCGGCGCGAGCAAGACGGACGCCTTCTTGGCCTTTGCTTCTTCAGCCAGCGCCGCGCCAACCTGATAAAGCGCTTTCTGGTTCCAACTGGCCCCGAGAGCGATGCCACAGGGGAAGCAATTGGAGGTCACTTCCCCCCCAAGCGCGCCTGCCCCTCTGGCACCATTGGGGCCATCGGAAACCTTGATCTTGGGCACGTCCAGACGGGGCACAGCATGCGTTGTCCAGAAGTCCGCACCCGCGAGCAGGGAAGCCTGTTCGTCGGAGGTCATTTCGTCCAGAATGTCTTGTGCCTTGTCCATGCTGTTGCCTCTGCCAGAGTTATGGTTGGAACCGTATCGTCAAGCCGACCGGGAAGAGAATACATCCATGAATGAGGATGCAGACGATGGAGATACACCAAACATATGTTCAATAGTGTGGCAACCCACAGGCAAACTCGTCAAAAGGAACGGAACCATGGTGCGCGGAGCGCTGAGATTGGTGTTGGTTCTGCGAGCTGCACCTGCAAATTTAGCCAATCCATCCACACTTCGCATGGCGGAAATGCCGTTTGTGCCGCGAATCACGACCAAGGCTTTCTCAGCCAAAAGCGAAGTGATGTCGTCGTTGCCACGCAACAGATACGGATTGGCCTTCTCAACTTCCGGCGCCAGAATTTCTGCGTCTTCATACCATTGATTGACCGCAAAGCCACTTTCGACCACCAGAGCGGGCCTGTTGAGCTCAAAGGTGTGACGGCGCAAGAACAGACCCTCTTCAAGGGGCTCAATGCGCGTTGAGACCCGTTGCTCACCGCTTGTCCAGTCGATCAGCAGCAGAGTGCCCTCAACCTGACTGTTGAGATTCTTGCGCCGCATCTGCCAGTTGATGCCACCATCAAAGCTGAAGGCCAGAATATTGTCGCCAAACCGGAAATCCTCAGACGCCTGCAGGGCGTTGACTTCCATACCGAAATTCGTGCTATAGGCGAATTTGTTATATTTGTCGGGCTGTACATCTTCGCGCACATGCGCGCCATAATGCACGATGGAATGCCCATCGACCCGCTGAACGACGGTCTTGTTCTCAGGATTGGGAACAAGGGCCTCCTTGAAGGGGAAAGGCTCCTCTTCGGCCTGCCAGAATGGCGCGTCAGGGGAGAGCGCCAACGGCAGAAACGCCTTCATGGCCCAATAGGGCGATGTGGGCGAATTATATTCCTCACACATCATTAGGTTCGGATAGTGATAGCCGCGCGTCAACAAGCCATCAGCGGTGAAGATGGGCTTGTCTTTCCAGCAGCGGATCTGGCGGGCCCACATGCCCTTGATCTGCCCCTGGGTGAGCCCTTCAAGCTCACAAACACCGGCCATGCCCCAAAAAGCGGCCGCCGCAAACCGATAAATCAGCGACCGGCCCTGAATAAGGGTTTCGCCATTCTCGGCAAACCAGTAGCAGAATGACTGCATGAAGGCTTCCGCTCGTGTGCGGAACAGAGCTACGAGTTCAGGATCGGGATCTTTGGCAAAGTGGCAATAGATCAAGGAATAGAAATGGATGGCAAATGCACCATAGTGATCAACCGGCAGCGTGGGGCCATCCCCATACCAGCCATTGCCCAGATACCAGGATGTGACCCGTTTGATATAATCGGCCTCAACGGACGCGTCGACGAGATCGGACCGTCCCACAGCCTTCAGCGCTTCCTGCACCAACACGCCAAAGAACAGCCAGTTGTTATTCACCAGCCAGACCTTCTGAATATGTGCGAGCCAGTTGAGCAGATTTTCCTGCTCTTTGCTGGAGAAGGCCTGCCACCCCTCAACAGGGTCAACCATGATCATGACGGCAATGGCGGCCATTTCCACGCTGTGCTGGCAATGATCCTGTGTCGGGCCCCAATAGTCGGGATGCTCGGGATCCGTCCCTTGGGCCAATATTTTTCTGACCAACTTCCAATGCTCGGTCTTGCCACCGCCGCCGCTCAACGGCGCCAATCCCCAAAGCAGGCGCGCAATGCCCTCAAGGGAACTGGATTCCATGCCGAACACTGCGGCCCCCTCATCGAAATCGAGCCTTGCGCCTTTGGCTTCCATATAGGGAACAACAGGCTCGATAAGATCATTGACCAGCGCCTGAAAGTCCGCGCGTGTTGTCATCGGGTTATTTGAGAATTTCTTGTAGTAAGGCATTTTCTTTGTCCTGGGTGGCCAAGCCGCAAATGGCTTTGAAGTGCGCTCTGACGCCGATCATTTGCCGGGGGGACGAAGCATGATCGACGCCAGAGCCGCAGGTTACATTCCAAAGAGTCTTGGGAGGAACAGGCTTAACTCTGGAATGTAAGTAATGGCGAGCAAACCGATAATTTGCAGAATGAAAATCGGCAACAGCGGTTTGACGACACGGCTGATCGGTTCGCCGGTAATCCCGCAGGAAACGAACAACACCGTCCCCACAGGTGGCGTTACAACGCCCATGCACAAGTTGTACATCATGACGACACCGAAATGCACCGGATCCACGCCCATATGGGTAACAACCGGGAACAGGATTGGCGTGAAGATCAGCAGGGCTGCTGACATGTCCATGAAAATCCCACCGATCAACAGACCAATATTGATGAGCACCAGAATGACATATTTGCTTTCGCTGATGCCGGCCAGGAAGGAGCCGATGCTATCGGGAATGCTCGCAAAGGTCATGCTCCAGCTCATCAGGCCAGAAGCAGCGATCAGCAGCAGGATGACGCCAGAGGCGAAAACAGTATCGACACAAGCCTGCAACAGCTGTTTGAAACTGATGCTTCTGTAAAGAAGCGCCAACAGCAGGCTATAGAAGACAGCCACGCCCGACCCTTCGATGGCGGTAAAGACGCCGCCGACAATGCCACCAATCACCACTAGCACAAGCGTCAGGCTTGGCAAGGCGCGTGTCAGAGTGACAAGAACTTCAGAAGCCTTGTATGGGGATTTGTCTGTCGGATATTTGTTGCGCCGTGCATAGATGTAGGCAACGATCATCACCGAAAGCCCCATGATGATGCCGGGGACATAGCCAGCCAGGAACAGGGCAACAATCGAGGCAGACCCACCACTGATCAACGAATAGATGATAAACGGACCGGACGGCGGGATGAGCATCCCCGCAGGAGCGGACGCCGCATTCACCGCAGTGGTGAAGGGCATGTCATATTTTTTCTCTTTTGCGATCGGAGCCACCATGGAGCCGATTGCGGTTGCCGCAGCAATGCCCGAGCCAGATAGACAGCCGAACAACATGTTGGCGATGACGTTTGCCTGCCACAGGTTGCCAGGAATGCGCCGCCCCATCAGCATAGCCAGATCAATCAAGCGCCGCGCGATGCCCGCATGGGTCATGATGTTGCCCGCCAGCACAAAGCACGGCAGCGCAAGAAATCCGAAATTGTCCAGACTGTTGAACAGTTTCTCACCAGTCGTCGACAGCATCGAAGCCGGATCAAGCTGGAGACTCAGGGTCAGAACACCCGAGAAGACAAGACCAATGGCAATCGGCGTGCCGATGATCAGCAGGATAAAGAACAGGCCAAACAGAACCACGACCGAGAAAAGCTCAAGGCGCTCGTCAACCAGATAGGCGTAAAAGTCGGTCTTGCTGAATTGCCACATGGCACCGACAAATGCAGCGATGAGCACCAGCGCCAATATGGCGCGGACAAACGAGATTTCCCGCGAAGAGATGAGTTTGCCGATATCAACAAGCTGCGCCAGAATAGCCAGAATGCCGCAAAACATCAGAACACTTTGCAACGCTCCGATGGAAATGTTGATGATGGGGGCATGCATTCCCGAGTTGACCTGAACGGCGTTATATCCGGACCAGACCAGAATGGCGCCAAAGATCAACATCAGCCACATATTGACTGCTTTAAGGAAGGCAGCCTTGCCAGGTGAGATCACGTCCAGAACAAGGGGCAAATTCAGGTGCCGACGTTCCATAAAACAGTAGCCAGCGCCAAGAAGCCCCAGCCAGATCAACGCATATCGGAGCAGGCCTTCGGTCAAGGCACTTGGTGCGTTAAAGAAGTAGCGACTGATGACCTGATAAGTGATCATCGCGCTCATTGATAAGGTCATCACGACCAAGACCGACTTAAGCGCCAGTTTGAGAGCATCGTAGCCCCCTTCAAACAAACGCACCAGTCGAGGAGAGGAACAATCCGAACCTTGCTGCATTGATTTTGCTATCCATCTAGCGATGCTTGAGCTTGTTTTTTAAGCTACAGAAAAGATGCGCCAAGTTGGCGACCGCTGCCGATCCGTTCGGTTGGTTTTGTTGAACAACAAAGACCCACTTGGCAAAGAGTATGGATGGAGGTGAAGGCGTCTCACAAGTCGCTTGGCGCGATTGCTCAGCATCTCCACCTCCAAAATATCGGTTTACTTCAGTTCACGACCTTCGAGTTCGAAGATTTTTTCGAGCAACTTCAGTTTCTTTGGATCTTTTGCAGCATCATCATACATGGGCTGAACAGCAGCCATGAACGGAGCCTTGTCAACATCAACCACGGTCACACCGAATTTCTCGACGCCTTTCTGCTCACTGGCAGCAAAAGCACTGTCGATCACTTTGAGAGACTTCATGCTGATCTTGTTCAGCTCGTCCTTGACGATCTTCAGATCTTCATCTGACAGGCTGTTGCGGAATTTGTCGCTGACCACGATGAAGTCGGTCAGACGGGTATGTTCCGTGCGCGCTGCATATTTGGTTGCCTGACCATAGTTGAGGTCATACAGGCCGCTCAAAGACCCGCCAGCTCCGTCGATAACGCCCTGCTGAAGTGCAGGGAAGGTGTCGCCGAATGCCATTGGTGTCGGAACAGCCCCAAACAGGGTATACATGCGCACATATGTCTCACTGGACATCGTGCGGATTTTCATGCCCTTGAGGTCTGCCATTTTGTTGACAGGCTTGAGCAGGGACAAGCTGCGGAACCCGTTTGACAGGAAGCCCAACGGCACAAAGCGATGATCCTTGGCCGTTTCAAACAGCATCTGCTGAATGTCAGCATTGCCCATGACCTTGCCATATTCATCAAGCGTGCGGAACATGTATGGAAGATTCACGACCGAGAATTCGGGAATGATATTTTCCAGAGTTGCACTGTTGACCAGACCCAGATCAACAACCCCTTTTTGGATCTGCTGCAGATAGTCGGTCTGGCTGCCCAGAACACCATTTGCAAAGACCTTGATCTTCACGCGCCCGTCTGTCTTTTCGCGCACCTCATCAGCAAACTCCTGAATAAGAGCCCCGGGGCCCACATCTGCTGTTGTGTTGGTGGCAAACTTGTAATTTGCGGCCTGAGCACCAGATGCCATGAGGCCTGCAACACAAGCAAGACCAAGCATTGCCGAACGAATATTCATATTTCACTCCCTATTCGGTTATTTTTTTAAGTTAGATTCTCACCAGAAAAACTGGCGATGCCCCAAAGCCCTCAAAACGGCTTCGAAATAGTAGTAGTCTCCGTAAGGCAACATCGCCTTGGCGAGCTTTAATTGCCCGGTCTTGGTCGCTCCGTGAACATGGGACGCGCCACATGACAGCAAGCCTTCGGCCTCGTCCAAGTGCGTCAGATCATGCCCTTCGCGCAAACCAAAGAGCATTTTCATGCCCGCCGCTCTGTAATGAAGCGCCCGTTCCGTGTTTCCAACTCTGCGATAGACATCGGACAGAATGAACAAACCTGCTGATGTAACCGAACCGGCGGATGTATCCTTGTAGGGCTCCTCACCGGCGGGAAGCAGATAGTCCCAAACTGGTACCGGATCATCGCCCATTTTCTCAAGTGCATAGTCTGCAAGCTTTGCACTGATCTCCAGATAGCGAAGCTCGCCCGTGATCTCTGCAACCTGTGCAAATCCGTGGATGGCCCACGCTTGCCCGCGGCTCCAGCAAGATGCGTCGGCATAGCCTTGGGCGGTGCTGCCGCCGATTGGCTCTGCGGTCGAGGTGTCGAAATCAAAGGTGTGGAATGTGCTGTAATCGTCACGCACGATATATTTTGCCAGCGTCTCGGCATGGCCAATGGCCGCATCGTAGAAGGAAGCAACGTTTGTTTCCTGATAAGCCCACAGCAGCAGCGAGAGATTCTGGATGGAATCGATGATGATTTTGCCCTGAACCTTGCGCGCATGCTCCATATTGTGATGGCTTGCAGTCCAGGCGACCAGATAGTTGCCTGCCCAATTGTAACGGCTGCGCAGCGACTCTGCGGCTCTTAGCCCCAATTGGCGTGCTTCCTGACAGCCCGTCAGCTTGTAATCGGCCACCGCCGAAAGCGAGAAAAGAAAGCCGAGATCGTGGCTCAACCACAACGGGGTATCCAGAATCTTTTTCAGATGGCCGTTCCGAAGCCGGGCAGAATTCCGATATTCAGATTTGCCCGTCAGCATATAGGCCAGCCACAGCTCGCCCAGCCAGAAGGCATCCGTCCAGAAATATCCGATTTCGGGATACTGCCAACGATGGTCATCTCCCCCTGCGCCAATCATAGGATTTCTGGAACCGACGCGCGGAACGTTGCGCTCCAGACTTCCCAGAATGCTTTGCTTGATGGCATCCAGGCTCTTTTGTTCGGTGACATCGATGGATGGAATAGTCTTCCCTTCGTCATGCAAGGGGAACAGTCTATTGATCATTTTTCTTAGTATATCCTATCCAATTGCTCGCGGATGTTTCGACGGATTGAGAGCACATGGGCGCATGTGTCGCGTGACCATTTTTTGAAAACGGAATGTCACTGAGCGCAATTTCCAAGGCTTCCTCCACATTGCGGTGCTCTGCGTAACCCTCGTTGCGAATAGGCTTGAAGCGGGCCCAAGCCTTCTCTTGCATTGGAGGAAGGATGGCGCAAAATTTTCCCATAATCAATTTATTTTCTATTATTTCCACATTTTCTATTTTTTCCATTTTTTCTATTTATTGGAAAAGCAATATCATTCCCGCTTGTTACAGCACGAAAAACATGCTTATTCTGGAGACTAACAAGCCGAATCCACGGGAACGAACAATGACACCCTCGCCATCACCCCAAGTTGACCCTTCAGATCCAACTGGTGCGGAGACCCCTGCTGATCTTGCGGACAAAGCTCCGCTTTCCGGCAAGGCAAAATTGCAGGATGTGGCGCGCGCAGCTGGCGTCTCCGTTGGGACGGCATCAAAAGCCCTGAACAGAAAAACCGGCGTCAGCAAACGCAATCGGACCGCCGTGCTCAAGGCCGCCATACAGCTGGGATATGCGGTTGAGGAAGAAGCCTATTCGCCGAAGGCGCTTTCGAACGTCACGCTATTGTCTTACGGACGCATGCTCGGCAATGATGCTTTTTATGGCGATATTGTTGACGGCATTGTCGAGGAAGCTTCAAGAGAAGGACTGTCAGTCGAGATCTGCATTCTGGATGAAAGCCAACCCGACCAGAGCTTTCAATCCCTCAGCACATTTCCCAAATCGGCCATCATCATGGGGGCCGATGTGCCCGGTGTCGTGCAGATGCTCGGCAGCAAGAATGTCGCCACTGTGCTGGTCAATGGCATCGATCCCCAAATGCAGGTTTCCAGCGTTTCGCCTGACTATTATTATGGTGGCTGGCTGGCCACCAAGCATTTGCTGGATTTGGGACACCGCGACATCGTCCATATCACCCATGCTTATCGCGAATCCATCACCCAGCGGGAATCCGGATTTAGAGACGCGTTGGAAACCGTCGACATCACCTTTGATTTTGATCAGCACATTCTGGATCTGGGCTCCCCTGACATGATCAGTGTGGCGGCCAGCTCGATCATCCGGGATTTCATCAAAGCAAGAAAAACGCCACCAACCGCCTTTTTCTGCATGTCCGATGTTGTCGCTTTGGGCGCCGTTCAGGCCATCAAGGAGTGTGGCCTCTCTGTACCGGACGATATCTCTGTGGTTGGTTTTGATGGGTTGGCCGTTGGTGCGCACTCCATTCCGCCGATTGCCTCGATCAATATCGACCGCAAGCAAGTCGGCGTGGCCGCTGTGAAAACGCTGCTAGAACGAGGCGCCTTCCCCACCTCACCGGCCAAACGCATCGGGATCGGCGTGGAGCTCGTCGACCGCCGCTCTTGCGCCGCTCCCCGAAATAATTAAACCTCCACAGGCTCAATCAGTTCTGCGGCATATCCGAGCCAAGCCAGATGCAATAAGGGCGGACCCGCGCAGGACCCGCCCTTATTGACAACATAGACACCCGGCCTGAAGCCCATAGACTATCTGTTCTTTCGAACAGAGACGGGCTTCTTTGGCACAGGTTATGTCAGCTTATGTCTGCGTCTCTTGTTTTATTTCAGCAACGCCACGATCTCTTGTGCGGTGGCAGCCGATGAAGCTGGATTCTGGCCGGTTACGAGCTTGCCATCACGCAGAACGAAGCTGCCCCAGTCGGGCCCTTTTTCATAAAGGCCACCATTTGCCTTGAGCATATCTTCAACCAGAAACGGCACAACCTCGGTCAGCCCTGCGCCCTCTTCTTCGGTGTTGGTGAAGCCTGTCACCCTGCGGCCGGAAACCAGCGGTTTGCCGTCCTTGCCCACAGTGTGGCGAAACACGGAAGGCGCGTGGCAGACCGCGCCAACCGGCAGGTCTGCGCCAGCGAAAGCCTCGATCAAGCGCTTGCTGTCCGCGTCTTCGGCAAGATCCCACAAGGGGCCATGACCGCCTGGATAGAAGATGGCGTCAAATCCGTCTGCGGTCACGTCCGAAAGCTTCAGCGTGTTCGCCAGATGTTTCTGTGCCTCGCTATCATCCTTGAAACGACGGGTATCATCGGTCTGGGCGTCCGGGCTGTCGCTGTTGGGATCAACGGGCGGCTGCCCGCCTTTGGGCGAAGCCAATGTGATGTCAGCGCCAGCATCCTTGAACACATAGTAAGGGGCAGCAAATTCTTCCAGCCAGAAGCCGGTTTTCTTGCCTGTGTCCCCAAGGCTATCATGGGAAGTGAGTACCATTAGAATTTTCATAATCTTGCTTTCTGTTTTCGGCAGCGCGGATGACGCGCTTGTCAGAATTTGAGCAGTTCCGCAGCCCGAGGTCTTTCAGCGGCTTTTGATCGTGCCGCTTTCAAGCTCCGTAGGGCACACCGCCAGTACAAACTGGCGGTTGGCAGATGTTGGCATGATGGTCGCGATTTGCTTATTGCGCCGCTTCAAGAATGCGACGGGCATCGTCAGGGGTGATGGCCCGATGTTCGCCAAGCGCTGTCAGGCCGTGGTCCTTCAAGGCAGCCACGATGCGGTCAATTTCAGGGCCGGCAACATCATAGTCACCCAGCCGTGTCTTGATGCCAATGGACTCAAAGAATCCGCGTGTGGCTTCGATTGCCGCGTCGATCCGCTCATCGTCGGACCCTGTGCGGATATCCCAGACATTGGCTGCATATTGCAGCAATTTCTCGCGTTTCCGGTCGCGCTGGTCATTCATCAGGGAAGGCAGCACAACCGCCAGGGTCCGGGCGTGATCGGTATCGTTGAGCGCGGTGATCTCATGACCGATCATATGGCTTGACCAGTCCTGTGGGACCCCTGCCCCGATCAGACCATTGAGCGCCAGCGTAGCCGTCCACATCAGGTTGGCCCGGATATCATAGTCCTTGGGTGTTTCAAGGGCCTTGGGTCCAAGGTCGATCAGGGTGCGCAGCAGGGTTTCGGCAAATCCGTCCTGAACATAGGCCGCAGACGGGTAGGTAAGATATTGTTCGATGATATGAACAAAGGCATCGGCAACGCCGTTGGCGATTTGGCGCGGAGGCAATGAGAAGGTCACCTCGGGATCAAGCACCGAAAAGGCTGGATAGCAGAGAGGACTCATGAAGGAGAGCTTTGCGCCCTTCTCCAGGTTGGTGATCACCGCGCCGGAATTCATCTCAGACCCTGTGGCAGGCAAAGTCAGCACAGTACCAAACGGCATGGCGCCCTTCACGACGGCCCCACGCGATGTCAGGATTTCCCAAGGATCGCCCTCATACAGAGCGGCTGCCGAGATGAATTTAGTGGCATCGATGACAGACCCACCGCCGACAGCAAGCAGGAAGGTAATGCCTTCCTTGCGGATCAGTTCAACGGCCTTCAATGCCGTTTCAAAACGGGGGTTCGGTTCGATCCCGCCAAACTCGACCACAGTGCGGCCCGCAAGTGCTTCACGCACCTGAGCCAGAACGCCGGTCCGCTCCGCGCTGCCCCCACCATAGATGACAAGGACCTTGGCGTCAGCAGGAACCTGATCTTTCAGATCCGCGATACGGCCCTTCCCAAACAGAATATGCGTGGGGTTGCGATAATCGAAATTTTTCATTGGTTAAAGTCTCTTCTATTTCAATGGGCAAGCGCACGTCGATCATTTCGCGTGTGTCGTTGCACTATGGTCAAATCTGGTGTGTCTCTTCTACAAGACGCCGAGCGTCATTGTTGGTCATATCCGGCAAAAGTGAGGGGATGTCTGGATCAAACCCTGTTCCGCCATTGGTGGAGCCCAAAATGCGATGCGCTCATTTCCTAGCAACTCAAATAGGTGCATCTCGCAGCATTTCAAGGTTGCCGTTCGCCGCTGCGCGGGCGCTGGACAGCGGAGCGCATGACGAGCAACAAGTTGTCTGGCAGCAGATTACAGCCCGCCTTCTTTCAGAGCTTGTCTCAGAATCTGCATAATCGTTTGGATTCGAACGTCATGGCGTTGCTCGGCATGTGTCACCGACCAGATTTCGCGTTCCAACAGTGGAGATTGGTCCGGGAGGGGTAAGAGGTCTGTATTCCTCTGCGCTACAAATTCCGGCAAAGCCCCAATCCCCGCTCCCGCTTCTATGGCCTTTAGCTGCAGGTCTATAGCGTCCGCATAAAAGGCAAATCTTCCCTTTGCAATCCGGTTCAACATCGCCTGTTGCGGCAAGATATCCGCCGCGTCCCCTTGACCGACATAACGCCAAGTGTCTGGCGCTGTGTTGGCGAGATACTCTCTGTGGCAATAAAGCCGGAACTTCATCGAACCGAGTTTAGAGATGGCAAAATCGCCGGTCTCAGGTCTACTGAGGCGGAGTGCAATGTCTGCCTCTCTGCGGCTGAGAGAAGCCGTGCGCATTTCCCCCACCAGACGGATTTCCAATTCAGGATAGGGCTTGGCAAGAGCGACCAGCGGGGCAACGAGCATGGTTGCTGCCAACGCGGGAGGCGCAGAAATCGTGATCCGCCCACGCATGCCGGATTTCATATCCGCAGCTTTCAGCTCTGCCAACCGCTCGATTGCGGCCATTGGCTCAAGAGCATAAGCAAGGTCTCGTCCTTCGGATGTGAGCACCCATTGTCTGCCACGGCGATCAAACAGGCTAAGGCCGGTTTCCGCTTCCAGAGAAAGGATGCGACGAGAGACTGTCGTTCTCTGCACACCAAGTGCCTTTGATGCCTCAGCCAAGCTTTCATGCTCCACAAGGCTCAAAAAATGCCGCACATGCTCCCAGTTCATTGCCGCCCCGCGCCTTCATAGTGAATTACCTGCAATTTTGCACCTATTATATGCGCAAATATCATATGTCCAAACATGCGATCTCAAGCAATGCTCCTTTGGTCAGATTATCGAAACAAGGAGACAAGGCGTGACATTTTGCATAGAACTCACCGCTCCCGGCGGCGTTGAAAATCTATCCCTCGTTCGCAAGAGAGTTGGTGCCCCCGGCTTTGGTGAAATTCGCATGCGCCAACGCGCCGCTGGTGTCAATTTCATCGACATCTATCAGCGAACAGGTCTCTACCCCCTCCCCTTGCCCGCTATTTTGGGCGTGGAGGGCGTCGGTGAGGTTGAAGCAATTGGAGAAGGCGTAGAAGGCATTTCAGTGGGGGATCGCGTCGGCTATGCAGGGATACCGGGAGGATATGCCGAGCGACGGCTTTTGCCTGCCTGGCGCGCGATTCCTTTGCCTCAAACGCTGCCGGATACAGTTGCGGCCAGCAGCCTCCTCAGAGCCTTTACCGCTCATATGCTTCTGAAGGCCATATACAATGTTACAGACGGGACCAACATGCTCATTCATGCGGGCGCTGGCGGACTGGCGAGCCTTGTCATCCCATGGGCAAAGCGGATGGGCGCGCGGGTCATGACCACCACGAGTTCGGAGACAAAAGCGGTCCAAGCCATAAAGAATGGCGCAGATCGGGTCATTGTCGGACGAAACGCGGATATAGCAAAGGAAGTTCTTGCCTGGACTGAAGGCAGAGGCGCGGATTATGTGATCGATGGCATTGGAGGGCCCACATTCTTTGCCTCCCTCAACGCAACGGCAAAATCTGGCATGGTGGCAAGCGTCGGTCAGGCGGGAGGGCCGATTGCACCTGTGTGCGTTGAAGATCTTGGCCCCATGAGAAGCCTTTCTTTTTCAAGGCCGAGCGTCATGGCCTATCTTGCCAATCAAGCCAGATACAAGGCCGTGATGCCAGAGATAGTGGAGGCATTGTCATTTGGGGGCGGCCAGTTTGTGGGGCCGCAATTTGATCTAAAGGAGGCGGCAGCCGCGCAATCCGCCCTTGAAGACGGAACCACAATGGGGGCACCGGTTTTGCTGACATGACAGCGCTTTGGTTCAAGAGGACGTCGCTTGTATCAACCAGCTTTCAAACACACCATATGCCGCGCTCTGCTCTTTTGTAGAAAGCCTTGTGATCCAGTAGCTACCTGTCACGATCTCTTCCTCAAAACACCGCACAAGGCTGCCCGCTGCCACACGGGATTGGAACATTTTGATCGGCAGCAAGGCGATGCCATAGCCGCCTGCGGCCAAATCGGCCATAGCCACTGACGAGTCAAAAACAGGGCCTTCCAGAAGCGGCGGAACCATCCCCGCCTTGATGAACCATAATGGCCATTCATCGGCGCGGTAGGATCTGAGCAGAACATGATCGGACAGGCGGTTTTTGTCTTCTTCAAGGCTCACCGCAACAGAAGGGGCACATAGTGGGGTCAGAGGGGTTGTCATGAGCGGTTTTGCCTCAAGGCCGGCCCATCGACCGTCACCAAACCGGATCGCGGCATCCAGCCCCTCCTGGGCGATATTCACCCGGTTGTTGTTTGTGAAGAGCCTGATACGGATTGCAGGGTAAAGGCGCTCGAAGTCCTGAAGCCGCTCCAGAAGCCACCCTGCGGCAAATGTGGTCACAACACCGACATTCAGCGTCTCTTCAAAATGGTTGCCCTGAACCCTGTCAAGCATGCCGCCGATCCGGTCAAGGCTGGAGGTGAGAACAGGCAACAATAGGGTCCCCTCCGACGTGAGAGAAAGCCCTCCGCGCGTACGGTGAAAGAGCTGAAAGCCCAAAAGCTCCTCCAACCGTGCAATCTGATGGCTCACAGCCGCTTGCGTGACGCGAAGCTCTATCGCCGCATTTGTAAAACTGCCCTGTCTTGCTGTTGCTTCAAAGGTGCGCAGGGCGTTGAGGGGTATATCGGGGCGATCCATCTTACATGACTCAATCTAATGCTATTTGCGAGAATTAGTCGTTTGATCCTACTACAGAGCCAGATCATAGTACAGAAAATGACTTCACTTAATGTTTGGCCAATATCTTATATTGGCCCCTCCCCTTGAGTGAGACAGGGTGCGGTGCATCACACGATGGTGTTCCTGCATGAATCCATAGGAGACTATCAATGAGAAGAAACTGCCTTTCATTCCTCAGGACAGCCGGGCTAAGCCTCGCCTTATGTGCAACATTATCCGGCGTCGCAGCAGCTCAGGGGCTGAAAACGACCGTGTCGACATGGGAAAACAAGCTCGACGCACGCATAGGTGTAATCCTGCGCGATGGATCGTCAGACTGGGAAATCAGCCATCGTGCCGATGAACGCTTTCCGATGGCCAGCACCTTCAAGACCCTGTTGTGTGGAGCGATCCTCAGGCGTGCTGATGCCGGGCAGGAAAATCTGACCGAGTTGGTATCCTACAGCAAAAAGGATCTGGTCTCCTGGTCGCCCATAACGAAAAAGCATGTGAAGGACGGCATGCCCGTTTCCGATTTATGCGCAGCGGCGATCACCATGAGCGACAATACTGCTGCTAACCTGTTGCTTTCGCGCGTTAAAGGGCCAGCTGGCCTGACTGACTTTTTACGGCAGATTGGCGACGAAACAACCCGTTTGGACAGATGGGAACCAGAGTTGAATGAAGCCACGCCCTCCGATCCGAGAGACACAACAAGCCCGCGCGCGATAACCATATCGCTGAACAAACTTCTATTTGGCAGTGCCCTACAGCCTGCTTCTGCTGCGCATCTGAAACAATGGATGATTGATGACAAGGTCGCCGGCAAACTCATCCGCCCCCATGTGCCAAAGGGGTGGATCATCGGAGACAAGACCGGAACCGCCGGTTATGGCACGCGAGGCATCGTTGCCGTCATCCAAACGCCAGAAGGACAGACCTATCTTGCGGCCATCTATATCACGCAATCCAAGGCGGATCTGGAGCTGAGAAATCAAGTTATTTCAGACATAGGTCAGGCCATCATTTCCGAGATCAAACAGCGACGCTAGCACATGCCTTCCCTGCCCTTTTGTCACAATGTCAGTTAACTGGTCTAAAACCAAAATTGCTTTTAGGGAAAGCAGGTTCCTGTGCAGGTGGTCTCAAGAAATTGGACCGCCTGCTTTGGCTGTCCGAGCGATATGAAGTCCCAACGGTGCAACAAAGTCGCTCCATTCAGTTCTTCCTTTTGAAGAATAGTCTTGCGGGAAGCTCATATATGTTGACGCGATAGTCACCGGCGTCGATATGCAATACTATTGTTTCGGAACGCTTGGTCGTGCAAATTGCACGATTTAGCCCCTCGGGTAAGATTTCACGGCGGCTCTCTGAGAGCATCTTCCAATGAAATTGGTGAGCGATCCTTTTCTCTCGTAGCCTAGTAAATATGCCTTTGTTGGGTCAATAATCACTGTCGTTGGCATAGAAACCACCCAAACGATCGGTTTTATCGGATCCAGACTTGCGGAACGCATCAATTAACAAGCAGATTTAACAGCTGTTAAAAATCCATGCTTACGCCAGTTTCTGCTGTCCGATTGTTTTGCTAAGCAAGGCCTCGATCATGAAACGCGGAGAAAAACCGTCTTTCGCAACAAGCGATCTTAAATAGCCGCCCGGCGATCGAATGCTATCACACCGTTCTAGCAACGCGGCAACGGTTACAGATGCGGTAACAAGTCCCAACCGCACCTTTGCTTCATGCCAAGCAGAGCTCGAAATGGAAAGCATTTGACTGACATGATCTGCGGTTTCAATCAGATCTGTCCAACTGCGAATACGAAAGCGGCTGCAATGAGTGATCTTTGGGCAGGCTTCCAATATCGTTTGCAAATCAAAGTAATTGCCGTGAGATTGCTCGGTAAGGACAAACTTCTCCTGCAAAGCAGTCTTAGGGACTGTTTGAATTGCTGAAGACTTTTGTGGTTTGGTGCTTTGTGTTGCAATTTCCTGGCCGATGTGAATCTCGGTCCTTGATTGGATCTGGTCCTGAGCGGCTCCTTCTTCAGAGTCAAAATATTTATCTTTATTTGAATCCTCTATGTGCCGTTCATTTTGAGCGGGGCTGCCGTTCACTTCTTTGGAAAAAATAAGCTCATTCAACAGCTTGCCCACATCCTGAGCGAGCGTATAGAGACTGGCGTGAAGCTCTTTGAGAGTCGCAAGGCAAAGGCGACGGTCGGTTCTCTGTTGTAGCGTGGCCAGTCTTTCCATGAGCGGAGACCATTGGCCTGAGGGGCAGGTTATTGTGCCGTAGGACAGGCTCTTGGAGATATTGCGGCGCAGAATTGTGATGTCTTCCTTGAGGGTTTGTATCAGTCTTGCTTCTTGTCGCGTGGCTTCTGCCATTTGATGGAAGTCGGCAGCGCGTACGAGCAGAGGTTTGAGATCAAACCCGAAAGCACGCATGATGGTGCCTTCATGGTCACGACGGGCATAGCGTTTGCCATTGGGGCTATCGCGACGGATGAGCAAACCGGCTTTGACAAGACTTGCCAAATGACGCCGCAATGTTGGTTCAGACATGCCATAAGCGCGTGAGCGCAGTTTGTTGTTGGAGGGAAAAACAATCAGATTGTCGTGCCCGCACAGGACATCGTCCTTGTGAAAGGAGAGCAGGGCGCTGAGCACAGCAAGACTGCGGTCTGAAAGCTCAAGCATTTTACGGCAGTCTGTTATATCGCGCAGAATTTGCCATTTATCAGCTGTTAAATTTTGAGCACAAGACACACTTATCCGTTGTCCATCTATCATCTCGACAGATAGATTACGGCCCCCAAAAGGGGTCGATAGAGTGATAGTCATAACTTTTCATCAGGCAAAAGAAAATTGTTCGCTCGCGAGAACGTTATGTCTTGACAATTTGTTGGGAAGCTGATTCTGTAGGGTTGCTATACAATACAGGGCTTCCGGGTGGTTAACGCTGCTTGGGAGCCTTTTTCTTTGCGCTATTCTCCTTTCTGTGTTTCATTCTTTGTTAACCATAACCCCTGGTTAAGATGGGGGAGTTAACTTTTTTTCTTATAGTCCTCATAGAGTGAGGCCAGTGAGCTTGCGACATGTTCGGCGAATCTGCTGTCGAGCAAAACAAGCTCCGATTTTCGCGCGCCTTTTTTGAATGAGCCCAATGTGACATCTCCGGCGAGAAGCGCGACAGGCTGTGTCGACTTGTCCGCCTTATCGTCTTCTTCCTTCTGCAAATGCGAAAATAAAAGCTGGAAGCGTTTGTCAGACGAGAGCTCATCGGTAAAAGCCTGCGATGTAATATAGCCATGGGCCCGCTGGCGGGCTCTATCGCTTTCCAGATGATCCGCCATTTTCATCCAGCGCGGGCGTCCGATTTTCGGGGCAGGGCCAATGGCTCGAATAAGGGTGTCGGGCACGGCTGCATGGACACGCTTTAGATATGAGGCTTCCGCATCGGTAATGGATAGGGCCAGCTTGACACGGGCTACTTCCTCTTTGGGGTCCGTGCACAGGGCGCGGACATGCGCGGCGAAGAGGACGCGCTCGATAAAGCTGAGATCCTGTCGATCACTATTCTCGATGCCTTGCGCTTGCACCAACTCGGCATCGGATAAGGCTTGCACCACCGCGCGGACCTTTTTGCCGGCAAGGCCTGAAATGGCCTTGAGACGGCGGTGTCCATACGCGACCTGGTAGCGCCCTTCCTCATCAGGGTGCGGGCGCACAAGGATCGGGATTTCCTGTCCTCTTTCCTCAATGGATTGGCGCAGCGAGAGAATTGCTTCTTCACTGGCGGCGTCCGAAAGACGATCAGGGAAAGGGGAGGGGTCTACTTGGTTCGGATCAAGCTCGACAACATCAGAGGCCGGTTTTTCAGCAAGCTGTGTCTTGAGCCTGTCGCGCTCTTGGCGTAATTCCGCAATCACGGTCTCCTTGGTGGCAGCGACCACGCCCGAGCCAACCCTTTGATTGTGCGGCTGTGAAGAGGTTTTTTGCTCCTCTCCGGCTTGTGTTTTGCTGGTCTCGGCAATCGAGTTGACCAGCGCACCGAACATCTGGGTTCGGGATGTCTTTTTCGCCGTCATGAGCGCCCCCAACTGGCTTGAATCAGAGACAGAATTTCATGATTGACCGAGTCCATGCTTTCCATTGCACGCCGATAGGTATCTCGTCCCATGGAATTGGTCTCGATTTCATAAAGGCTGCGCTTGTCGAGCCCGGCATTGGCAACCGCCGTGGTTTCAAACACGGAATTGGTCAATACCGCATCCCCCAGCAGCATACGCAACAGGCCGACAACCTGTTGCTGGGGGGCATCATTTGGATTGTGGCGCGTGATCAGGAAGCGCATGAAATTCATGTCCATGCTGCCGCCAGCCTCTTCAATGACATTCATGATGTCACTCATCATCAGCAAAAACTGGTTCATTGAGGCCACATCAAGCATGGAGGGATGCACGGTGATCATCAGGCCGGTCGAAGCAAAAAGCGCCCCTAGTGTGAGATAGCCAAGCTGGGGCGGTGTGTCGAATATAACGATGTCATACTCTTCGGACACTTGCTCAAGGCATGCGGATATGCGGCGGAAAAACACGCCATCCCCTTTGGATTGGCCCGAAACGATGGCTTGCGGCGTTGCATGCTCGAATTCCATCAGCTCCAGATTCCCCGGAACCAGATCCAGGCCGTCAAAATAGGTCTTGCGGATCACATCGCGCAAAGGCCGTTGTTCTTCATCATAGCGGATCGCTGCCCAGAGGGTTTCGTTCGGCCCCACATCGAGCTCGGGTTGGGCGCCGAACATGGCGCTCATGGAAGCCTGCGGATCAAGGTCAATCGCCAACACCCGATAGCCTTGCAAGGCCAGAAAATGGGATAGATGCACCGAGGTGGTCGTCTTGGCTGATCCACCCTTGAAATTGGCAACAGACAGCACCTGAAGGCCTTCGCCTTGCTGCCGATTTGGGAGGAATTTCAAATGCTCATTGGGGCGTTTGTGGGCCAGATATTCGCGGAGCGCATTGATTTCCTGCAAGGAATAAATCCGTCGCCCGTTGGAAAGGCGCTCGGGGTCCGGGCCTTCACCATCCAGCGACATTTGCCGAATGGTGCTTTCAGCGATGGAAAGCAGACGTGCCGCTTCCGGAGCGGAAAATTTGCGCAATGATTTCTGCGCGTGCGGCGGATACATCCGCTCACGCAATGCGCTCAATTGTGACGACAACAGCGAGGCAAATTGGCCAACCTGTTCAGAGGGGCTCGAAAGAGGGGCCTGATCGCTCACATCAATACCTCATTATAAAACGCTACAAAACGGGACGACGCATTTTTCAAAAAAAACGCTCAAAACGCGTCATACTAAGAAGTGACCGTAAAATGCGATTCTGTAAAGTATTTTTTGGTAAATGGATGGTTAATGCAAGGAGGTTTGCTTAACACTTTGCTAAGATTAGGCGCCCGGGCGCGCTGAGGTCGGGCAAATACCCTTCAGGCTGTCCGTTGAGCCATAAGCGCTATGAATCAATTCCAAACGATTGATTCCCAATATGAATTGGATATTTCTAAGGCTCGATCCTACACTCCTAGCATAGTCATAAATAGGGGAGGGGACTTTGTCCAGCCCACCAGACGTCCATTTGAAAAAACAGGTCCCGGCGCGAAATATGCACCGCTTTTATCACTTGACCATAGAGCCTGATTTACTGGGGGGCGTCCGGTTAATCCGTTGTTGGGGCCGAATAGGCACGAGCGGGCAGGTAAAAGGAGAGTATTTCTCCAATATAGGCGCCGCACAAAGCAGGTATCGCAGCATTGAGGCCCGAAAAATTGCGAAGGGCTACACGCCCGTCACAGCTGTCTAAGCGCCTCGGACAGGCTCAATGCTTGGCCCCTTGCTTCTGCCGCGCTGTCAGACATCCGTGCGCCAATAGGCTTCGGCATTGTTTCAACTTAGGCCTATCTCTTTGTTGCTCTGATGGCGGCATTCTATCCCAAGCTAAGGTTTCCGCTTCATCCAGGCTGCATAGTCCGGGTTCTGATGGCTCATATCGTCATAAAGCCACACCATCCGGTCGAGAAACCAGAGCTTTGTGAGCATGATCGTGATGGTGCCAAAGACCGTCGCCCAGACGTCCAGCCAGATGAGACCATACAGATAGGGCAAGGCCGCCAGTCCGGACAGTCCATTGAGAATGAAGCCAGCCCGAATGTGGTGGCGCGGTATGGGGCATTCTTGCCGGTTCAGCCAGACGCGTTCTCCGAACACGCCTTTGGTCATCCAGTTGTCTGTATCCTCGGGCGCAGGGAAAAGGCGTGGGTTGATCCAGAGCCACAGAAGCGCAAGCACAAGGGGCACGGCAGCCCAGACACCGATATAGATGCGGCTCCATACGGCAAGCGCGATCAGGGGGAGAGATGCAACCCGGCTCCAACCACTCCATTTGTTGGCGTGACGCTCCCAGACCTCCGGTGACATCCCCATCAGCTTTTCAGACAGTTCGGCGATTTTCATGGCGGTTGGGGCTCCATGCTTTTAAAAGCGTTGTAAGGGGCAGAGGGAGGAAACAAAAAGGACCAAAGCCCCGGGGAGACGGTTTTTCCCGATATTGGGCAGATATTGCCCTTCTGGGCAGGATTTGCCGGGATAAATGTGAGCAAGCTACTGTGCGTTAGATGTGATAGCCATAGCGCTGCAATATGTCGGCAACGGTGCCTTTTTCGATATAGCCTCTTTGAACTTCATTCATGACATCTTGCACGCTGCTTTCCGCACTCTTCATTGTGTCATATTTCGCATCATCCGGCGTCAGCATGATGTAGGATTCGTCCGTGTGGCTGTAGACCAGCTTTACATCCTGCCCATATTCAGCGCGCAGTTGACGTTCTGCATCGACTGCGTTCATCAAGGTTTCCAACCGCACCCTGCGATCTGCCTTGATGGCAGCGTCAGAATTGCTCTTCTCGATCGGGTTCCCATTGGACCAAACACCGTTGCTGTGAAAGAAATCCTCGTTCATATAGGCGGATGTGGCGCCATCTGGCAGAGCGCCCAGAGCTTTTGATGCAATCTCGACCATGCCTCCCTGCATGTCTATTTTGATCATGCTGTTCCCGGATTGAGAGCCTTGTTGCGTCTGCGCGCCGCCCCCATTTTCTGCCTGATCTGCTATGGCAGCAAAGGTGGACATCATGGCTTTGGTGTCGGCCGCCGAGAGCGTTTGGATGAGTGACACACCATCGCGCGCATCAATGCTGTGCCCTGAGGTGATAATCGATAATCCATTGATATTAATAGACTTGGTGGACGCTTCGCGCGCTGCGTCTTCTTGCAAGGCCAGCAGAGACGATTGGGTTTCAGCCGTTACCGGCGCAGTTTTGTAAGCGCCTTGCGTAGGCCGTGAGGAGGCGGTTTCCTTTGCCTGTGGCCCGGCAAAGGGTTTCGAAGTGTCTTCTGATCTAGACGAGGCCCCGCTTTCAAAATTGATGGGGAATTTCGTTGGTATCGTGCCAAGAATCGGAAGTTGCATCATCGCCCTCTCGTTCATGTTCCAGAAAAATTAATGCAAGAGATGTGCCATAATCTTTGTCATATTTCAGATTGCATCATGCCTATTGGCGGGCATGCGCCTATGCGGAAACAGAGCGCTGATCTTGATTTTTGTAAATTAATACGCTATGCGTATCATTATGGCAAGATATGCAAGACATGATGTCGCCGCTCTGCTGAAGGCTGTGCTGGCGTTCGGGCGTCGACTGCGCTCGGAGCGCACATCGACGCGCGTCACATCCTCTGCTGCGAGCATGCTCAACACGCTCTATGTGCAAGGGCCAATGTCCGCCCGGCAGCTCGCAAGCGAGGAGCGACTACAGCCCCAATCGCTGACGCGGATCGTCAAGCGGCTGGAGGAAGATGGCCTGATCCGGCGCGACCGCAGTCAAGAAGATCAACGCGAGCTGATCATTGCGTTGACCCAAACAGGCACAAGAGAGCTCGATGCCGACCTCTTGGAGCGACAGAGATGGTTGGAGCAGGTTGTCGCGGACGCCCTGAGCGAAGAGGACCGGGCTTTGTTGGGAGACGTCGCACGCCTTCTGCTCAAGCTCGCCTTTCATGATACTGAGGCCAAAACACAGGAAACAGATATGCCGAGCTGGGTTCAATATGCGATTTTCTGGCAACTATATCCTTTAGGATTTGTTGGTGCACCTAAAAGCATCGACAGGATCAAAGGCATTGATCATCGTTTCGATCATATCATCGACTGGCTTGATTATGCCGTTGAACTGGGCGTTTCCGCGCTGCTACTCGGGCCGATCTTCGCATCATCCACGCACGGATATGACACGATTGATCACTATCGCATCGACCCGCGCCTTGGTGATGAGGCGGATTTCGACCGGCTGATGGCCGCAGCCAATCAGCGTGGTCTGAAGATCATTCTCGATGGGGTCTTCAATCATGTCGGGCGCGATTTCCCCAAATTCATCGAAGCCGACGCTGAAGGGGCCGGGTCAGAAGCGGCACACTGGTTCCTTCCCGTTGACAGCAATGGCTCCAATAGCACGGCGGCATGGGAGACCTTTGAGGGGCACCCCAGTCTGATCACACTCAATCATGAGAATCCGGATGTGGCGGACTATGTTCTCGATGTCATGACCCATTGGATGGATCGTGGGGTATCCGGTTGGCGCCTTGATGCGGCCTATGCGACGCCGACGTCCTTTTGGGCGCAAATTCTGCCCACGGTGCGTCAAGCTCATCCTGAAGCCTATATTTTCGGGGAGGTCATTCACGGAGATTATGTCGGGTTTGTTCAGGAAAGCGGCGTTGATTCCGTTACGCAGTATGAGCTCTGGAAGGCCATATGGAGTGCGCTCAATGACACCAATTTCTTCGAGCTCGCCTGGGCCCTTGATCGGCACAACCGGTTCCTTGAACATTTTGCGCCCCTTACATTCGTAGG
Source organism: uncultured Cohaesibacter sp. (assembly GCF_963676485.1). NCBI lineage: Bacteria > Pseudomonadati > Pseudomonadota > Alphaproteobacteria > Hyphomicrobiales > Cohaesibacteraceae > Cohaesibacter > uncultured Cohaesibacter sp. The sequence goes on from NZ_OY781115.1 coordinate 64,209, forward strand.
CAATCACGATGTCACCCGGATTGCGAGCCAGTTGGAAGACACAAAGCATTTGCCCCATGCGTTGGCCTTGCTTTTATTGACCGGGGGAACCCCTTGCATTTATTCCGGCGATGAGCAGGGATTTCGCGGCATCAAGGAAGAAAGGGAAGGCGGCGATGATGTGATCCGCCCGGCTTTTCCCGAGCATCCGGACGGGCTACTCGATGATGGATTGCCCATTTACCGTCTGCATCAGGATCTGATCGGCTTGCGACGCAGAAATCCATGGCTGGTGCGCGCCCGAAGCGAGGCGCTGCATCTTGAAAACCAGCAGATGGTTCTGAAAGTCAGCGCCGAGGGCAACCGCCTGATCCTTGCTTTCAACCTTGGAGAGGCTGATGTCGCGCTCCCCGCTGGCGATGCCAGTAGCCTTTTGTCGGGGGAGGGGAATCTGACCAAGAATGGTGAGGGTGGCACGATTCATCTCAAAGGCCACGGTTGGTGTGTTTTGTCGTCTTGACGCCCAAGGGGAAGCGGCTGACGGAGTGGGGGAACAAAGACTGAGCCCGCAATCCAGCCCTTTTGAGGCGCATGCTGGTCTTTTCGCCAGAGCATCAAAGAGGCGTAAAAAGGCATTGCCCAGATAGGCAATGCCAATCGTCAGATGCAAAGGGGCGTTTTAACCGTCGGGCAGGTTCACGCGGATCCGATGCCCATCAGGGTCCAGCGCCACAAAGGTGAGGCCAAACACGGCTTCTTGCAATTCTTGCTCGATTTTGACGCCATTCGCGCACCACTGTGCGTAGAGTTTTCTGACGATTTCTTCAGTCTCGACTTGGAACGCCAATTCGGAGCGATGGCCCACCCCACCCGATAGGAAATTTTTCGCACTGGTCGACCAAAGGCCAAGGATCAGTCCATTATCGAACTCGAAGGCTTGATAGGTCGGAAAGCCAACAGCCGGTTTACCGATGATCTGTTCGTAGAATTTCGCGCTCTCAAGCGGGTTGGAAACATACAGAATGAGTAGGTTTGGAGCGAGCATTGTAGAGTCCTCTCGGTTGACAATAAGAAGAGTCTACAGATGACAGTGCCAAAAAATGGCAGTATGGTTTTGCTATGCGCACATCACGGCTACTCAATTTGCTTCAGATACTCAGACGCTCACGATATCCCGTGAGCGGCCATGAACTCGCACAAAAGCTGGGCATCAGCATTCGGACCCTCTATCGGGACATCGCGACACTGCAAGCCGAAGGCGCGGACATTGAGGGCGAGCCCGGTGTTGGATATGTCCTGAATAAAGGCTTCTTCCTCCCCCCGCTGATGTTTTCCGAAGAGGAAATGTCGGCCTTTATGCTTGGCATGAAATGGGTTGCCAGATTCGGCGACAAGTCGCTCTCCGAGGCATCAAAACAAATGATTGCCAAGGTTGAACGGGTCGTGCCGGAAACGGTCTTGGAAGCGGCAGCCGCGATACCTCATGGCGTTGGTGAGCCTGCCGAAGAGACATTCAACGGCGAAGATTTGAGCGATCTCAGAGCTGCGATCAAGCAAGAGCGCAAGTTGAAAATGATATATCAAAAGCCGGGTGGGGAGCCTGCAGAACGGATAATCTGGCCCATTGCCATCGGATATTTTCCAACCGGCCGGGTTTTGGTCGGTTGGTGTGAAACCAGCCAAGGGTTCCGACACTTTCGCACGGATCGCATCCGCTCTCGCACGCAGATGGCCGACGGATTCCCGAAAAGACGCAGTGATTTGTATAGAGAATGGCAGCATGGACAATCAAAGCGCTGAATTCTCGATCACCGCGGCTACCAGCGATGAAGTGAAGACCCAGCGCAATATGATCGCGAACTATTTGAACGCTGGTGTGATCGAGCCAATGTTCACGATCTCGCAGCTTATATGCTCGGCTGGCTAGACCACGATGCGAAGCTGCCCGCATGGCGGGAGTGCATGCGGGCAGAAAAGCAGCTCGATTTGCTCCGGGGCTTTAGGAGAATCTGCGCGCCGCGGGCGCTCTTTTCACAAAAACCATCGCCAGTGAAAATGACGCGATCACCCTGCGCCCTTAGTCTTAGGCCTCTCGAACTTCTGCCAGGAACCGCTCAACTTGAACTCTGAGCTGTTCTGACTTGTTGCTAAGTTCGCCGGCGGTACTTGTAACCTGGGTAGCTGCGGTTCCTGTTTCGCCCGCAGACTGAGAGACGAAGATTATGTTTTCAGTCACTTCCTGAGTGCCGCGGGAGGCCTGTTCGACATTGCGGGCAATTTCTCCGGTGGCCGAAGATTGCTGCTCAACAGCAGCTGCAATACTCGAAGCGATCGCATTCATATCACCGATCGTTTTTCCAATTTCCTGGATAGCCTTCACCGCCTCGTCGGTCTCAAGCTGAACCGTGCCGATCTGCTGGCTGATTTCCTCTGTTGCCTTGGTGGTTTGGCTTGCGAGCTCTTTCACTTCGCTGGCGACAACCGCAAAGCCCTTACCGGCATCGCCAGCTCTGGCAGCTTCGATTGTCGCGTTGAGTGCCAAAAGATTTGTTTGCTCGGCAATGGCAGAAATCAGATTGACCACATCACCAATCTTCTGGGAGGCGGCAGCTAGACCCTGAATCTGTTGATCCGTCTGTTCTGCCTGCGATACAGCGCCCCCTGCTATGTCGGAGGACTGGGCTACCTGCCTGCTGATTTCCGCAATGGAACTCGTCAATTCTTCCGTCGCGCTGGCAACGGATTGAACATTTGCGGCAGCCTGTTCTGCGGCGGTCGCAACAGACGTTGCTCTTTGGTTGGTGTCGTTGGCGATTCCGGAGACTGCATCTGCGGTGCTTTCCATTTCTTTTGAAGCAGCGGACGTAGCGGCCAGCAATTCACTGGCATCGACATCGAACCGCTGCGTCAGCGTCGCAATGCGTTGTGCCCGTTCTTCCCTACGCTTTGTTTCCTCGGCGGCACCAAGGCTCAGCTCATCGGCCTTGATCATATTGTCTTTAAAGACTTGCACGGCCACGGCCATATCGCCGACTTCGTCGGTCCTTCCCTGATAGGGTATCTCGGCCGACGTATCATGTCCGGCCAGCTTCTTCATGGAATTGGTAATGTTGACGATCGGCTTTGCGATACCGCGTGCAGCAAGAACCATCACGAAAGTTGCAGCCACGCCTACGATGATGCCAAGAATGATCATCCACAAGGTTGCAGAGTGCGCGCGCTCAGTGAGTTTGGTCTGCAATTGATTGACATTTGCAAGCGCTACCGCTTTGGGCACTGAGATCACAACCGTCCATGGCGTGTTATCTTCACTAAGATCGATTGGCGCAAAGATGTCGATCGCCTCGAACGCCCCATCGTCTATGGCAGTAGACTTACTCGGGACCATTGATCCCATGCGCTGCGACCAGCTTGTTCCGGCTGCGGCGACCTTTTTGCCGATGAGACTGGCATCATCACTGTAGGCAACGATCAGTCCGTTGTCGCTGATGATGATCACGCTTCCTTTGCCGTCAAACAGACCAGAATCGACGTTCGTGACGAGTTTTTGCACGAAGTTCAGATTGAAATTGGCGCCGGTAATGCCCTGAAACTTGCCATCGATCATCACGGGGACGGCAAAAGTGGCAAGTGAAACCAGCTTTCCTTGATCGAGATAGGTCAACGGGCCGATGACGCGTTCTTTGCCGGTTGAACGGGGATCAAGATACCATGCCCCTTTCTGCAAGCCGTATGAAGCCATTGAGGTGTCTTCATACTCCACAAGGGCTTGCACCACCGCTTTGCCTGACGCGTCTTTGGTCCAGTAAGGAAGGAAACGACCAGTATCATCGGAGCCGATATCAGTGCGGTTCCGATAGGCTGCGTCATCACCATCAAGCGCGTTTGGCTCCCAGGCCGAATAGGTGCCGTTGATCGTGCTGTTCTGCTCGACGGTATGGCGAAGGATGCCATTGAATTTCTCGCGTCGGATCTCAGCAGGCAAGCCTTCGGTCGCCGACGCCAGTTCCGAAAATGTCGTTGCCATGTTACGAGCGGTCTGGATCCCTACGCTCAGCCTTGACTTGATAACGCCCGCTTGCAGGCTGGCTTCATTCAATAGGCGCTCTTTGATTTGTCCGTCGATAATGCCCGTGGCGGTTTCCCCGATATAGTCGTTCGTATCACGAGAGAAGAACAGCGATGTAACCACCAATGAAACAACGGTAAGGGCGATGCAAAAGATCGAAAATATTGCAATCTTAGACTGAATGCTGCCGAGACGAATGAAGCTATTTCTTTTCATTTTCAACCTTTCGAGCATCAACCGGAGAGATCGGAATTTCTGCTGCCATCATTTCAAGAGGGTGCGCATTACTCCCGCGCTGTAGCAAAAAGCCAAAGAAAATCTCCAGGTTCATTTTGCTATAGTGCGTAGAGTAATCGCCATTATTAGGTAAATTTTTACATGGCAAAATTAACAATACTCTAATGGTGCAGTAAAATGACGAGATCGAAAAAATATAACGAATGAATCATTTCAAATAGTCGGTGTTTGCTCGGCTGTGCTTTATGATGGATGAAGGGGAAGATTTGGCACAACGATAAGGTCTCTTCCCCGAAAGCATGTATTTCAACGCCCCTTTGAAACTCAGCAAGTGATGTCAAGTATGGCGACCTCAAAGCCTCTAGGCTACTGGCACTGGCCGGAGCGTGATGGGGCGTGCAATCTACCCTTCCTGTTCAGGGAGTAGATCGATGAGGAGGCTGTTGTGAAGACGAGCAGTGTGAATGATTATGAGACCCGTTTGCTGCGGGTTCTCGAACATATTGATGCCAACCTGACAGACCCATCAGATCTGGAGGAGCTGGCCCGCATTGCGCATTTTTCACCATTCCATTTTCATCGCATCTTCAAGGGCATGACGGGAGAAACGGTCGGCGGATATATCCGCCGGCGGCGTCTCGAGGTGGCAGCGGATCAATTGATCTCAAAGGATCACTCCATCACCAGTCTTGCTTTTGATGCCGGATTTGAAAATAGCGAGAGCTTCTCGCGCGCTTTCAAGGCTCACTTCGGCTTGACCCCCAGCCAGTATCGTTGCACGGGCAAATCGCTGATCACCTCGCCGGCGCTGAAAGCTGCCCGGTTGGGGCTCCTTCATTCGCAAGCCCGTGCGCTCGCTCACTATATGGAAACAGAAGGAAGACGAAGGATGTTCGACGTTGAAATCAAGAAACTGCCCGCAATCCAGGTGGCCAGTTTGCGTCATATCGGACCCTACAAGGAATGCGGTGCTGCGTTTGAAAGACTGTGCAAAAAGGCGACCGAGGCAGGGCTGTTTCGAGGAGACACCATGGCGATGGCAATCTGCTATGACGATCCCCATTCAGTGGAAGCGGAAAGCCTGCGCTGCGATGTCTGCATCACAGTGCCAGAGCAAACCAAGGTCGCAGATCCGATCAAACTGCAAACGATTCCTTCAGGGGACTATGCGGTTGCCGTTCACAGAGGATCCTATGACGGCCTGCAGGCCGCCTATGATTGGCTATTCGGTCAATGGTTGCCCCAGTCGGGGCGTGAGGCGACCGACGAAAATTCTGTTGAAGTCTATTTGACCGATCCCGACAAAACCAAGCCTGAAGACAACCTCACCGAGATCCGCATCCCGCTGATCTGACATTGATCAGGTGTCGCAAACGCCCCATGACAGCCCGGGACATCTTCTTTGAGAGATGCCCCGGGATTTGGTGCCCTGTGGAGATCGCCTTGCCCTCGATTGCACAGGCGGTTGACGTCGTCTTCACCGGCGCAAAGCGGCGCTTTCCCTATAATGGCGCGCATCTTCATTTCTCAATCTACCCACAAGGTGGGTCGCAGTTTCTTTCTGGATGGCTGGTTGTAAGAATAGGTTTTGGCTTCAAGAGCATTTCGAACTTTCGTATAGAATATTAGTATGATAATGAGCGTTAAAAATCATACTATGGAGTTTTAGATGCGCCGTTCCACATTGCTCGTCACCGTTTGTGCCACTCTTTTGTCTGCGACAATGGTCAATGCAGCTCCACCGCCGCTCGTCTTGGCTGTGGGTGGGGAACCGGAAGGCGGATTTGATCCGATCATGGGCTGGGGGCGCTATGGCAATCCGCTGTTTCAGGCAACCCTGTTGCGCCGCGATGCTGACCTTGAGATGAAGGGCGATCTCGCAACCGACTGGTCCTTGTCCGATGATCGCCTCGTCTGGACTGTTTCACTGCGTCAGGACGCCAAATTCTCCGATGGCACACCGCTAACCGCAGACGATGTTGCCTTCACTTTCAACAAAGCCAGAGATGCGGGCGGTCTGACGGATATGAAGATCCTCAAGGAAGCACGCGCAATATCTCCCTATAAGGTCGAGCTGGAACTCAACAAACCGCAGATCACTTTCACCTCGCATCTGGTGGCACTGGGTATTGTGCCCAAAGGCAGCTATGGCGATGACTATGCACGTCATCCGGTTGGAGCGGGACCGTTTAAAATGGTTGAATGGCGCGAAGGGGAACAGCTGATCGTTGAGCCCAATCCCTATTGGTATGGCGAAAAGATTTCCTTCCCGCGCGTAACCTTTGTTTTCGGCGAAGAGGCCGTTGCGCTCAATCTGGCGCGATCCGGAGCCGCGCATCTGGTCACGGTTCCACCCACTGACGCAGAACAGGTGCCTAGTGGCATGCATGTCCAATTTGTCGATACGGTCGACAACCGCGGCATCACCTTCCCCATGCTTCCTGCCGGTACAAAGACCGAAAATGGCGCACCGATTGGCAACGACGTGACATCCGATCGGGCCATCCGTATCGCCATCAATCAGGGCATGGACAGGAAGGCTCTGGTCGCGCTGGCGCTCAATGGGCATGGAACGCCTGCCTATGGCCCGGTGGACGGTCTTCCTTGGGACAATCCCGATGCCCGCATTGAAGGCGGTGACATCGAGCAGGCGAAAGCCACTCTGGATGCCGCTGGCTGGCATGATGAGGATGGTGATGGCGTCCGGGAAAAGGACGGTCTGGAAGCCCGCTTCCCACTCATCTATCCGGCATCGGATTCCCTGCGTCAGGCCTTGGCGCTGGGAGCGGCAGACCAGATGCGCGCGCTTGGTATCATCGCCGAACCACGGGGCCTGAGCTGGGATGCAATCGGCAAGGAAATGCACGCAAGCCCGGTGCTCTTTGGCTGGGGTGCGCATGATCCTTCAGAGATCTACTCACTCTATCATGGCAGCAATGCCGGGGTTGAGTATTACAACACGGGCTTCTATCACAATGCCAGCGTTGATGCCCATCTGGATGCTGCCCAGTCTGCCGCCAGCTTCGAAGCGTCCCTTCCCGAGTGGAAAGCGGCCCAGTGGGATGGCAAGACCGGTTTCAGTGCAAAGGGCGATGCACCCTGGGCATGGATGGTGAATATCGACCATGCATACTGGATCAGCGACTGCCTTGATATTGGCCCTGTCCAGATTGAACCCCATGGCCATGGTTATCCAATCACTCAAGGGCTGCCGTCCTGGAAATGGACCTGTGAATGAGCCGATATCAGTGGCTTTTGAATTTGCTGCGCGAACGTGTCATTCGTCTCATATGGCTACTGCCATTGGCGATGGTAGGCCTGTTCACGCTCATCAGGCTTGCGCCGGTTGATCCGGTGCAGGCCTATGTGGGTGCGCGCGTGGCTCTGATCGGGCCGGAACAACGCACGGCGATTGCCAAGGCCTGGGGTCTTCATGATCCCGTGCCGGAACAGTTCCTGCGCTGGCTCTCCCATCTCCTGAAGGGCGATCTTGGCGACAGCATGCTCTTCAACGCGCCCGTTAGCGAGGTGATCATGGCCCGTTGGCCTGCGTCTCTGTCGTTGATCGGTGCCGCTTTTCTTTTTGCCTTCGTCATAGGTACCTCACTGGGGCTGATTGCAGCCGCTTCGAGAGGGCGCTGGCCTGACCGGATCATCCGTGCTGTTGCGGTAACGCTGGCGGTCAGCCCGAGCTTTTGGCTTGCGCTGATGCTGATTGCGCTATTCTCCGTGCAGCTTGGCTGGTTGCCCGCCTGCTGTTCCGCTTCCCCGGGGCTGACGATGGATGAGGTGACATTGGGCGACAGGCTGCGCCATCTGATCCTGCCTGCGATAACCGTGTCGATTGTTGGCATCGCCCCCCTGATCTTGCACACAAGAGCGCGGGCCACCGCTTTTCTGGAAGGGCCTGCGGCACGCCATCTCAAGTCACATGGTGCCCGCGATCTGCCTCTACTCGTTGGCCCGGGTCTGCGCCATGCGCTTGGTCCGGCGCTCACGATCCATCTGGCTGGTGCCGGCGAATTGATCGGCGGCTCTGTTCTGGCGGAAAGCATCTTTTCCTGGCCCGGTCTGGGCGAAGCAACGGTTCGTGCAGCAAAAGGGGCCGATGCGCCGCTTCTGATGGGCGTTGCTCTCGCAACGCTGGGGGTGGTGTTTGTTGGCAACATGTTGGCGGATATTTGCGCCCATCTGCTTGACCCCCGTTTGCGTGAGCTGCCCTCCGCTGAGCGAAAGAAGCGCTCACAAGCATGGCTGTTCAAGAGAACCGCCGACATTCCGAGCGAGGGGAAGCCATGACCGAGCTGATCGAAAAAACACGCCTTGCAGAACCGTTTGATGCAAGGGGGAGCAACCGCCTTGCCGGAACGCGCCGTCAGGCCGTCCTCAGTGGCCTCATCGCCTTGACGCTCGTCCTTGGCGTCTTTGCCTATTCCCTGATGGTCTCCTCTGATGATCTGCGGGTCGATCCTGCGGCGCGGATGCTTGCGCCCTCTCTGGAGCATCTGTTTGGTACCGATCTTCTGGGCAGGGACATGCTGCTGCGCACGCTTCTGGCGCTTGGCCAGTCCATTGGTATCGGGCTGTTCGCCGGGATCGTTTCAACGGCGCTCTCCGTCATTCTCGGCCTCCTTGCAAGCGTCAATCGCCTTGCGGACAGGATTGTCGGCGTCGCGACAGAGCTGTTTCTTGGCCTTCCTCATTTCGTGCTTCTGATGTTGGTTGCCTATGCGGCGGGTGGAGGCGTCAAAGGTGTCATTCTCGCTGTTGGCTTGACCCATTGGCCGCGTCTGGCACGCTTGTTGCGCCATGAGACCCAACGGGTGCTGGCGTCTGACTATGTGGCGGTTTCGCGCGGGCTCGGGCGTAGTCCGCTTTGGATCGCACGGCGGCATTTGCTGCCTCATCTCATCCCCCAGATCATAGCAGGCTTCGTGCTGATCTTTCCCCATGCCATCCTGCATGAGGCTGGCTTGTCCTTCCTTGGTCTGGGCGTGCCGCCGCATCTGCCGTCCATTGGCGTCATATTGTCTGAATCCCTAAGAGCGCTCGGCTCGGGCCTTTGGTGGCTTGCTTTCTTTCCCGGCCTCGGCCTGCTGCTTGTTGCCTTGTCCTTTGAGATATTCGGCGAGTCTTTGCGGCGTGTCTCTGATCCTGATGAAGGGGTGGCCTGATGCTGGTGGTGAAAAATCTGTCTGTTCATTTTCGGCAGCATCATGGTGCCCCGCTTTCCCCGATCCGGGATGTCTCCTTCAGTCTAAAGCGGGGCGGCGTCACCGGGCTGGTCGGCGGATCCGGTGCGGGCAAAAGCCTGATTGCCGAAGCACTTATTGGCAATCTGCCGCGCAATGCCGAAATCACAGGACACATGGCGTTTGACGGTGCCCCGCCAAAACCGGGCACCTTGGCCCTTGCCCCACAAGGCCGAGACTCGCTTGATCCCCTCTGCCCAGTTGGTCGACAGGTTGCCCGTTTTGCCAAGCTTGCCGGACGGCCCTGCGATGTGCCCGCACTGTTTGAGAGACTGGGCCTATCGCCCGAGAGCCTTGAGCACTCCCCCCATGCGCTTTCTGGCGGCATGGCCAAGCGCGTGCTGCTGGCAACAGCGCTTGCGACGGGTGCCGATTGCATCATCGCCGACGAGCCGACTGCAGGACTGGATGGGGAAGCCGCCGACCGCATCATGGCGCTTCTGGCATCTCTGGCGACAGGCGGCAAGGCGATCCTTGTGATCAGCCATGACCTTATGCGCCTGACCCAGATCGCAGATCAGATGGTGATCCTTGAAGAAGGACAGCAGGTGGACGTGACCTCGGCAGACGCTTTTCACGAAGGAAGATTGGCCCATCCCTTCACCAAGGCGCTGTGGCAGGCCCAGACATGGAACGGCTTTGCGATGGCAGCAGCTGAGGGAGGCGAAAATGCTGAAAGTTGACGGATTGATCCATCGATTTGGCGATGCCATGGTCCTTGATCATGTGGCGCTATCTGCGAACACGGATGAGCGGATCGGTATTGTTGGTCCGTCCGGTATCGGCAAGACGACGCTTGGGCGTATTTTGGCCGGACAGATCCGACCGGATGGGGGCCAGGTCTTGTGGAATGGCATGGATATCGCTGCTGTGAAGGGACCGTCGCCTGTACAATTGGCGCCGCAATCACCGGAACTTGCGGTCGATCCGCGTTGGACGGTTGCGGATATTCTCGCCAACGGCGGTGCCATTGATCCTGCGGTTCTTGATGGCTTTGGTATTCGAGCGAACTGGCGCACGCGACGGGCAAGGGAATTGTCTGGCGGCGAGCTTGCCCGCGTGTCTCTCGCCCGCCTCATCCTGCCGACAACGCACCTGCTCATCTGCGATGAGATCACCGCCCAGCTCGACGCCATTTCAGCGCGCCAGATCTGGCAGGCTCTCTTGTCGGTTACGCTAGAGCGGGATATCGGCCTCATCGTCATCAGTCATGATGAAAGATTGCAAAAGGCTGTCTCTACCCGGAGCTTCCGCCTTGAAGGCGGACAGCTCAAACACAACTCTCGACCACCATCCGGCGGGGCGCTCCAACAGGAAAACTCAGGGCTCGAAAAGACAAAGGATCATTGCACTCAAGACGATAAATCCCAAGCCAACTAGATCCGTTCAAGCCCGAGCTTGCCTTCTCTGGCCCAGATTTTCCTGAAGGCGGCCCAGCCATAATCTGGCAGGTTCAATTCGATAGGTTCATCGAACGCTCGCTCGATTTCCGCTATGCAGGCCCCTCTTCGGGAGACATTGAAAAGCGTGGTGACAAACTCTCCGTTTTTATCTCGCCCCTTCACTTGTTCGTTCAGGTCGGTTCTGGCTTCCGAGCGCTGTTCTGTTGCATCAAGAGATGCCTGAATAATGGCCGGAATTTCATCCCGCAATCTCTGGGCAGTCAAGGACATGTTGTTCGTTTTCTCGCTCATTGCATTGGAGAAAGCGAGCGTCTTTTGGGCGATCTGCGCCACCTCGGACATCCCGGTTGACATCATGCCAACCGACCGACCCGAGTCACTGACTATGCGCCCGAAACTCTCCGTCGTTGCGCGTTGCTCTTCCGTTGCCGATGCAACGATGGCGGCCATTTCGCTCAGGCCGCGCGTGCTCTGGATTAGCTGATCCATGGAGGATACGGCGGCATTTGTTTTCTGCTGGATGGCCACGACCTGCTCTGAAATCTGTTTGGTCGACTGGTTGGTCTGCTCGGCCAGATCCTTGACTTCGGCGGCAACAACTGCAAAGCCGCGCCCTGCTTCTCCTGCTCTTGCGGCTTCAATCGTTGCATTCAGCGCCAGAAGGTTGGTCTTTTCTGCAATGTCGCTGATCACAGAGACAAATTGGCCGATATTGTCGGCGGCTGTTGCCAGTTCCGAAATCGTCTCTTGCGAGGATGATGACAGCGACACGGCCTCGATGGTCAGTCTGTTGGATGTGTCCGTTTTCTCAGCAACTTCACTGATCGCGGTCAAAAGCTCCTCGGAAAGGCCCACAGCTTCCTTGGAACGTGAATGGGTTTCCTGCGCCTGGACGAGGATTTGCGCAACGCTGTTATTGGCCTGTTCAAGCGAGCCGCGCATGTCTATCGATTGGCTTTCCACTTCGCAGGCGCTTTCAGCGATCACATCAATCCCTTCTTCGGTCTTGTTTTTGACCTCTGTGGCCATCAGGGAGAGAATTTCCCGCCGTTCGGAGATGTTTTTACGCTCGGCTTGTTCTCGCTCGTCTTCCAGCTGCCGCATACGGATGAGCCGTTCCTTGAACCGATCGAATGCGCGTGCCAGATCTCCGATCTCGTCATTCCCCTTGACCTTCACACTGGCTGTCAAATCATTTTCAGACAGATGCTCCAATGCGGTGACCACCTGTCGCAAGGGAAGTGTGACTGTCTTTCGCGTTATATAGCTGGCAATCAGAATTCCGAGTAACGTCGCGACAATGGCAACAATGATGAGGACATGTTCTGTCGTTGTTTCGTGCTCTTCTGCTGAGCGAGCCGCTTTCAGCGTGAAGCCTTCGATCCGTTGCAGGAGGTCGACCAATTCCCGGTTGAGCTTTTTTTCTTCAAGCTCAATCGTCTGCAACAGTTCCAGTGCCTTATCTGTCTCATTGCCATTTGAAAAGGCGATGATCTGGGCGGCATGTTCATCATAGGCTTGATGCTCGCGCTCAATTTGCTTAAGAGCGTTCACAACAAGTTGGATCTGCGCCCGTGTTTTCTCGTCAAAACTATGCTCGAGTGCCTTTTCGGCGATACGCTCTCCTTGTTGGATTTCCTCTCCAACAAGATCCGCGTAATCTTTGAATTTCAGCTCCGCAGCTTCTTTCTGTGTCGGAATGTCACCATCCGTCAAGCCATTCAAGCGTAAGACCCGTTCGAACATCACTGATTGTTCTAACTGATGTGTGGTAATTCGGCTGAGGACTTCTGTCAGCGGAATATCGGCCTCAGCGATCGTCTCGATCTCCTTGCCTATCTTCCCCAGCTGCATGACGCTGAAGAAAGACTGTGCCACGATAACTACACTTAAAACCAAAACTATGGTGATTACTTTGGCAGATACTGAATAACGCACGTTGCCCTCATATTATTTAGACGCCAAGAAGTAATAAACTATTACATGGGATAATTAACAATTTAATACCGTTGATTGTACTAATTTTGCATACGTAAATACAAAAAATGATTGTATATATTTTTGGAAAGTAATTTATACTATAATACTATTCAGGGGCGATGTAGTATTTCGAAAGAATGGCGACTTTCTGGGCTTGGCACTGCAATGCCTTTAGCGCGGAGAAAATCTCAAACGGGCGCCTTTAATTGCGCCTTTGGGCCGAATAGACCCGGAAACAAAACAGATGAATGTCATGGGCACGTCAAGGCTTTGCCTGAAAATGGTGTTGCAAATCTCTTCGCTGTTGCGTTAGCTTTTCTTTCCCAACAGCCCTTACCCTTCAAGCGCATGCACCATGCCTAATTTTATTTCCATATCCGACGCGACCAAGCGTTTGGCGACAGCCGAGCGGGTTCTTGTCATCGGGTGTTCTGCGGCTGGCAAAAGCACGATCTCACTCAAGATCGCCGAGCATTTTAAGCTCGAATATCTGTCCCTTGACCGTGACGTAATTTGGCTTCCTGAATGGACAATGCGCAAGCAGAGCGATCAGAGAGAAATCTTGAAAAAACTAGTCAGCCGTAAACGCTGGGTTATGGATGGAAACAGCCCCGCAACATTTGACATACGGGTGCCGCGGGCTGATTTGGTTATCTGGCTTCGTGTTCCTCGTCGCGTGTCTCTTATGGGCTTAGCGCGCCGCGTCCTTAAAAACTACGGTTCGGTAAGGAATGCCATGGCCGATGGCTGCCCTGAACGATTGCCCGACCGGGAATTCCTCACATATATATGGACCTTTGAACAAAAAATGGCCCCGCGCATTATCGATGCATTGAACCAGCATGGCCCGGATGTGCCTGTGGTTACTCCACGCAGCCGAAAAGAGGCCGAGTCATTGTTGGGCATCTAGATGGCGCCTAAGGCAGAAACAGTGTTGAATATTCAACACAAATCCGGACACATGAATATATGCGCTTGGGTTTCAGCCGCACATCATGGCCAAGTTTTGTGAGCTTGCATGTCCAATAATCGTTCGAGCTGCAATCCACCATCCCGACCCGACAATGCCCAAGCCTTAGCTCCGACAGCGAGTTCAGAATGCGAGCCGTGAGAGTAGAATATGTTGAAGCTGATGATAGGGGAAATTGATCTGGACAAGAATAAAATGGTATTCTTTCAAAAATCGAATATTTTAAAATGTTGAATTTAGGAATTTTGAAGTGATACCAGCTTTTGATATTGATGCCATGCGGATGGTGATTGCAGGCATGGATCTGGCCAGTTTTGCCAGAGCGGCTGTGCAACTGGGTCGTTCGCAGTCTGCGGTCAGCATGCAGCTCAAGAAGCTTGAATATCAGGCAGGCACGCAATTATTCACGCGCAAGGGGAGGGGGCTGGTTCCAACTGCCGCAGGCGAAGCGTTTGTTGCCTATGCGCGCAGGATTGTGGCGCTCAACGATGAGGCCGCCCTTGCAATGGGGGTGGCGACGACGGCTGCTTCCGTGCGATTTGGTCTGCCTCAGGATTTCTTTGAGGATGTTATGCCCGCGACTCTCAGAACATTTGTTGAAGCGCATGACAAGGTGCATGTCGACGTTCGGGCGGGAGATAACCACACTATCGCCGATGAAGTCCGGTCTGGCCGTATTGATGCAGCGATCGCATTTTTCAAACCGGGCAGCTCTTCGGAAGGAGAAACATTATGCTCGCTTCCTATTCGTTGGCTGGTTCATTCAGATTGGATTGAAGAGAGCAGGGGGGATCCCTTGCCGTTGGTTCTCTTCAACCATCCCTGCCTCTTTCGTCAAGCGGCGTTGGCGGCTCTGGAAAAAGAAGGGATCCGTTGGCGCGCGGCATTGACAACCCCCAGTTTGCCCGGCGTGTGGGCAGGTCTTCGCTCTGGGTTGGGCATTGCAGCAAGGGCAGAGCATGGAGTGCCTGCGGACATGGTTATTCTGGGCAAAGCAGAAGGATTGCCTGAGTTGCCCGAGATAGAAGTCCGCTTGCTGCGTGCTCCGAATATATCCTCATATGCCGAAGCGCTTTCAGAGACTTTGCGTAAGGAGACTTTGAAAAGGCTTGCTTTGAAGGACGAGCACTGAAGCCTGCCTCTTTGGTTCCTGCGTGGGTCCTGTCGGAATCCGCTACGTCAATAGTTAAAAAATTTTGAAGTCATAGTTCTGAAAAATTCGATTTTGGAAAGTATCTTCTAGCGCTAATTTGTCTTGGAAACATAGCGTAGGGGGGAAGAGACATGGCGAAACAAGGTGGCGTTGGATTTATCGGGCTTGGAACCATGGGCAAGCCCATGGCTCTCAATCTGATAAAAGCGGGAACAGACCTCATTGTCTGGAATCGGACAAGAGAGCGTTGTTTTGCGTTGGAGCAGGCAGGCGCTACGGTCGCGCTTACTGCCGACGAGCTTTTTACCCGATGTGAGATGATTATCCTGATGCTCGAAAATGACGGGGCAACAGATGCGGTTCTTGCTCGTCGTCAGCCTCAATTTACATCCAGAGTTTCAGGCAAGACCATCATTTCCATGAGCACGCTATCGGCGGACTATGCGCAAAGCCTGTCGGAGGATATTCGTGCCGCAGGAGGTCGCTATGTCGAAGCGCCAGTGTCCGGCTCCAGGAAGCCTGCGCAAGCCGGACAATTGGTGGGCCTGCTCGCCGGAGATGAAGCCGATCTGCAAAAGGTAAGGGCGCTTCTCGCTCCTATCTGCAAAGAGCTTTTTGATTGTGGGGCCGTTCCGGGCGCACTGCAGATGAAATTTGCAGTCAACAGCTTCCTCATTACGATGGTTACAGGGCTGGCGGAAGCGTGGAATTTTGCTTTGCAGCATCATTTGGACATGAGGCGCTTTGCAGAGATTCTGAACGCCGGCCCCATGGCAAGCGACGTATCGCGAACCAAGGTTGCCAAGCTGCTGGCAGGGGATTTCTCCCGGCAGGCCGGGATTGCGGATGTTTTCAAGAATAGCTGCCTCGTGGTTGAAGCGGCCCGGTCTGTCGGAATCCCTTCTCCACTGATGGACCGGTGCCTTGAGCTCTATCGAGAAACGGCATCAATGGATCTGGAAGAGGATGACATGGTGTCTGTTATTCGGGCAATCGAAGGATATGATCTGCCATAAGACAGCCAAACAGGGTTTGCAGATGTCAGGCACCCATCCTTTCAGCTTTCGGGTTGGTATCCGCTTTTCGCAAGTTTCGGGTCGATTGGGGCGGCTGAAACAAGTTCTATAGGGACCCATGACGTGAGGAGGTCCCGATGCTGCAAACCATTCCAGCTCTCATTCTGTTTCTCTTGCCTCTGGCCTACAGTCCCGGTCCCGGCAATATGTTTTTCGCGGCAAATGGAGCGCGATTTGGTTTCCGGTCGACTGTTCCGGCCAATGCCGGATATCATATTGCGACTTGGGCCGTAACCGCAGCAATCGGCTTGGGGTTCATCGTTGCTCTGGATGAGTATCCCACGCTCTTCGTTGCCCTGAAACTGGCAGGCTCTCTCTATGTGCTTTGGATCGCTTGGAAAATGTTCAAGTCCGGAACACTGGAACAGCAGGAAACCGCGCGGCCAGCATCATTCTGGGATGGGGTCGTCCTGCTTCTCCTCAATCCCAAAGCATATGTGATTATCGCGCTTATGTTTACGCAGTTTCTTGATCAGTCAAAAAGCGGATGGCTGTCTGAAGTCATTCTGATCACAACTATTTTCACCCTAAACAACTTGGTTGCATTTTCCCTCTGGGCATTGGCTGGGGATAGAATTGCCGATTATTTCAGAGCCCCTTCAAGTGCTCGCATATTGAACATCACCTTCAGCATAGCCTTGGCTATCGTCGCTGTCTGGATGGCTCTGCAATAACGGCTAAAGACAAAACGAAGCTCATTCAACAGCCTCTACAGCAATTAACACAACAAGAAAACACAGGGCCCCTTTCTCGTTTCGGTGAAATATCTGGCTTACCCGATGACCTTGAAAGCTGAATTTTATGCCCTGTCTTGTGTTTCAATTCAAAGAAGCATTTCTTTTTCCACATTGACGTTCAATTCCTGCTTGATATCGAAGCACCGTCAGACCACTATGTCGGCGATGGTTCTCTACAAGGGAAGACCTTGTCGAGATGAAAAGGGAACACGGTGAGGAGAAGCCAATAGGCGCCAAGTCCGTGACTGCCCCCGCAACTGTAAGCGGTTAGCGACCCGTCAGACCACTGAGCCAAACAGGCTCGGGAAGGGACGGCAAGCGAAGACCCGTGAAGTCAGGAGACCTGCCATCATGTCTTTTTTACTCAATCAGGCGGAGGGCCTGGGATGGATGGATATGATGCTTCACCACACATAATCGCACTTGAATTTTTGCGTTGATTTTCAATCCTTCGTGGTTTGGGACATGGCCGCGTGTATGCGCGTGCACCCTCACGCCTGCAATGCGTCATGACAGCTCTATCCGCCTGTCTGGCGTAATGAGGATTGCTGTCTTCTCTGATGCTCTGTCTCTTCCTGCGCCATCGCGCTGGGCCGCTTCCTTTTCATTGAGAGTTCGAGATTTTTTCCCTTCTGCCAACCAATGAGAGTCCAATGTACAAATTTGGCATTCTTGCCCCTTTGTTTTTCCTTACAAGTCTCACCCTTGCCCACGCTCATTCCGAACCGCGGACCGTTGCAGGCTGTTTCGGTGACTATACCTATTATGTGCCACCAGAACGCGTGATCAGCCTGGACCAACAGGCGACAGACCTGATGGTCGCTTTGGAACTTGAGGATCATCTTGTTGGTACAGCCCATGGTGATCCAATCGAGGCACCGTTGGGACAAGCTGTGTCTGAGACGGTCCCCATCCTCTCCGAGGGCTATCCGGGCCGCAAGGCGGTGCTCGCGCTGGAGCCGGATTTCCTTATTGGCAGCAAGCCAGAGGCCTTTGACAGTGCAAAACTCGGAGCTGGTGCCGATT
Organism: uncultured Cohaesibacter sp.; assembly: GCF_963676485.1. Taxonomy (NCBI): domain Bacteria; kingdom Pseudomonadati; phylum Pseudomonadota; class Alphaproteobacteria; order Hyphomicrobiales; family Cohaesibacteraceae; genus Cohaesibacter; species uncultured Cohaesibacter sp. Next base: position 82,091 of record NZ_OY781115.1, read on the forward strand.
GGCAAGAGGAACAAGACGTTGGCGTCTATCTCCTGGATGGCTCATGTCAGGCTTTCCACGAAGATGGACAGCCCAAGTCCTTTGAACCTCTGCTCAAGGATATACAGACCCTTGGTGATATCTTTCACATCAAGGGCCGGGCAGCAGCTCTTTTGCGGGACAGTTTGGTGCGTCTCAAAGCGGTGCAGAAAGCTGCCGCTGGAGAGGGGCGCACTGCTTTCGTGTTTTCCGGCGATCCCCAGGCCCCCCAAAGCAACGCCTGTTGCAATGGTGTAGGCGTCATGCTCGATCTTGTGGGGCTCAAGAGCATTGATATCGCTGAACCAATAAAATGGGATGCCGTCGTAGCCGCAGATCCAGACGTGATCATTCTGATCGATGAAGCATCTTTCCGGGCCGAGGCAAAGCGCGGCTATCTGCAAAATGATGCCGCGCTGTCCAAGCTCAAGGCTGTTCAGGACAATCGAATTGTCACTCTGACGGCGCTTCAGATATCCCTAGGGCTTCGGTTTGTCGGCGGAGCCGAACAGCTCAATGCCCAGCTGTTGTCCCTGCAATAGCGACGGGAGGATCGGGCTCTTCTCTCACATTTGGGTGGTTGGCGAGACGGCAAAAAAGGACTGCATAAACGCCTGTTTTTTTGTGCCGCTCGCTTTTCCTTCCTCCCAAAACGACATATGAGTTCCAACAATACGTTATGTTATAACATTACTTTATTATGGCATGACTCGATACCGTACACACTCTTCACTTTGCGCCCTCATAGATTCCGGGTGCCTCGCTCTTCTAAGGAGATGACTATGCTACGTAAATTTTGGCTTGCCGCATTGATGGCCGGAGCAGCGTTCCCTGCGCTGGCCAATGACGGCGTTTTGGATGTTGTTGCGCCGTTTGAGATCGTCAGTGCGGATCCCGTTCGATCTGGCAATATCTTTCAGAAGATGGATGTTATCGAAACGCTGGTTGATTCAGACGATAAGGGTCGCCTGCTGCCCGGCTTGGCGACCGAATGGGTTGCCTCTGAGGATGGCCTGGTTTGGACCTTCACCTTGCGCAGCAACGTGAAATTCCATGATGGCACCAAGATGGATGGCGCCTCTGTGGCAACGGCGCTGGAGCGTTCACGCGCCAAAGGCGGCCTTCTGGCCAAGGCGCCGATTGACCGCATCGAAGCGGATGGGAATAGCGTTCGTTTCATCCTGTCCTCACCATTTGCCATGTTGCCCGCCATGTTGGCAGAATATCGCAGCGGAATTATTGCGCCCAGCGCCATTGACGCCAATGGCACCGTGACCGCGCTTATCGGCACGGGGGCATATCGTGCCACGTCCCTGATGCCACCAAACAAGCTCGAAGCAGAGCGCTTTGAGGACTATTGGGGCAAGCTTGCGGCCATTCCACTGGCGACCTATTCGGCGGTGTCCCGCTCCGAGACGCGCGCCTTGATGGCCGAAGGGGGCGATGCGGATGTCACGATCAACCTGGACCCTGCTTCCGTTAAGCGGCTCGCGCAACTCGATAGCCTTGAGGTCGTGTCCGTTTCAATCCCGCGAATTTTGATGCTCAAGGTCAACGCTGAAGTTTTCGACCTTGAAACCCGCAAGGCGCTGAGCTTGGCAATCGATCGCGATGGCATCGCCAAGGCTGTGCTGCGCTATCCGGCGGGCGCGACGCAGATGTTCCCGCCAAAGATGGCTGAATGGCATGACGACAGCCTGCCTCCGCTTGAATACGACCCTCAGAAGGCCCGCGATATTCTGGCAAAGCTTGGCTGGACGGCGCAGGCAGATGGTGTGCTGCAAAAGGACGGAAAACCGCTCGAAATCGAACTGCTCACCTATCCGGACCGCCCGGAGCTGCCTCTGGCTGCGGCCGTGCTTCAGCAGCAATTTGCCGCTATTGGTGCAAAAGCCGAGATCAATGCCACCAACTTTTCCGAAATCCCGGCAAAGCATAAGAGCGGCACGTTGAGCACGGCGCTGTTTGCCCGCAATTTTGCGCTGGTGCCAGATCCCGTTGGCACACTTCTGGAAGATTATGCCCCGACCGGAGACTGGGGAGCTATGGGCTGGAACAATGAAGCCTTCACCAACACGGTGAATATGCTTGCTGCCGGTGCGGTCGATGAAGATGCCCGGGCAGAAGCACGCGAACAGATTGTCCAGACGCTGCAATCGGAACTGCCGGTTCTGCCCATCGCCTGGTACCAGCAAACCATGGCGGTTTCCAACGAAGTCAAAGGTCTGGTCGTTGATCCGTTCGAACGCACGCTTGGTCTGAAATCAATGGAATGGGCACAATGATACAAACGCTTGGTTGGCGCCTTGCACAAGCCGGGATGGTGGCCTTTTTGGTCGCCATCCTGAGCTTTCTCATGATGCAGGCCTTGCCTGGAGACATGGTCTTCAGAATTGCTGCGGCGCGCTTTGGCTATGATAATGTGAGCGCGGAGAATGCCGAGTTGGTGCGGGCCCAGATCGGCGACCCGGCCGGGGTCGATGCCTTTCTGTCCTGGATCTCGGGTCTCCTTCAAGGAGATCTGGGCAGCTCTCTGGTCTCGGGTGAGAAGGTTTCCGCAGAAATCCTCCACCAGTTTGGCGCAACGGCGCAGCTTGCCGGTCTGGCCATTCTGCTATCCTTGTTGATCGGTCCCACATTCGGCATTTTGGCGGGCATGCGACCGCAGGGGTGGATGGATCGGCTAACGCTCCTGTTTGCATCAAGCCTTAAGGCAACGCCGCAGTTCCTGCTTGGCTTGTTCCTGATCGTCCTGCTCTCTATCGAGCTGGGTCTGTTGCCATCTGCAGGATATGGCAAGCCATCCCATCTGGTGTTGCCGTCCCTCACGCTTGCGCTTGGCCTGTCCGCATCGACGGCCCGGATCACCCGGGAGGCCCTTGTGCAAGCCCGGTCTTCGGACTGGTGGCGTTTTGCTCGCTGGAAGGGGCTCGGAGAACGCTCCGTTCTGGCCCGCCACGGCCTGAGACATATTGCTGTGCCTGTGCTCACACTTGTTGCGGCGCAATTCGTCGCTCTCATGGAAGGCGTGGTGGTGGTTGAAACCATTTTCGGCTGGCCCGGTATCGGTCATGCCTTGGTGCATGCCGTATTCCATCGCGACGTGCCTATGGTGCAGGGGACAGCCCTTGTCATGGGGTTGGCCTTCGTTGCGGTCAATATGCTGGCGGACATTGCTGCCCGCATGCTGGATCCAAGGGAGGCGGTGCAATGAGTTTGCGTTGGATTGGGACCGCGATCCTTGCGATCGTGATCATCTTTGCCCTCGGTTTCCCCTTGGTTGACAGTGCTGATCCGGTTAGTCAGAGCCTGATGAAGACCCTTGAGGCCCCATCTGGGGAGGCCTATTTCGGATATGATCATCTGGGACGTTCGATGGGGGCGCGATTGGCGGCAGCTCTGCGGCTATCTCTTGGCATCGCTGCGGCAACATTGGTAACGACCGCTTTCATTGGCGTTTTCCTTGGCGCTCTTGCCAGCTGGTCTGGCGGTTGGGTTGATCGCCTGATTGTCCTGTTTGCTGACAGCGTCGTTGCCTTGCCAGCTCTTCTGATCGTGCTGATTGCCGGTATTATCTTTCCCAATCAGCCGCTTGCCTTCTGGGCCGGGTTGTCGATAACCCTGTGGGTCGAGATATTCCGCCTGACGCGGGCAACCATCAGGGCACAGATCGCAGCACCGGCGGTTGAAGCCGCGCGCCTGTTGGGATTTGGCCCCTTATACATCTTCCGCACCTATCTATGGCCAGAACTCGCTCCGGTATTGCGCGCCACATTCGCGCTGACCTTTTCCAGCGTGGTGATGGGGATTGCGGCGCTCGGCTTTGTTTCAGTCGGGGTGCGGGCTCCGACGCCGGAACTGGGATTGATGATGGTCGAACTGTTGCCCTATTGGCGGGAGGCTCCTTGGGCCTTGTTGCAACCGGTCGCAGCCACTCTGGTCACTTTGTTGGCGCTCACCTTGATCGCCGGGGAGAAGAAAGCATGAGTTTGCTTGATGTCAATAATCTTGCGGTGCATGGCCTTGATGGTGAGGTTGTTGCGCCCATATCGATGACCATCAATCCCGGACAGTCTGTTTTGCTGATCGGGGAAACCGGATCTGGCAAGAGCCTGTTTGCGCAATCCCTACTGGGCACCTTGCCCAAGGGGCTGACGGCAACCGGCGGATTGTCCATTCTTGGGAAACGCTACTCTGTGAGGGAAGCAGACGCATTGGCGCATTTGTGGGGGCATCAGATTTCCGTGCTGCCGCAAGAGCCATGGCGTGCGCTTGATCCTCTGATGCGGTCCCGCCGGCAGATAGAAGAAGTCTATCGGCTGGTGTCCAAAAGGACCGATGCAAGAGCGGCAGCGGATGCCGATCTTGACGCGATGGATCTTGCCGACGCAGCGGGTCGGTTTCCCTTCGAGCTATCCGGAGGCATGGCGCAACGCCTCGCTATTGCGGCAGCCCGGGCAGGCGGTGCACAGATCGTCGTTGCGGACGAACCCACAAAGGGGCTCGATCTGGCACGCCGGAACGATGTGGCCCGCCGCATGCGGACGGTAACCCAAGCGGGTGGAGGACTGATCACGATCACGCATGATCTGGAGTTCGCCGAAGCATTGGGCGGCGAAGTGATCGTGCTGCGAGAAGGGCAGATCATCGAGCGTGGCCCTGCGCAACAGGTCCTCAAATCGCCCTCACATCCTTACACCAAAGACCTGATCGCTTCAGAACCGCGCAACTGGCAGCCTTTGGCTGCCAGCAAGAAGGGCGAGGTCGCCATCAGGGCGGAGAAACTCTGTGTGGCCCGCGGCGAGCGGGTTATCGCCAAGGATATCGATCTGACGATCAAGGCCGGTGAGATCGTGGGATTGTCCGGCCCTTCCGGGATCGGAAAGTCCTCACTTGGCGACACCCTGCTGGGCCTTGTGCCCGCAAGGGCCGGGCATGTGGAGCGGGGCGGCAATCTCGCAGCCCACCGTTTCCAGAAACTCTGGCAAGATCCTCCTGCTGCCTTTGCCCCGATGCAGAAGCTGGGTCAGGGACTTGAGGATTTGATGCGGCTGCATGGCATTTCTCGCGATGCTCTGCCGCCCTTGCTGGAACGCCTGCGGCTTGATCCAGTGCTCCTTGATCGTCTTCCCAGTGAAGTGTCCGGCGGTGAATTGCAGCGCTTGTCCATTGCGCGTGCGCTGTTGCTCGAACCGGTCTTTCTGTTTGCCGATGAGCCCACCTCTCGCCTTGATCCGCTGACCCAGCGAGAGGTCATCCAGATGTTGGTCGAATTGGCCCGCGCACGTCAGATTGCCGTTCTCATGGTTAGCCATGATCCCGATTTGACCGAACGGGCCACGGACCGCCAGATCAATCTCGCAGAAGGCACCCATGAGGCCATTTTGAGTGATATGGCCGGTCCCTTAACGGAAGCACTTGCAACTGGCTGCTAGAAAAAAACGATGCGGGCAGCCTATCAAAGCTGCCCGCATTCACAAGATGGGTGGGCCTCGGTCCCGATACGCGTTGATTGCCTGCTTTCTTTAAGAGGCCTTCACAGGTTTGGGGCCATTCCCTCTGTACACTTTGCGATGAGCTCGCCTAGCGCTTTTTCAATGGAGACGTGTCGAATTCGAACTTGCTTGTCTGGCAGGAAGAACAGCCTCCACCGCCTGACGTGCAGTCTGAGCAAGCGCCGCGCTTGGTCCAGAGCTTGCGATACAGGTAGATCAAGGCGACCAGCATGACGAACCCGACCAAAAGCACATCCCAGAGGGTGCCAATAGAGGACCCGACAAGGGCTGAAGTCGAGGAAACCGCTTCACTTTCCATGATCAGGCCCCTTTCTCTACAACACTGGATCTTTGCTCTAGCAAGACATCCAGAGATCGCTCGTTCCTTCCACTGTACAGCCCGACAATGACAAGCAAGGCAAGAGCGGAAAGATAGACGATTGTCATCATCTGCATGCCGCCAAGACCTGCTGCCGTGCCGATTGTGTAGACGGCACTGGAGACGCCCAGCCCGAGCGCTGTCGGAAACAGGATGGAAAAGAGCATCCATTTGTAGGAGCCGGTCTGCACTTTTACCATGACGGTCGTTGCCAGACACGGCGGATAGAGCGCGAAGAACAGGATCATGGAAACGGCGAGCAGAGCGGTTGCGCCTCCTGCCTTGGTTTCCGCTCCCATACGATCTTCCAGCGTGGCGTTCTGGTCTTCATCCTGCTGGAACAGCACGCCCAGTGTGGCAACCGAGCTTTCTCTTGCGGCAAAGGAAGACAGGAGAGCTACGTTGATTTTCCAGTCGAAGCCAGCAAATTGGGTAACCGGCTCCAGAGACCGGCCAATCATGCCCAGAACCGATGTCGTGATCCGTTCTTCTTTCATCTCGCGGCGGATCGACTTGCGGGTCTTGACCAGCTTCTTCAGGCTACGACCTGCTTTCTTGGCATCCTTGTCGCCCTTAGGAGCGCGCACGAGCGGGTAATAGTCGGCATTGCGGGCCATGAATGTTTCATTGACTGCTTTCGATCCTGCCGCACCGCCCGCATTCAGTTTGGCGCGCTTATAGTCTGTGTAATAATTTACAAGCGGAACGATATTCTCGTTGCTTGCCAAAGCCTCATAAGCGTTGCCTTTCATGCTTTTCTGGAACTTTTCAACGGCCTTTACGCCATTTGCCTCATATTGCTGCATATGATCATCAGAGAGGCCGGGGAATTGCAAAAGAGCAAATACGACGACGGCCACGGCGACGACAATCGTGCCGACCTTCTTGATATAGATCCACGTCCGTTCGAAAGAGCGCTGCAACACGGCTTTGACTGTCGGTACGTGATAGGTGGGCAGCTCCATGACGAAAGGGGAGGTTTCTTGCCCTTTAAGCACTGTAACCGTCAAAAGCTTTGAGACCAGCAAAGCAAAAATGACTGTCATCGTTGAGATGTAGAACATCATGAGCGACTTGTCTTCGACGAAGAAAATGCCAAGCAGCAAGGTGTAAAGGGGCACTTTTGCCAGACAATTCATGAAAGGCACTGCGAAGATGGTGGCCATGCGTGCGCGATTGTCCGGAATGCCCTTGGTCGCCATGATCCCCGGCACAGCGCAGCCCCCGGCAAACACCCCGCCCAGAATAAGGGGCAACGTGCTCTGGCCATGCAGGCCAAAGCGATGCAGCACCTTGTCGAGGATGAAAGCAATCCGCGCCATATAGCCTGAGTCTTCCAGCATCGCGATCAGTGCAAACAGAATGATGAAAATCGGCACATAGTTGAGCAGCGTATTGGCCGAATCCACCAGCCATAGCCCCATGGATCGGGTATAGGGATCTTCGAGGAAACCGGCGCTCGGCAGAAGATTGGCGACGATTTCCCTGAATTTCGCCAAAATCGGCCAAGTATAGTTGGTCAGCTCATATCCCCACACAATGGAAATCTGATAGATCAGATAGACCGTCAACACCAGAAAGAGTGGTGCTGCCCATCGGTTCAGCACGAAGCGGTCTATTTTGCTGGTGGTGGATTCCGTCTCTTTCTCCGTGTCTGTGACACAGTCCGCCAGCAGCTCCGTTATATAGCGATCGCGTGTGGCAATAATGGAATCGGACGTACTCATGCCTTCCGTTTGCTCGAATTGTTCGGCCATTTGGTTGGCTTTTTGGATGATATTGTCAGCCCATTCGAAGCCTGCACTTTCCTGTAACAGAACTTGGGTTTGACTATCCTGCTCCAAAAGCTTGATGGCGAGCCAACGGGCCGGAAGGTGCCATTCACTGGCAGGATCTCGGACCATCAGAGAAAGATCGGAGATCAATGGTTCAAGGGAGGCATAATCGATGCACTGGACATCGTGCTTCACACACCGGGCTTCTTCCAGAATGGCCTGACGCAAATTCTCGCGGCCAAAGCCTCTCGAACCGATGGTCTCGACGACCGTAAGCCCCAATGTGTGCGCAAGACCTTTCACATCAATCGAGATGCCGCGTTTGGTGGCGATATCCATCATGTTGAGCGCCAGAACGGATTTGAGGCCCATTTCCAAAAGCTGGATGGTCAGATGGAGAGACCGGCGCAGATTGGATGCATCCACAACATTGACTGCGACATCGGGTCGCTCCTGGATCAGAAAGGCTCTGGCTACTCTTTCTTCAAGGGAAAAGGAGGTCAGGCTATAGGTGCCGGGCAGATCCACTGCCGTCACCGAAACACCCTCAAATTTATAGCTGCCATATTTCTTATCAACAGTGACCCCGGGATAGTTGGCAACATGTTGGCGCGCGCCGGTCAACAGGTTGAACAATGTCGACTTTCCGGCGTTTTGTTGACCTGCGAGTGCAACTTTAATCTGGTCAGTCATCTTGGTTCTCGATTACTTCAATGGTTGCTGCTTCGCGTCTGCGCAAGGTGATATCTGTGGCATCCAGGCGGAGCTCAATCGGGTCGTTTAAAGGGGCTGCGCGCACCACCAGAATGGACGCATTCGGCATGACGCCCAGATCGAGAAGCCGCTGCCGCACTGACCCTTTTGCGTTGTGGCGCTTCACGCGGACGCGAGATCCGGGAAGAATATCGTTTAAAGTCAATACCTTATTGAACTCTGCCAATTGGTCAGATTTGGTCATTACCAGCACCATTTTTGAGTTTGATAGCCCTTGAAAATTCAAGCGAAACATTGCGCCATTTTGCGGAGCGGTGAGAAGTTGCGAATGATTACTATTTACAACAAGCAGATCTAAGAATAAAGTAAAAACTTGAGTTGACGGTTCATGATACTTGCTTTTCGGCATTTCTCATGTCTTTTTATTATGATTCTAAAATAGAATTATTATAAGGAGAAATAATCGTTCTACGTATTTGTTCTGATATGGGAGATTTGTTTGGGATGAAGAAGCTAATAACCTTCTCTGCCTTTGGTTTGATTTGCATGATGAGCGCCGCATCTGCGCACACGCCTATTTGTGCTTGCTATGACAATGGAGATGGCACAGTTCTGTGTGAGGGGGGCTTTTCTGATGGCTCGTCAGCATCAGGCGTCACAATGAAAGTCTATGACGGCGACAAGACTCTCATACTGGAAGGCAAAATGAGCGAGGACAGCGAATTCGAGTTCGATAAGCCAGATGGCGATTATAGCGTTCTGTTTGCTGCTGGCCCTGGCCATGAGATTGAGATCAACGGTAGCGAAATCGTAGAATAATTTCTTAGGCGTTCCGGGATCTTGGAGCGCAAATCAACAAATACATGATTGCTGACTATGCCAACAAGGAGGCTTGCTTTGTCCCTTGAATGGAAGGGGTTTGCCCAATTTTTGCTGGCATGGTGCAAACGGGAGATGATCAATGAAAAAACTGCTTATTGGTGTTGCTGCAGCAGCGATCGGTTTTGCTGGAGCCGCAGAGGCGCATTTCCAGCTGCTTTACACCCCCAATGTGATGCTCGACAAAGCGCAGGAAATTCAGCTTAAGTTGATGTTTGGGCATCCGATGGAAAATGGACACGCAATGGATATGGGGCAGCCAGAAGCCTTTGATGTCTATTTCAAAGGCAAGAAGACCGACCTGCTGCCAACCCTCAAGCCGATCACCTGGAAAGGGGCGCACAATGAGGCCAAGGCGTTTGAAACGTCCTATTCGATCAAGCGCAACGGCGATTACATCTTCGCTTTGACGCCCGCTCCTTACTATGAAGAAAGCGAAGACATCTACATCCAGCAGATCACCAAGTCTTATGTGAACAAGGCCATGCCGACTACGTGGAATGAGCCTCTGGGGCTACCTGCCGAGATCGTTCCGCTCAACAAGCCCTATCAGAATTTCGTAGGCGGCACATTCTCCGGTCAGGTGCTTTCCGATGGCAAACCGGCAGCCGGGGTTGAATGTGAGATTGAATATATCAATCCGGCCATTGACCTTGAAGCCAATGCATTTTCCAAGGACGCCGAAGGGCCCGTGCCGGATAGCGCTATCGTTGCGATCACTGATCCGAATGGTGTCTTCACATTCGGCATTCCTCGCGCGGGCAAGTGGGGATTTGCCTGCCTTGGTGCCGGGCCAGACACCGAGCATGAAGGCAAGGAGCTCTCCCAAGATGCCGTCCTCTGGATTGATGTAACCGAATTCAAGTAATATCGTGAAATTTTCAATCGCAGACGCATTGTGATCTTGACCCGGGCTGGATGGACAGCCCGGTTCTCCGTTTTTCGCGAAGCTTGTATGAAGGCCCGTTTATACCGTGGCCTTGCTCAATTTGAGCTTTTGTAAAAGCCAACATATTTGCTCCAGCCTGAACTTCATACAAAGCAGCTCCGCAAGGGGCTCGAAATCGGTCCGGCTTTTCAGGCTACCGTGAAGCAGGATCAGGGGACACCGCTAGCTTTCCCTGCCTCTAACGCAGATATTTCGGTGTCCTCCGCCGGAATGGGTTGCCCTTGTCATTAAGGACTGGCTTGGAAGAGCAAAAAGTAGCATGAAATCTAAAACGGATACACCGTAGAAGCGCTGCAAAATGTCTGAAAAGGTGGAACCTTTTCAAAATACAAGCTGATGCAACGGCAATAGCCCTGCGCCAAGGTGAGCTGGGTCTCCGGGTAGCGCGCTGACTATCAGAGAAGGGCGGGGCAGGCGTTTGTCACGAAATGCTCCTTCTGCCGCTTCCATGAAAAGAAGCCGCAGGGCATCAGGCGCTTCCCCGCCAAAAAAGATGGCCTCCGGGTCAACTGTCGCCTGTAGTGCCCTGAGTGCCAGATGGAGCTGGGGCTTGACCTCTTCGAGCCATTCAGCCACCCCGGGCCAGTTGGCATCAAAGCGCGAGGTCATGTCCATCACGCCATCAAGCTGCATTCCCCTCTGCGTGAGGGTGCGCAACAGCCCGGAAAGGGCGGGTCGCTTGTGCAGTTCGTCGGCAAGATAGAGTGCACCAATCTCCCCGGCATTGCCATGCCCGCCAAGAAACGGGCGATTCCCAGAATAGATCCCGGCCCCGAAGCCGTGGTTGAACGAGAGATAGGTGAGTGTATCGCACTCCTGTCCCGCACCGAGATAATATTCCGCAAGCGCACTTGCCGTTGCGTTGTTTTCCGCAAATGCTGGCAGGGCAAGCTCTTTGTTGAGATAGGCCTCAAGGGGCAAATCCTGCCAGCTGACCAAAAGCTCGGGCGGCTGGAACAGATCATCCGGCCCGGTGCGGAAGCCCTGCATGGTAATTCCGATGCCGATGATACTTTTCTCGCCGACGCCTTGCGTGCGCCATTTCGTAATTTTCTGCCGGACAAGTTCGATTACCTGTTCAGGTCTTGAGGCTGCGAGAGGGGCTGTCTCTTGCGCCACAGGCTTCCCGGACAGGTCAAGCAGGCAGAGCCTGACGTGATCGGTGCTGATGGACAGGCCGATCGATGCATATCGGTTTGGATTGATTGACACCATGGGGCTAGGCTTCCCGCGCCCTGCAATCACCGCTTCACCAAACTGGAGAAAGCCGTGTTGTTCCAGATTATCGACAATCCGATGAACCGTTTGCTGAGCCAGCTCGGTTTGTCGCGTGATCTCGGATCGCGCTATGGGACCGGCATGCTTGATCGCCGCCATGATCTTGCGTTCGCTCGGACCTAGCAAGTCTTTCACCGGGTGACCTTCTTCAAATCGCATTCTGCATCAATCCTTGTTTGCGGTATGCCTTTGCCCATTCTCACCTCGTCATCGCTACGGATCAAGCGTTTTTTACTTGACATGAGTAATATTATTATTACTATTCGTGGGTAATAAAAAGCATTTCTCGGGAGGGAACATGATTGCCATCAGCCTGCGCGACCTGTCGAAGTCATTTGGGACCTTTACAGCCTTGTCTGAATTGTCCCTCGACGTGGAATCCGGCGAGTTTCTGACACTGTTGGGACCATCCGGATGTGGAAAGACCACACTCCTCAAACTCATCTCCGGTTTTCTGGAGCCGACCAGAGGCAGTATCAGCATTGATGGCAAGGATGTTACCAACATCCCTCCTGAAGCGCGCGATACAGCACTTTGCTTCCAGTCCTATGCGCTTTTCCCCCACTTGACCGTGCGTGCCAATCTTGAGTTCGGGCTCCGTCAGAAGAAACTGCCCGCAAAAGAAAGAAACGAGCGTGTTGCAGATGTGGCCGCAAAGCTCGACCTCGAAAAGCAGATGGACCGGCTCCCCAACCAGCTCTCTGGAGGCCAGCAGCAGCGTGTCTCATTGGGCCGCGCACTGGTCATGCGCCCAAGTGTCATCCTGTTCGATGAACCCCTTTCAAACCTTGACGCCAAACTGCGCGATCAGGTGCGCATCGAGATCCGTCGTATCCAGCGGGAATATGGCCTCACGGCCATCTATGTCACCCATGATCAGGCAGAAGCACTGGCCATGTCCGACAGGATCGTGGTGCTCAATGAAGGCCGCATGGAACAAGTTGATACGCCAGAGACAATCTATTCCCGACCCCGCACCGGTTTCGTCGCCGATTTCATCGGCGATGCGAATGTGGTCGAAGGCGTTGTCGGTCAGAAGCGCGAAGCCGGTCGTTGGGACGTCAGCACGCCGGTCGGCACGTTGCTGGTCGCTGCTGATCAGCTCAATCAGGGTGAGACGATTTCCCTTGGCTGGCGTCCGGAAAAGGTCGTGCTTGGAGAAGGCTCCCTCACAGGAACTATCCAGAACAGAGCCTTTCAGGGGCACTATACGGATTTGATGATCAACACCGATGGCTATGTCCACCGGGTGCAAGTCACCGAAAGTTCGGCGCAAGAAGGGGATGCAGTCCAGTTCGGCGTTCCGACGGACCACATCATCATATTGGAGGCAGGGTCATGACACTGCGCCGCTGGCTTCTGGTCATTCTGCTGCTGCTCCCCGGCCTTGGGCTCATTCTCTGGTTGATGGGCACCGTGGTCTATATCGCGGTTGCACAATCCTTCGGGCTTTATGCCATCAACGGCGAAAGCCAACTCACGCTTGCCTTCTGGTCCGATCTCTTCGGGCGCAAGATTTTCTCCCGATCAATCCAATATTCGATCTATGTCGGCGTGCTGAGTGCCGTCTTCTCGGTCGCGCTCGCCTATCCGCTGGCTATATGGTTGCGCAAACCCTTTCCCGGCTCCATGACCATCGGAGCCATTCTCAAGGCCCCAATGCTCGTGCATGGCCTCGTCGCCGCCTTCCTGTTCATCAACATCATAGCCTATCATGGCCTGTTCAACCAGTTCATGATGTGGCTGGGCATCTGGGATAGTCCCCACAGGCTCCAAAACGACCGCAACGCAATCGGTATCCTTATTCTGCAAACCTGGAAACAGATGCCTTTCGCCCTGCTTCTGCTGACCGGAGCAGTTCAGGGGATTTCGGATGATGTTCTTGATGCCGCGCGCGATCTGGGTGCCGGATCCTGGGACCGGTTCCGCAAGGTAATTGCTCCCCTGACTGTATCGGGCATGCAAGCGGCCATGGTCATCATCTTCATCGGCGCATTGGCGGACTTCAGCTTCCAGACCATCGCAGGCCCTATCAATCGTCAGTCCCTCTCCCAGCTCATGGTGAGCTTCAAGGGCAGGGGCGACTGGCATTCGGCGGCCGTGGTGGGCGTATCGATGATTGTCATCGCTCTGGTGGGGTCGGCCATTCTTGCCTTAGTATCTCGCCTCGTTCTCAAGGGGATAAGCAAATGAGCCAGTCCCGCATCAATCGCATTCTCATGGGACTGGTGATCACCGTCTCCATCATCTGGCTGGTCATTCCCTTTTCCATGGCGATCCTCTGGTCTCTGGTCGATCCATCCGAGCCATGGACCGCAGGCACCTTGCTGCCGCCCGCCATGTCGTTTCATCGCTGGGTAGACATGTGGCAGAATTCTTCACTCAAGTCGGCGCTCATCACGTCCTATACCCTTGCTCCGTCAACAGCGGTCGTCGCCTTTCTTCTTGCTCTGCCAACTTCCTATGCCCTTGGGCGAATCCGTTTTCCCGGGCGTGAGGTGGCCAAAACGCTTTGCCTGTTGCCGCTTGTGGTGCCTCCCTTCATCACCTCGGTCTTCTTCTCGGCGCTGCTCTTCCAGATCGGTCTTGCCAGTTGGCGCATGGGGGCCATCGTTTTTGCCCATTCCATCATTTTCCTGCCCTACGCGATCCGTATTCTGACGGTCTGTTTCGAGCAGGTGCGGCAGGATCATGTCGACGCCGCACGCGATCTGGGCGCCAGCCATTGGGCGCGCTTCAAGGTGGCCTATCTGCCGCCCTTGCGGCCGGGCATTTTTGCCACGCTGCTGATTGTTTTCATCCAGTCTATCGAGGAATTCGCCATCGCCTTCATCGTCGGCTCTCCGGATGTCGTTACCATTCCCACATTGCTCTACTCCGCGCTCGGGCAAGATTTTGTCCGCCCCAACGCAGCCGTTTTGTCTCTCATTCTGGTCGTTCCCAATGTGCTTCTGATGCTCATTCTGGAACGACTTCTCAAGTCCGCAAATCCGTCTCTGTCTTCCGGCAAGGGATAGCCGCAGGCAGCACTATGTCGAGCATTATTTGAAAGAGGAGGAGATCCATGCTCAAGAAACTACTCATGTCAGCCACCATGCTGCTTGCATCGGTCCAGCTGTCAACCGCCGCCGATCTTGGTTCCATGTCGTGGGACGAAATCGTATCACAAGCAAAGGAAGAGGGAGAGCTGACCTGGTATGTCTGGTACTTCCAGGATGACTTCCGGCGCGAGGTCAAAGCCTTTGAAGAGGCCTATGGCATCAAGGTCAAGATTCCGGTTACGACGCTTGATGGCAACACGGAAAAGCTCATGGCAGAGCGGGACCGTGACACAGGTGATATCGATGCTTTCGCCTGGGATTGGGATCTGCTGTCCACCGTCACACCAGCCAATCTGTTCTATAAACTTGATATGCTGCCTGCCGATGAAGGGCGTGTCACAACCCTGTCCGGATATGACAGCGACGGCTATGCGCTGGCCTTCTGGGGCAACCAGACCGGTATTGCCTATGATCCGGCCAAAGTCGCGGAACAGGATCTGCCACAAACGCCGAAAGATTTTGCCGCCTTCTGGCAGAAAAATCCCGGCAAGTTCGGTTTCAACTATGAGAATGGTGGGTCCGGCCCCTCATTTTATCAGAATATTCTCAGGGTCGTCTCCGGTACCGACTTCACGGATGGATCGGACAGCGCCGAACACCTTGCTCAATTGCAGCCGGGTATCGATTTCTTCAACAAGTATGCCGAAGACTATGTGATCACGGTCTCGAATGCAGATTCGATCACGCGCGTCTCTGATGGCGAATTGTGGATGGCACCCGCTTGGGAAGACCATCTCGCTGGTCTTCAGAAGCGTGGCGAAGTGCGCAAGGACATCAAATTCTACATTCCCGAAATGGGCATGAATGGTGGTGGCAACGCAATTGCCATTCCAAAGAACGCACCGCATCCGGCAGCCGCTGCCGTGTTCGTCAACTGGCTGACTTCTGCTGAAACCCAGTCGATGCTCAATCGCGACTTCGGCAGCGCACCGATGAACACCAAGGCCGATGACAGTTATGCCCTGATTCCCAACAAACAGCGGCAATATCGGATGCCATGGGGTGCCCAGCCTTTCCGCGGGGAAGTCGAGGCCTATTTCGTCGAACATGTCGTGCAGGAACGATAAGCAAAATGGCCCGACCGACTTTGTCGGTCGGGCCCTTCAATACCCTCTCTTTGCGCCCATTTGAGGCCAACATGAACCCTCTAGAGGTTAGATGTGACCATTCTGATCTTTCTGATACAGCTTACCAGCGGCGCCATGCTGCTGTTGTTCTCGGTGCGCTTCATGCGGATCGGCATTGAACGGCTGTGGAGCGTTCAAATCCATGCAAGCCTGAATGAACAGTCCTCAACCTTTCGCAATCTTGTCAAAGGCATGGGGCTCGGTTTCATCATGCAAGGGGCAACGGTCGTTATGCTGATGACGGCAGCGCTGGCGGGAAATGGGGCGATTCCGATCCTCTCGGCAACCATCGTTGCACTTGGAGCGGATATGGGATCGGCATTTGCCGTCCAGTTCCTGCATCTGCCCGTCTCTGCCCTTAGCCCTCTGGCCATTCTGGTCGGTGCTAGCCTCTATCTGCGCTCGAACAATCCCCGACACCGAAATCTCGGGCGGACCATTCTGGGGCTGGGCCTCATCTTCCTTTCCCTGTCCATCATCCGGGAGAGTGTGGCCCCGCTTGGCAACATGCCATGGACCTCCGCGGTGGTGGACTATCTCAATCGGGATCCCGTGACGGCTGCCCTTGCGGGCGTTGTGCTGACCTTCCTGATGCATTCAAGTGTTGCAAGCATCCTGACCGCGGTCGCCTTCTCGGCGCATGCCGGGCTTGGATCCTTCGCCGGTCTTGCCTTCATGCTCGGGTGCAATCTCGGCAGCGCGCTGCTTCCCGTCTGGCTCTTGAAATATGAGAATGAGCGCAGCAAGGCTGTTGCCCTGACTGTAGCAGTGCTGCGTTCTTCCGTAGCAGCCCTGATCATCCTGATCTTGGCCGTAATGCAGGGACGCATCGCGTTGCCGACCATAGTCTCTGCGGAACAGATGATCCTTGCGGGTCATCTGACATTCAATCTGCTTCTTCTGCTGTTTGCCCCTGTTTGCACACAGATCTGTGCGCTGTTCGAGCAGCGCGTCAAACTCGCCCAACATCATGCACGGCCTGATCTGTCCGATACCGTGGTCGATGATGGCACGCTTGCTCTGCCTGCCATCAAGCGCCGTGTGAGCGGCATGCTTGATATCGCAGCAATGATGCTGGAAGAGGGCGCCTCTCCATCGCCAGACCCTGAGGTCGTTGCCGGACTTGAAAAGCGGATGAATGCAAGCCTTGTCAGCGTGCGCCAGCTCTATGCCCGCCTGCCGGTCGGCGATGAGCAGGAGCTTGAACGCATCCGGCACATCGTCGAATTCGCCATCCGTGTCGAGCGTTGCGGAGACGTGTTGGCTGGAAAATTCCTCTCCCTGCAATGCGCCCGACGCGCCGGTGATTTCAAATTCTCTGAAGAAGGTCTGTCCGAGATCAACGGCATTATCGATGCGGTTCGCAAAGCAATCATTCTGGCGCAGGAAACGGCATGGACCGGGCTCGTTCCCGTTGCCCAGCAGTTGGTGGTGCACAAGCAGGATGTCGCAGAGCTGGAGCAGGAAAGCCGCGCCAATCATCTTTCGCGCTTGCGTCGGGGCAATCTGACAAGCCTTGCCTCGAGCAATCAGCATCTCGAAATCATCGCCGATCTCAAGGAGATGAACAGCAAGTTTGCGACGATCGGATATGCGGTGATGGAGCAGCATGGCCGATTGCAGAAATCACGCATCAAGGCGACGCCCACCAGCGCAGCATCAGGATGAGGCGACACGCCGCGAAACAAACAACAGACAAGGAACCGGTATGATCTAGCGAGATCTACCGGAGAGCCAAAAACACGAACAGATGACGGCCGACTATCTTTTCCCAAGGGATAGAGGCCGATCAATCACGACATACTGGAGATGTCCGATGCAAAGCAACAGCTGGTCTATGCCCGAACCCAAGCGCGGCAAAATTCTTTCCCTTCTAACCGGAAAAGACATCGGTGGAGCCCACCCGCCCGCAATCACGGCCCCGGACAAGGGTGGGAAATTTACACCGGACGGCACTGTGCTGCCCTTTCCCGGCAACACCTTCATTTGCCACATCAATCAGAATACGGCCTTCTTCGAAGCGCTCTGCACCATGCAGGATCACCTTCGTGCATCGCGATATGCCGACTGGTTTTCTTTTCTGCCGAAGGCAAGCTTTCACATGACGGTCTTCTGTGGTGTCTGTGGCGACCCACTCGGGCAGGATGGCTGGCCAGAAGGATTGCCCGCCGGCTCCGACCTCGCAACAACCACGCGCCATTTCATCGACACTTTGGAACAAAAAAGGGGGGAAGCGGGGTTCAAGGTCAAACCGACAGGGCTCGTCTTGCCGGCTACCATTGAGATGGAAGGGCTGAACCCGGTTGAAGAAGGGAAATTGCGCCAGACACGCGCCTTGCTGGAAGATGTGACGGGCATCAGGCGTGGTGATATCGACAGCTACGGCTTTCATGTCAGCATGGCCTATCCCATCCGCTGGCTCACCACACAGCAGGCAGACAGCGTGATGAAAGAGGCGGAAGCCCTGTTTGAAGCATTGTTGAGGGACATCGGCCCGGTCGATCTTGGCCCTGTTGAATTGTGCCTTTTTGAAACCATGCATCGCTATGAAACGATCGGAATTCTCGATCCCGAAGGCTACAGTATTGGCAAAATGACTGAGCAGACGCGAATGACGGATTGAACGCGTTTATCGCGCGCCACTCCGGCGCCTAATCATATCCTTGCAATATGAAATATCAGGCTTGCCTACAGCGGTAAGCCTGATCCGATAAGCCTTACATGCTTGCGTTGCTCGCAGCCGATCTTGTCGCTTTGTATCCACCGTGATCTGCGATGTATTGATTCCGAGCGCATTTCTACCCAAGCCCCTCAGCGATGGTGCGAACCCAACTCCGGGTCGCTTTCTCCCTCAATCAGGGTCATCGGCCAGATTTTTGTCTTTGGAACATCCTTATAGATCGAGGCAAAAGCCGGAAGGGTAGATAATAGCATTTCACCTAGCGCCTGCCCAACCGATAGAGCATCTACTCCAAAGCAGGTAAGACGTGGTAACAGGAAACTGCCAACTGGACTTTCGCGTTCCGCAATGATCGCCAGATTTGCACCCGGCTGCAATCCTTCTTCCCCGAGCCTTCGATAGAGGCCAACTGACATCATTTCAGCATTGAGCAGTATGGCTGTCGGGCGATCTTCAATCTGTAAAAGCTGATTGCCAACTTCATAGCCGCCGCTTTCCTTCACTGCAGCTCGAAAAACCAAGGCAGGGTCAAATGGAAGCCCGTGTTTCTCCAAGCCAGCTTGATAGCCCTTTAAAAATAACTTTGCCAGATTCACATCATTGTCAGGAGCTGCAACAGCGATCCGCCTATGTCCCCGCTCGTAGAGCCGCTCAACTGCCCTTTTCGCGATGCCTTCGAAATCAAGGTCGATCCAGCGATTTTCTGCGCTTGCGGATTCACTGCGACCAAGTGAAACAAATGGCATTTTGGCCTTTGTGAGAAAAGAGAATCTTGGATCCGTTATACGGGTCGATGAAATCACCATGGCGTCAACAAGGCGTCGCGCCACCATTCTGCGCAAGAAGGCGTCCTGATCTTCATCATTGGGGCAAAGCAGCAGCACCAGATCAAGACCATGACGGGTTAGCACTCTCTGTAGACCATCAATCACTCTTGGAAAGAAATTGTCACTCGTCGATCCGGTCGAAGAATCATGATCCAGAATTAGTCCTATCGTGCGTGTGGTGCCCTGTCGTAAGCTGCGTCCGGCCTGATTGGGCACATAACCTAACTCCTCAGCTGCTTCCAGAACCTTGCGGCGGGTTTCAGCATTGACGTCGGCCTTGCCGTTCAGAGCACGCGACACCGTCCCCGTAGAAATATGTAGATGGTTGGCAAGTTGACGAATGCCCTTCATTCCATTTCCTCTAATAATGTAATTCTCTATTTGACAGCTTGTGACACTCAGGTCTATTGTCGTAAACGTTTACGGTGGCAATTTCAGACCTTTTTCGTGTGAAGTTCCTGCCAAAGCGCATTTGGGAGGTCGATTTGACAAAATTCAGCTTATTCACCCGTGTATCATTAGCGGCAACGATGTTCAGCCTTGCCGGTTCCGCTTTTGCAGCCGACCCTGTTACCATTCAACTCTGGGCCGTCGACCGGCCGGACCAGCCGACACCAGCTCTGGTGGAGGATTTCAACGCCAGCCACACTGATATCAAGGTGCAATACCGGCAATTGCAGTTTGCCGATCTGATGAGCGACGTCATGCGCGCTTATGCGGTTGGCAAGGCTCCCGATATCTATGCAGTTGACGTTCCCTTTAATGCCATGATGGCCGCCAAGGGCGCCTTGCTTGACCTCACAGACATGGTCAACAGCTCCAAAGTGATCAATATTGATGACTATTATTCTGGCCCGATCGCCTCTGCCATGTGGGATGGAAAACTCTATGGTGTTCCCAAATCCACCAATACGATCGCTCTCTATTACAATGCCGACATGCTCAAGTCTGCTGGGATCACAGAACCTCCCAAAACGTGGGATGAGTTGTACGAAGATGCCAAGAAGCTGACCGACAAGAAAAAAGGCATCTATGGCCTCGCTTTTTCAGCACAGGCAACCGAGGAAGGAACCTTCCAGTTTCTGCCCTGGGTGCAAATGGCAGGCGGCAGCTGGGATCAAGTCAATACCGAAGGCGGTGTAAAGGCTCTGAGGTTATGGAAGAAGTTTCTGGATGAAGGACTTGCTTCGCCAGATACCATCAGTCGCAGTCAGTGGGACTCAACCTCCACTTTCATCGCTGGCAATGCCG
This sequence comes from uncultured Cohaesibacter sp., assembly GCF_963676485.1. Classification (NCBI taxonomy): domain Bacteria; kingdom Pseudomonadati; phylum Pseudomonadota; class Alphaproteobacteria; order Hyphomicrobiales; family Cohaesibacteraceae; genus Cohaesibacter; species uncultured Cohaesibacter sp. The sequence goes on from NZ_OY781115.1 coordinate 102,564, forward strand.
CCATGTCGATCTCCGGCCCGTGGGAACTGGATCGCATGTCCAAGGAAGCAAAATTTGACTATAAGGTCGCCTTGCTTCCTGTTCCCGAAGAAAGCGCAACGCGTTCATCTGCAATGGGCGACTATAACTGGGTGGTTTTCAAGTCGACCAAGCATCCAGAAGAAACCTTCAAGGTGTTGGAATATCTGGCTGAGCAGGACAAGGACATGTTCCAGCGCTTCGGGCAGTTGCCGCCAGAGCAGAACATTACGATCCCATCCACCGGTGATCCCAAAAAGGATCGGGCACTTCAAGCCTTTCAGGAACAACTAAAATATGCTCGGCCCCGAGGTCCATCACCAGAATGGCCCAAGATCTCCAAGGCCATTCAAGATGCTCTTCAGGCCGCATTGACGGGAGCCTCTTCTCCCAAGGAAGCGCTTGATCAGGCTCAGGTTGTTATAGACAGGGTCACCCAATAATCCCAAGGCGTGAGCGTAAAGTAGAGCTCCACCCGCATCCCCTCATGGGATGCGGGATGCTGGAAGTTTGCTTATTGCCGCTCAAAGGAGTTTCATCCCCATGCGCAAGCGATTGTCCAATTTATGGGACGGGCTTGGTTTTGATATCATTCTGATCGGCCTGCCGCTGATCTTTCTGATCGCCATATCCGGCAGCGCCATCCTTTATAATGTTCTGATGAGTTTTCAGGAAGTTGACATGTTCAGCCTCGGACAACTCATTCGCCCCTTTGTAGGCTTCGAGAATTACCAAGCCATTCTGTCCGATCCGCAAACCTGGCCCATTTTCTGGAATACGCTGCTGTTCGTCGTGGGATCTCTGGCAGGTCAGTTTCTCCTCGGATTCGGGCTTGCTCTTTTCTTCCAACAGACATTTCCTGGCTCGACATGGCTGCGTGGACTTTTTCTTGTCTCTTGGGTCATGCCCGGGCTGGTCGCCGGCGCCATCTGGAATTGGTTGCTCAGCGGTGACTTCGGGGTGTTCAATTTCTTCCTCACCCAACTCGGTGTGATCGACGCGCCTATCTTCTGGCGTTCTAACCCGGATTTTGCGCTCTGGAGTGTGATCTTTGCTAATATATGGCTGGGAACTTCCTTCAATATGATTTTGCTCTCTGTCGGTCTGGCATCGATACCGGGAGATCTCTATGAAGCCGCAGCACTGGATGGTGCTGGTCCCATGCGCCGGTTTCTCACCATAACACTTCCCATGATGCGGGCGACTATCGGGGCTCTGCTCTCGCTGGGCCTCATTTTCACCTTGCAACAATTCGACCTCTTCGCCTCGATCACCGATGGCGGTCCGAACAATGCATCCAATGTGGCGCAATATTGGGCCTGGCAGCTTTCCTTCCGTGAATTTGATTTTGCAAGGGGAGCCACCGTGTCTGTGATGATGATAACGCTCGTGATCGTGGCGGCTGCTTTTTATGTGCGCTCCACGCGCTCGGAGGTAAGAGGATGAGTAACAAAAGCTTTCGCAATGTCATCCTGATTGTCTGTGCACTCATATTGGCGTTGATCTATCTATTTCCACTATACTGGATGTATGTCACGGCAATCAAGACAACCTCCGAAGCGTTTGCCAGTCCGCCCATTTTTATTCCGACACAGGCACAATGGAGCAATTTTGTTGATGTCTGGCAGACGCGCCATATGGGCAACTTCCTCTGGAATTCCTTCTATATTGCCACTTGGTCCGTTGTTCTGATTGCTATTCTCGGCTCTGGAGCAGCCTATGTTCTGGCCCGCTATCGCAACCGTTGGGTGGATGTTGGTCTGTTCCTGATCCTGATGTTGCAGGTATTGCCCCCCTCTCTGATGGTAACCCCGATTTTTGTTGGTTTCTCACAGCTTGGCATCCTCGATTATCCACGGTTTGCAACGGTTCTGGGGATCACGGCAAAGAGCATGCCTTTCTTCGTCGTACTTGTACGCGCCACTTTCATGAGCGTGCCGATGGAGCTTGAGGAGGCAGCGCTGGTGGATGGCAACTCCCGTATCGGGGCTTTCTTTCACATCGTATTGCCGCTTGCGCGGAACGGGATCCTGGTCAGCGCAATCCTCATCTACATGCAGGCCTTCGGTGAATTCGTTTATTCCAAAACCTTCATCGCGGACGCCATCTATCAACCGGCCAGTGTGGGCCTCAATACCTTCATGGGACCGAACACGGTCGAATGGGACAAGATCATGGCTTACTCGTCGATCTATGTGACACCAATTCTCGCCGTATTTGTTCTTTTGCAACGCAAAATCGTCTCAGGCCTGACCTCGGGAGCTTTAAAATGACAGCCCAGATCGAATTTGATGCGGTCGAAAAATACTATGGTCGCTATCATGCCCTCAAGAATATCAATCTGACGATCGAGAAAAAATCTTTCGTGGCTCTGGTAGGCCCGTCAGGATGTGGCAAATCCACCCTGCTGCGCTCACTTGCTGGTCTGGAAGGCATTTCTAAAGGCGAGATCCGGATCGCCGGGGATCGCATGAATGAAGCGCCTCCGCGCAAACGCGATATTGCCATGGTCTTCCAGTCCTATGCGCTGTATCCGCACATGACCGTGGAAGAAAATCTCACCTACAGCCTCAGAACCCATGGTGTGAAGAAAAAACAGGCCCAGTTGAAAGCCCGCGAAGTGGCCGAAACCACAGGGCTCTCAACCCTTCTAAGCCGCTATCCGCGCGAGCTTTCAGGTGGACAGCGTCAACGCGTGGCCATGAGCCGCGCCATCATTCGCGATCCCAAGGCGTTCCTGTTTGATGAACCCCTCTCTAACCTTGACGCCGCGCTACGCGTACATATGCGTAAGGAGATCCGTGCCCTACATGATCGACTGCAGGCCACTTCTGTCTATGTGACACATGATCAGATCGAGGCCATGACCATGGCGGACAAGGTCGTGCTCATGAAAGAGGGCAAGATTGAACAGGAAGGGGCTCCTCTTGAGCTCTATGATCGTCCGGCCAATCAGTTCGTGGCAGGGTTTGTCGGCTCCCCGGCAATGAATTTCATACCCGCAACAGTTTGCGCAGATGGGCAGGGCCTGAAGTTGGAAATGGGAGATGATCAAATCCTCCCTTATGCAGGACCACTGAAAGGCGGGCACAGAGTTACCGTCGGGCTGAGACCTGAGCATTTGATGCTGGTCTCTTCCGAGGAAGCCCAGTTCAAGATGCGCCTGAGATTGGCAGAAGCCACCGGAGCAACCACCTATCTGTTCACGGACAGTGAGCAGGAAGTCACCATTGTTGTGAATGATCGGGCAACTGTGCGCCCGGGTGAAGTCCTCAATCTACGGATCGATCCGGAGCGCATACATCTGTTTGACCGAGAAACCGGCATCCGCATCTAGCTAAAACTTTTTAATCGCGGCTTTGACCAACAAAGCAGGGACTCGCGCCAGCCTTTGCGCATGCGCGGCTGTTAAGGGAATTTGAATTATGAAATTTGCAGATGGAAACTGGCTCGTCCCCGATCATCTCGATGTGATGCATCCGGTTGACTTTTATGAAGCAGAGCAGAAGGGCTCAGATCTGATTGTCTATGCATCGGCTGCCCGCCTCAGGGAACGAGCCGACCAGATCAATGCTCGTCTGTTTACCATGCGTTTTTTCTCACCCATGGCAGGGGTGATCGGTGTCCGGGTTGAGCATTTTCAGGGGGGTATTGATAGAAGCCCGAAATTCGAGCTCTACGAGGATGAGAGCTTCCAGCCAACAATCTGCTTTGAGGAAGATTTTGTTTCTTTGACATCAGATAGCTTGACTGTGCGCGTGGCAAAGAAAGGGCCGTGGCGGCTGGATTTTCTGCGCGATGGCAAAGTGATATCTGGCAGTGCCTATAAGGCAGGCGGCCATGCTCTGGATCATGCTGCTGATGACAGGGCCCATATGTTCGAACGTCTCGACCTTGGCATTGGGGATTTTGTGTACGGCCTTGGTGAGCGTTTTACCAGCTTCGTCAAGAATGGCCAGCATGTCGAAATCTGGAACCGCGATGGTGGCGCCAACACCGATCAGGCTTACAAGAATATTCCTTTTTTCCTGACCAATCGTGGCTGGGGGGTCTTTGTCAATCACACTGGCAAAGTGGAATTTGAAATCGGATCGGAAAAGGCCTCCAAAGCACAATTCTCGGTCCCGGGGGAAGCGCTTGAATATTTCATGATTGATGGGTCTGACCCCAAAGGGGTGCTGGATCGCTATACGCGCCTCACCGGGCGTCCTGCTCTACCCAAACAATGGTCATTTGGTCTCTGGCTGACCACCTCATTCACCACTGAATATGACGAAGCAACGGTTACGGGGTTTCTGAATGGCATGAAAGAGCGGGATATTCCGCTCCATGTATTCCACTTTGACTGTTTCTGGATGAGAGGCTTGCATTGGTGCGATTTCGATTGGGACCCAGAGACCTTCCCCGATCCCGAGGGCATGCTTGCTCGCTATAAGGAGCGGGGCCTGAAAATCTGCGCTTGGATCAATCCTTATATCGCGCAAAAGTCAAGATTGTTCGAAGAAGGGAAAGACCAAGGCTACCTTCTCAAGAAACCGGACGGCACCGTCTGGCAATGGGATATGTGGCAGCCGGGACAGGCTGTGGTCGATTTCACCAATCCGGATGCTTGTGACTGGTATGCTGGTTATTTGAAAAAGCTGGTCAAGCAGGGTGTTGATTGTTTCAAAACAGATTTTGGTGAACGTATCCCGCTCAATGTTGAATATTATGACAAATCCGATCCCGAAGAGATGCACAACTATTACACGCATCTCTACAACAAATGCGTCTATCAGGCGCTTGAGGAAGAGCTGGGTAAGGGCGAGGCGGTCCTGTTCGCCCGTTCGGCAACAACCGGTGGTCAACAATTCCCGGTTCACTGGGGCGGAGACTGTTATTCCGATTTTGAATCCATGGCAGAGACCCTTAGAGGTGGCTTGTCTCTCGGGCTTTGCGGTTTTGGCTTTTGGAGCCATGATATCGGCGGGTTTGAATCCACTGCAGATGCTTCGGTCTACAAACGCTGGTGTGCCTTTGGCCTTCTCTCAAGCCATTCGCGCTTGCATGGATCCAAGTCCTATCGCGTCCCATGGCTCTATGATGAAGAAGCGGTTGATGTCTTGCGTTTCTTCACGAAGCTGAGATTGCGCCTCATACCGACCATCTTTGAAGCGTCAGTCGAAGCTAGAGACAGTGGCTTGCCGGTGATGCGTGCCATGCTGCTAGAATTCCCGGATGATCGGGCTTGTGACCCGCTTGATCGCCAATATATGTTGGGCCAGAAATTGCTGGTTGCTCCGGTTCTGGATCACTCAGGCGAGGTGGAATATTACTTGCCCAAGGGGCGCTGGACCCATCTGCTCAGTAATGATGTTTTTGAAGGCGGCAGCTGGTTCAAAAAACAGTATGATTTTATGAACCTTCCCTTGTTTGCACGCCCTAATAGCCTTGTGATCTGGGGGGGCAATGATCAGGTTCCAACCTATGACTATGCGGACGATGCGCTCTATGTACTCTACGAATTGGAAGAGGGGCAGACAGCAGACGCCCTGGTTTATGCAGAAGGGGGAGTTCTGACACAGAAGATCTCCGTTGCAAGAGTAGAGAACTCTCTGCACATAAAGGCGCTGGATGAAAACCGTCCATGGCAAATTCGCCTTAACAACATAGCCAGCATTTCAAAGGCGGATAGTGAGATTCAGAGCCATTCAAGCCCGGAAGGTGTGATCCTTGAAGGCAAGGGAGCCGCGATCATTCATCTTCAGTGATGAGCCCTGTGAGACAATCCAAGCACAATCAGCAGGCCGCCCTTGTTACACAATCAGGGCGGCTTTGTTTGGTTGTCTCTCATTCAAGCTTAACTGGTTTCCCTAGACATTTTACCAGGAATATCCGAGCAACTCCCCGCAGCATGGGCCATCGCTGTTCACGGGACAATCGGGAATTCGGAAAATCCTTGCGGCGAACATCAACAACCAGATGCGCTTAAGGCCCATCCGCTCCAAGATATCCCAGAGCGCGGGACGCATTAAGGCTCGCTGTTTTTAGCAGCGCTACATAGTCTGCTTTTTTGACTTCATCAAAACGGAAAAGTGGAAAGGATATGCTCATGGCAGCAACCGATTTACCAAGATGGTCAAGGATCGGAGCCGCCATGCAACGCACACCTGCTTCGCTTTCCTCAATTTCCTCTGCATAGCCTAAGTCTCTAGCGGTTTTAAGTTGCTCGAGATATTTCTCTTGATCCGTTATCGTATTTGGGGCCAGCTTGGCAAAATCCATCTTGCCTAACCGGTCCTTGATTTCCCGCTCATCACGCCAAGCCAGCAGTGCTTTGCCCAGAGATGTACTGTGAAGTGGATTGCGATAACCCAATGTTGATTGCATGGCGAGGCTATAGGCGGAATCGTATTTATGTATGTAGGTCACGCACTGTTCGCGGTCATCGATGACACCCAGATTGATCGACTCGCCGGTTTCTCGCGATAGCCTGCCCATTTCGATGTCAGCAACACGCAGGATGTCCGCCTGTCCACTTAATGAACGCGCCCCCAGGCTGAAGAGCTTGAGCGTTAGCTGATATTTTTCGGTTTCAGGGTCCTGTTCCACATAGCCCAAATCTATCATGGTTTGGAGCAAACGGTGTGCGGTGCTTTTGGTGGTCATTGCGCGCAGGGAGAGATCTGCCAATCCGGCGCGCTTTTCCTCAACTAGGGTCTCCAGGACAGAGAAGACCTTTAACACGGACGCAACCTGTTCGGATTTTGGCTGGCGCTGCGGAGTCATATTGGTTCCAGTTTGTTTCATTATTTTCGGATTTGGATTTTGAAATTTATGGAAGCTTTTGTCAAGAGGATTGACTGGCGTGAAAGAAATGACTTCAAATATTTGATATTAAACAACTAATCTAATCCATGAAAAAATCTTGACACACATCTTTCAATGTGATTTTAATATTTCCGAAACGCAGTTCCGAAAATAAAGTTGAAATTTCAAGGGAGGATCCTGAAATTGCATCCCCTGCTCAGGCAAAAAGACCATTTCATTGCGCGTGATGAGGTTAAGGAACGCATCGAGCGTTTGACCGACAATTTGATTAATATCACAGACGAAACGGGCGAGTTTTTACTGCATCTGGAAGATGGTCGTGTCATCGACACCAAAGGATGGGCTGGATGGGAATGGACTCACGGGATTGGGCTCTATGGCTTATTAAAATATTGGGAGCTTACGGGAAGCGAGAAAGCCCTGAGCATTATTCACGAATGGTTTGATGCGCGCTTGAGTGAGGGAACGCCCACCAAAAATATCAATACTGTAGCCCCTTTCCTAACCCTTGCTAGCCTTTACGAACACGAGCCCAACCCTGTCTGGGTTCCGCTGATGGAGCGTTGGGCCGATTGGGTCATGTATGAAATGCCACGCACACGTGAGGGCGGCCTACAGCATATCGTCTATAACAGTGTCAATGATCAGCAGATGTGGGACGATACGCTCATGATGAGCGTGTTGCCACTGGCAAAAATCGGGCTGGTGCTCAACAAGCCGGAATATGTCGAGGAAGCCAAATTCCAGTTCCTCAATCACATCCAGTATCTCTCCGACCGGGAGACCGGGCTTTGGTTCCACGGCTGGACGTTCGATGGCAATCACAATTTCGCCAAAGCACTCTGGGCAAGGGGGAATAGCTGGATCACTATTGCCATTCCTGAATTTATCGACATGCTTGACCTTCAAGAAAGCGACCCGATCTGCCGCCATTTGCTTTCAACCCTGCGCTGTCAGGCTGAGGCCCTGAAAGACTATCAGGACGAGGAAACCGGCTTATGGCATACGCTGATCAATGATCGTTCCAGCTACCTTGAGGCCTCCGCCACAGCCGGGTTCGCTTATGGACTGCTCAAGGGTGTGCGAAAGCGTTATCTCCCCGCTTCATTCGAACCCATAGCCGAAAAGGCCATAAAGGGTGTCATTAACAACATCAATGAAGAGGGGGAGTTGTTGCAGGTGTCGTTTGGCACGGCTATGGGCACCGACCTCGACTTTTATCGCGAGATTGCGTTGACCTCGATGCCTTATGGGCAGGCGATGGCGATGTTCTGCCTGAGCGAATATCTACGAACCTACATATAGCAGGAAGGTAGGTTTCATTCCAATCTGAATAGTTTTTACGAGGAGGAGAATTATGTTTAGAACGATTGGTGCACTGTCTATCGCAGCCCTGATGGTTGGCACAATGGCGGTAAAAGCTGAAACACTTAAGTTTGCCTATGCCAGCAACGCAACGCCTACGGTTGAGGCGATGAAGAAATTTGGCGAAATCCTTGAACAAAAAACCAACGGTGACATAACCGTTCAGTATTTTCCGGATAGCCAGTTGGGTGGCGAGCGTGAATTGGTTGAGCTGGTTCAGGCGGGTACCATCGACTTTACCAAGGTATCTGGCGGTTTGATGGAAAGTTTCGCTCCTGTTTATGGTGTCTTTTCCATGCCATATCTCTTCAATAGCGAGGAGCATTTCTACAAGGCAATGGACGATGCCCAGATTATGCAACCAATCTACGAGACCACCAAGGATCGCGGCATTGTTGGGCTGACTTATTTTAATTCGGGTGCGCGCAGCTTCTATACTGTCAAGAAGCCAATCAAAAGCGTTGCGGACCTGAAAGGCCTCAAATTCCGCGTTATGCAGAGTCCGACTTCGATCAAGATGGTTCAGCTGCTTGGCGCAACGCCGATCGCCATGGGGCAGGCCGAAGTCTATACCTCTCTGCAGCAAGGCGTTCTGGATGGTGCAGAAAACAACGAGTATGCCATTACCATTGCTCGCCATGGCGAAGTGGCCAAATATTACAGCTATGATGTCCATACCCGCATTCCAGACATAATGCTGGTATCGAGAAAGACCCTTGAAAAGCTCTCGGACGAAAATCGCCAAGCTGTTCTGGATGCTGCCAGTGAAGCCACTGCATATCACAAACAGGTCTGGGCCGAAGCTATAGAAGCCGAAAAGAAAAAAGCTGAAGAAGACTTCGGTGTTCAGTTCTTCTATCCCGACGTTTCGGCGTTCCAAGCCGCTGTTCAGCCCATGTATAACGAGTTGAAAGCGGAACCAGAAAAATATGCTGTCTATGAAGCAATCAAGGCTGTGAAATAATGACATACGCAAGGAGAATTCTCGACAGAATAGTGGGAACAGTCTGCTGTCTGATTCTGGGAGGTATGGTTCTGGTACTCGCCTGGCAGGTCTTTAGCCGCTATGCGCTAAATGCTCCATCCACCTATTCCGAGGAAATCTTGCGCTATGGCATGATCTGGTCGTCCCTGTTAGGGGCGGCCTTTGCATGCGGCCGGCAGTCCCACATGGCGATCTATTTGCTCCGGGATACGATGAGCGGTCGCGTGCGCACGATTCTCAATCTGCTTACCCCTTTGGCTTTCATCATCTTTGCCTGTGCGGTTCTGATTGCAGGCGGACTTCGCGCCGTAGATGTCGCTCAAAGTCAGACAAGCCCCGTTATGCAAATACCTATGGTCTGGGTGTATGTGGCTATGCCCGTCAGTGGTGTCCTGATTGTCATCTATAGCGTGATGGAACTGATTGAAGCGTCCTCCGGGACAAGGCTTGAAACAAGTTCCATCGAGCAATCTGTAATTTCTGGAGAATAACAATGGCAGCTGTTTCAGGCCTCGTTCTTATTGCCGTGTTTGGTGGCTTGGCCATATTGGGCATTCCGCTTGCCATCTCGATTGTTGCAGCAGCCTTCGCTTCGGTTCTTCTTGTCATCCCCCCTGACATGGCACTGTTCACCTCTGCGCAAAAGATGGTTGCCAGCCTTGACAGTTTCTCGCTGTTGGCCGTTCCCTTTTTCATTCTTTCTGGAGTGATGATGAATTCGGGCGGCATCGCTGTACGGCTGGTGAATTTCGCCAAGCTGATTGCGGGGCGTATTCCCGGCTCTCTGGCGCAGACCAACATAGCAGGCAACATGCTGTTTGGCTGTATATCAGGGTCAGCGATTGCGGCATCCACCTCCATTGGCGGGGTCATGATCCCAATTCAGGTGAAAGAAGGTTATGATCGTGATCTAGCAGCTGCAGTGAACATCGCCTCTGCTCCGACGGGCATGCTCATTCCGCCAACCACTGCCTTTATTATCTATTCGCTTGTTTCTGGAGGAACATCGATTGCGGCGCTGTTTGTTGGTGGTGCGATTGCCGGAACCCTGTGGGGGGTAGGGCTGATGATCATGACATCAATCATCGCCAAAAAACGCGGTTATCCTGTAACCAGTTTTCCCTCTTGCCGCGAGGCACTGAAGATCACGCAAGACGCCATACCAAGCCTTCTGCTCATCGCATTCGTCATTGGGGGGATCATGCTGGGCATTGTTACGCCAGTTGAAGCTTCCGGGATCGCGGTGATCTATACCATGCTGCTGGCCTTTGTCATTCATCGAACGACACCATTCAGGGATTTTCCGAAATTTCTCCTGGAAACCTCTATCATGACAGGCGCTATCATGATGCTGCTGGCAGCGTCCGCAGCTCTTTCCTTTTCGATGGCTTTTACAGGCATTCCGGCAGCAGTTACCAATCTCGTTCTGGGCATCTCCGAGAATCCGATCATCGTCATGCTGATCATCAATCTATTGTTGATCGTTATCGGATGCTTCATGGATATTGGCCCTGCCATCCTGATCTTTACACCAATATTGCTGCCAATCGCTCAGAAGATCGGCGTGGATCCGGTTCATTTTGGAGTTATCATGATATTCAATCTGGCGATCGGCACCATCACCCCTCCGGTCGGAACGGGGCTGTTTATTGGCGCGAGTGTTGCCAAAATTAAGGTGGAAAAAGCGATTGTTGCTCTTCTCCCATTTTATATCCTTCTCTTTGGCACTCTATTCTTGGTCACCTACTTTCCGGATCTGACCATGGCGCTGCCTCGTTGGCTCGGCTTGTGACGCGATCCAAGCCCTAAACCGGGACGTGTAACGCTCTTCTGGAATTTATGGAGACAACACGTCATCAGAAGGCAAAATGAACGCTGATAGTGCCGAAGGTCGGTTCCTATACTGAGGGCGTTCTTCAGATATGTATCGGCTTTGGCGCAGCATTTCCGATCAAAAAAACTTGCGCTCTGCTGACTGCATAAATCTTGGCTTGAAGCAGGTCCCCATAAAAGCAGGTTCTGAATCGTGATTCAGGTCTCGATGCCCATTTGGGTCACCTAAGACTGCTTGGGTCAGGAAGCGTTCTGCCTTGAACTTGCGACAAGGAAATGGCTGGGGGCTGCATGACAGATCAATGTTATGGGCGCTTTACCAAAGGCTTGCGAGTGCGTTTGGCTTGGATGCGCCAACCAAGGAAATGTCTGAAAATGCTCAAATTATTCGTCAGTATTGTTGTGCTGATTTCTTTTGCCACCGTTGCAGAGGCTGAGAATATCGGCTTTCGCACGGTTGGTATCGGCGGGGAGGGACCCCGCCCGCTGAATGTCGCGCTCTGGTATCCGACCAAGGGCACCGGCCCGGAAGGTGTCGTTGCGGAAACCCCAGCCTTTGAGGGGGAGCCCGTCATCCGCGAAGCGAGACCATCGGCTGGGTCGCATCCTCTGGTCGTGCTGTCCCATGGTTATGGCGGCACCTGGCGCAATCTTAGCTGGCTGGCGGTGGATTTGGCCAAACGGGGCTATGCGGTTGCAGCACCCGATCATCCCGGAACAACGCATTTCAACCGCGATCGTAGGCAGGCAGCGATGCTTTGGGAGCGCCCGCATGATCTGAGCCGGGTGATCGACGCATTGGAGAAAGATCAGGCGTTGGTTGGCGCTATCGACCCTCAGCGTATCGCAGCCATCGGTCATTCACTGGGTGGCTGGAGCGTTACGGCGCTCGCCGGTGCACGGTTCGATCCTGATCTTTTGGCCAAGGCGTGCAGCTCCTATGCCCAATCGAGAAGTTGCACTGTCGATGATCTGGGGCTGACCGCTCCTCGGCTCAGGCAGAATATGCGCGACCCACGGATCCGGGCCTTCGTGTCGCTTGATCTTGGTATGGCACAGGGCTTCACCCGAAAGAGTCTTGCAGAAGTCTCTATTCCAGCGCTGTTGATTGGTGCGGGGGTCGATATCGGTGATATGCCTGCGGAAAAAGAAACCGGCTGGCTCGCCAAAAATCTTCCCGCTCAGAGCACGCAAACACACATGATCCCTGACGCAATGCATTTCAGCTTCCTTCAGCTTTGCAAGCCGGGTGCAGAGGCAATGATCGAGGCAGAAGATCCGGGCGACGGGATCGTTTGCCGGGATGGCGGAGATCGGGGCCGGGGGGCGATTCATGCCGAGGTTGCTGGCTTGGTCACCGAGTTCTTGGATCGAGTGCTGTCCCCGCACTGAGGTCCATTTTCGCCCGGCGGCGCCAGTCGCTGGGCGAAAGCCCCGTCACGCTGCGGAAGGTGGTGTTGAAATTCGATTTCGTCTGAAAGCCGCACTCGAACATGATTTCGGTCACGCTGCGGTCGGATTGTTCCAGAAGCGCTTGCGCTTCGCGAATGCGCCATCTGTTGATCTCCTGCGAGACATTGCGTCCGAGCCTGCGATTAACCGCTTGGGATATCTGGCGTCCCGGAATGCCGACCCGTCTTGCCAGCCGCTCCAATGTCAGATCGGGATCGCGATAGAGATGACGTTCCTTCAGAACCCGGTGGAATTCGGCAAGGACATGCGCGTCATCGGCCCCTGTCAGATCTTCTGCTCTGAGGTTATCAGTCGCCTGAGGCTCGTCACTTTCCGGCAGGTTGCGTGTCACAGAAAGCACCACCCAAGCGACCAGAGGCAGCAGCAGCATATTGCCGACACTCACGATCGTTGCTACATGCGTCCCTCCGCCCAGCTCGAAATCAAGGGCGATCGTCAGGTCGACCATTCCGGATAGCAGCAGCATGAATCCGACAAATGCTGCCACTCGATCAGGTGGCACCGACGTGCCCAGGCGGGCGCCTGCAAAGTGCTCCTCGCCCTGCATCCCGCGCCAGATCAAGGCACAACCATAGCCGAAAAACAGGCAGGCCAAAATCGCGTCAATCGGAGTGTGGACCCATTGCCAGAAGAGCGAAAGGAGAAGGATGACCGCGCCGGGCAAGAAATGCGGCCAGACAGTGCGGCGACGGCCACCACTTAGCCCCGAAAAGCACAACCATGCTGCTGGAGGCAGGAGAGACGCAAAGACAGGCTGGAGAAAACGAAAGACCGGCGCGTCAAAGCTCCATCGCAGACTCACAATGATCATCAGCGCTGTACTGGCTGCTAGAAACACGGTGATGGCGCGCAACCGCCGCTCGCGCTGCATCAGAACGAAGCACAGTAAAAAGCCAAGGAAAATCGCAACAACGGCGGGAAGCGGGATCAGAATCATGCCACACATTTAGCACACCCCGCCCTTGTATCAAGACGGCAAATTGGGTTCGAAGTTGACGCATGCTGCCATCCATCGCGCTATGATGTTGTTGGAGCCCGAAGCCGTATGCGTGGCTGATTGCCATCAGCCTTGACCGCAAAGATTCTTTTCAAGCCTCTTTTGGGTCGCTATGGGGCAAGAGCGCTCGATATGTCGCGCCTATCTGCTCCTTATTGCAATTCATTGATGTAGCGGTGGTTGCGGGTGGTTGCCCTGTGCTTGGTGAATAGCATGGGTGTGCCCGTTTGATCGTAGGCAACTTCCTCTATCGTCAATACGGCACTTGGCGCTTCCAGCTCCAGATAGGCAAGGTCATCCTCATTGGCGAGTTCCGCTGCAATCTTTTCGCGCACTGCCGAAATACGAATATCGTAATGTTCAAGCAGATATAGAAAGAGCAAAGCAGGGACATCTTCCGCATTCCTGGGGAAGTCTACCAGTTTCTCTGATGGCATTGTCACGGTTTCAACCATCACGGGCCTGTTGTGCGCACTGCGAACACGCGCCAGACGGATGACGGGGGCTGCGGGAACAACTCTCAGATTCTCTGATTCGATATCCGTGGCTTCGCCAAACTCCAGAGACAGATTTCTGGCCTGTGAATGCTGCAGGGACCCGTCCAAACCATGCAGGCGGAAATACTGAAAGAAAAAGCGCAGGCTGTGTTGGGGCGTGCGGCCAGTGACCACTGTGCCGGTCTTGCGGCGGCGGCTGAGCATGCCTTCATTGGTCAATTCGCTCAGCGCCCGACGGATCGTCCCAACCGAAACACGCAGCATCCGCGCCAGTTCTACTTCGCTGGGCAAGACCGTGCCCGCAGGCCATTTGCCCATCATGATAGCTTCAAAGATTTGTTTCTTGACCACGAGGTAGAGGGGCTGGGCTCTTTCAGCCATTGACGGTGAAAAATCATCATCCTGCGCCTTGGGAAATAGGGCCTGCAGCGTCTCGTCATCTTTCATATTGACAATCCATCTCATTTGCTCGCATTATATTTCTATATAGTTTATAGAAAACATTCGCCACCGTCCACTATCCAGAGGCAACAAGGTGTCAAACAAAAGCAACTCTCTACATTTGCATCAAGCTTTGCAATCGGCATTTGAAGCCATTGAGACATCTGTCAAGACCGCAGAGGATGCGCTGGCGCAGATGATCGCGACCGACACCACTTTCCCTCCGGGAGAGGGCTACGGAGCCTTTGCAGATCTGGCGCAGTCGCTGTTTGAACCGCTGTCTTTTGATTGCAAATGCGTATCGGTGCCCGAGGAATTGTGGAAAACACCTACGGGCAAAGCGTCTGGCGAACGGGTCAATCTGATTGGTGAGCGTGTAACGGGCAAGCCGGTTTGTGGACTCTATTTCCACGTTGATACGGTGCCCGTTGCACCGGGCTGGAGCTATGATCCGTTTGCCATGACCAAAGTGGATGATCGGCTCTACGGGCTGGGGGCTGCGGATATGAAGGGCACCATGGCTGCCTGCTATCTGGCGCTCAAGGTGGCCAGAAACCTTGATATTCCGCTTGCCTATGATCCCATGCTTCTGTTTTGCACTGATGAGGAATCCGGTCTTTATCCCGGCATTCGTTATCTGGCGGAACAAGGCCATCTCAAGGGCCATATTCTCAATTTCAACGGCACAGCTGCCCCGCGCATCTGGGCGGGATGCTTCGGCGTCTTTGCGCTTACACTATCCATTCACGGCGTACCCGTGCATGCGGGGGAAGGCAATCGCAGCGGGGCTGGGGCCAATGCGATCGAAGCCAGCATCCCGCTGATGAATGCGCTCATGACGCTCAAGGAACGGGTCGGCGCGCGTGCCTCAAAGCTTGCTCCTGCACCTGGTGCAAGCGGTCCCTTGCGACCTCAGCTCTATATCGCTGCTGCCAATGGCGGGACGGCCCCGGGTCAGGTGCCGGGTTGTTTTGAGTTGCTGATCGGGCGGCGTTATGCGCCTGAAGAATCCTATGAGGACGCCCGCGCGGAAATCGAGGCATGCATCCATGCGGCCTTGGATGATCTTGACATGATCACCTATAGCATCGAGCAGACATCCCATCTGACCCCGACGGCTGACGCTGATGGGCCACACTGGCCCCGCTGGCAACAGGCGCTGAGTGCGGGCTTTGGCTATCACAGGCAAGAGTTTGCCAAATGGGGCGCGGCCAGCTGTTCGGACTTCGGATATGTCCAGCAGGCCGGCGTGATGCAGGAAGTCCTGCTTGGCGGGCTGGGAAAACCGTCCCGCAATGTGCACGGTCCCGATGAACACACAACGACACCAGACATCATCGCGCTTGCCAAAAGCGTGCTGTCCTATCTGGCCTCAGACTTCGAACCGGATATGATTCCGGATTAAAAACTAAAAAATCAGCCGAAAATCACCTCAAGAAGGAACGAACAAACAATGCTAAAAACAACCCGCAGACGTTTTCTCCTCGGCACTGCCTTTGTGGCAGCGTCCGCGTCTCTCTCTCTTTCAGTCCCCGCATTTGCCCAGGCTCCGGTAAAGGGTGGCACCCTGCGTGTTGCCATCGATCAGGCTGCCAGTGTGCTCAACCCGCTGCTCGTTCGGGTCAATCCCGAATATATGCTGTCCGAACTGCTCTATAGTGGCCTTACGCGCCTCAAGGTGGATATGAGCCCGGAAGCCGATCTGGCCGAAAGCTGGAGCCCCAATGAGGATCTCACCGAATGGACCTTCACCCTGCGCAAGGGCGTCACGTTCCATGATGGCTCGGCGATGACCGCTGCGGATGTGGTTGCATCCTACAAGGCGATCCTCAATCCGGACACCGCTTCTCCGGGACGCAAGAATATCGGTCCAATCGCCGATGTGATTGCCAAGGATGATCTCACCGTCGTCTTCAAGCTGACCGGGCCCTATGCCGACATGCCAGTCGCCACCGCCTATATGAGCGCCAAGATTGTTCCCGCTGCCATCATTGAGAGCGGCTTTGACAAGCTCTCCAGCGAAGCCGTTGGCACCGGTCCGTTCAAACTGGTTTCCTTCGAGCCGGACCGTCAGATCGTGGTTGAGCGCAACCCGGACTATTATGATCCTGAGCGCCCCTATCTGGACAAGGTCGTTCTTAATGTCTACCCGGATTCAACCGCAGAAAGTTCAGCGCTTATCGCTGGCGAGATCGATCTGATCTCCACGCTTGATCCGACCGAATATATGCGTCTTGACGGCACCGATGGCATCGACCTGGAACGTGTCGCCTCCGGTCAGTTCTGCAACGTCAATATGCGCTGCGACGTCAAGCCGTTTGATGATCCGCGCGTCCGTCAGGCTCTCGCCCTGACGGTGGATCGCGACGCCATGATCCAGTTTGTCACCGAAGGTTTCGGCACGGCGGGCAACGACACGCCGATCAACAATGCTTATCGCTTCTATTCCGAATTGCCGCTGCGCAAGCCGGACATCGAGAAGGCCAAGCAGCTGCTGGCGGACGCTGGCTACGCCGATGGTGTCAAGATCACGCTGGTGGCGTCTGAAAAGCCGGCCCTGCGTACCCAGCTAGCTGTTGCCTTGCGCGAGATGGCCAAGCCTGCGGGCTTTGATATTGAAGTGCAGACGATGCCCCATGCCACCTATCTGGATCAGGTCTGGAAGAAGGGCAATTTCTATGTTGGCTTCTACAATATGCAGCCAACCGAAGACGGTATCTTCAAATTGCTCTACACGTCTGACGCGGCCTGGAATGAAACGCGCTGGAACAATTCCGCTTTTGACAAGGCAGTGAACGACGCCCGTGTGACAGCTGATGATGCGATCCGCGCCAAGCTTTATGCCGAGGCCCAGACGCTTCAGTATGAGGGTGTTCCATCCCTCATCCCGACCTTCTTTGATGTGCTGGGTGCCAAGCGCACATGGGTTGAAGCCTATGAGATTCATCCGCGCGCTTCGGTGTTCCGTTTCGATCATACATGGTTGAGCGACAAGGCTCCGACACGGTCATAATCTTCTCCTAGCAAGTTCACTGCTGCCGACGGCCTGACGGGTCCGGGTTCCCTCTCTTGGATCTGTCGGGCCGCCGGTAACAAACAACAGGAATAAAACGTTGTCTGCCAGCTATCTTACAAAGCGGGTGGCCCTGATTTTCTATACGCTCCTGATCGTGTCGCTGATCGTTTTCGCCATGACCCAGATTCTGCCTGCCGATGCGGCGGTGATGATGT
Source organism: uncultured Cohaesibacter sp. (assembly GCF_963676485.1). Taxonomy (NCBI): domain Bacteria; kingdom Pseudomonadati; phylum Pseudomonadota; class Alphaproteobacteria; order Hyphomicrobiales; family Cohaesibacteraceae; genus Cohaesibacter; species uncultured Cohaesibacter sp. The sequence continues at coordinate 120,214 of NZ_OY781115.1, forward strand.
TGGGCGAAAACGCGACCGAGGAAGCGCTCCGTGCGCTTCGGGAGCAGATGGGGCTGAACGATCCGATCTGGGCGCAGTATCTGCACTGGATTCTGGGTGTATTTCAGGGTGATTTCGGCACGTCCTTGCGCACCGGCCTGTCCGTCGGGCCTGTCATGATCGAGGCGCTTAGCCGCTCGTTGCTTCTCGCGCTTTTTTCCATCTGCCTGATGCTGTTCATCGCGGTGCCTCTGGGTATTCTCGCTGCTGTGCGTCGCGGCAAGATCGTCGACATGGCTGTCAGTCTCATTTCCTATGTCGGGGTGTCGCTGCCGGAATTTGTCACCGCAACGCTGGCGCTGCTGTTTTTTGCTGATCGCTGGAAGATCCTGCCGCCGACAGGCTATGTGCCGTTGACAGAGGATTTCTGGGGCGGAGTGGCCCATCTGATCATGCCCGCAGCGGTCATTTCCATCATTCTGGTGGCCCATGTCTCGCGCATGGTGCGATCGGAAATGGTTGATGTGCTGCATACCGACTATATCCGCGCGGCCCGTCTCAAGGGCCTTTCCTCCCAGCAAGTGCTCTGGGGGCATGCCTTGCGCAATGCGCTGCTGCCCGCGATCACCATTGTGGCGCTGGATGTGGGATATCTGCTCGGCGGTGTGATCGTGGTGGAAGAGATCTTTGCCATTCCCGGCATCGGCCGCCAATTGATCATTGCCATTCAGGCCCGCGATCTACCGTCCATTCAGGCGGGGGTAATGATCATGGCCGCGACCTACTGTCTGGTCAATTTCGTTGCCGACATCCTCTATTCCCTGCTCGACAAGAGGATCCAGTATGATTGATTTTCTCAAACGCCTGATGCGATCTCCGCAAGGGGCGCTTGGCAGCGGCATCGTCTTTCTGGTGCTCATTGCCGTGGCCTTTGGCCCCTATCTGGCTCCGCATGATCCTGAAGCCATGTCGATCCTGGCGCGCTTCAAGGGCCCCAGCGCAGACTTTCTGATGGGAACCGATCAATATGGCCGGGACATTTTCTCGCGGCTGATGATTGGCGCTCGCTCCACGGTCATCATGGCGGTGGTGGCCACTCTGATCGGCACCGTGGTCGGTGCGCTGGTCGGGGTGACGTCGGCCTTTCTGGGCGGACGGGCCGATGAAGTGATTATGCGCACCGTCGATGCGGTTATGTCGATCCCGAGCCTGTTGTTCGCGCTGATCATCGTCAATCTTTTAGGATCTTCCGACTTCAATGCGCTGCTGGCCGTTTCCATCGCCTTTGCGCCCGGCATGGCCCGCATCAGCCGGGCAGTTGCCCTGTCGGCGCGCAAACAGGATTTTGTCAGTGCGGCCATTGCGCGGGGGGAAAAGCCCAACTTCATTGTCCTCTCGGAGATGCTGCCCAACACGGTGGCGCCGATCATCGTTGAAATGACCATCCGTGTCTCCTTTGCCATCATGCTGTTCGCAACGCTCAGCTTTCTTGGTCTGGGAGCGCAGCCGCCGTCTGAAGAATGGGGCCTGATGGTTTCTGAGGCGCGCCGCTATATGCATATTTCCAGCTGGATTTTGGTCTGGCCAAGCCTTGCCATTGCACTGGTCGCCATCGGGTTCAACCTGCTTGGCGATGGGCTGCGCGATGTGCTCAATCCAAAAACCTGAGGAGACCGGAATGACCAGTGATACAAACGCGCAGGTGCTCTCGGTCCAAGGCTACAGCCTTGATTACCGGACCGCCAAAGGGCCGTTTCATGCGCTCAAGGATATCAATCTGAACATCGGGGCGGGCGAGATTGTCGGGCTTGTAGGGGAGAGCGGATCGGGTAAATCCTCCCTTGCCTGGTCGATCATGCGCTTTCTGCCTGGCAACGCCCACGAGGTCTCCGGTGCCATTCACTTTGATGGCTCGGATATGATGGCGCGATCCAACAGCGAGATCGAGGCCATTCGTGGCAAACGCATTTCAATGGTCTTTCAGGATCCGGCAACCTCTCTCAATCCGACGCTGTCGCTTGGCCGCCAGATTAGCGAAGTGTTGGTGCGCCATCAGGGGCTGAGCAAGAAACAGGCCTGGGCCGAAGCGGAAGCGCGGCTTGCCCATGTGGGCCTGAAGACACCGGCGCAGATGATGCACCGTTTCCCCCATGAAGCCTCCGGCGGAGAGAAACAGCGCGTTGTGATCGCCACGGCCTTTGCCTGCAATCCCGAACTGATCATCTTTGATGAGCCAACTACGGCGCTCGATGTCATCACCTCGCGGCAAATTCTGGACCTGTTCCAGACCTTGCAGCAGGAAACCGGCGTTGCCTCGCTCTATATCTCCCATGATCTGGCACTTGTGGCCACCACCGCGCACAGGGTGTCGGTGATCAACAAGGGGGAAATTGTCGAGCAGGGTCAGGTGGACGAGATTTTCTCCCGGCCGCAGGATGCCTATACTAGGAAGCTGATTGCCGCGGTTCCAGACCCGTCGGTTCGTCTTGCTGGCAAGGAACCGGACTATGAAAGCGACCCGTTGGCCGAGGTCGAAAATGTAAGCGTGACTTACGGGCGCAAGCCGTTTTTCGGGCGCTTCTCGCGCAAGACCGGCCATCATGTCACCGGCAACCGGGCGGTCAATCTGTCCATTCAACCCGGCGAAATCCTCGGGATTGTGGGGGAAAGCGGCTCGGGCAAGTCGACACTGGCCAAGGCGATGACGGGGCTTAACAAATTCGAGGGCGAAATCCGCTTTGAAGGCCGCGCGATCCACACCATCGCCGACATGAATGGCGCCTATCGTCGAGACGTGCAGATCATCTTCCAGCATCCGGACGCTTCGCTCAATCCGCGCAAGACCATCGGCGACATCCTCTCGCGCCCCTATCGGCTCTATACCGAATATTCCGGCAAGGCCATGCGGAACGAGATCGCCCGTCTCCTCGAACAGGTCAAGCTGCCTGCTGCCTATGCCGCCCGCTATCCACACCAGCTGTCGGGCGGGGAGAAGCAGCGTGTGGCGATCGCTCGTGCCTTTGCCTCCCAGCCCAAGCTGGTCATCTGCGATGAGATCACCTCTGCGCTCGACGTTTCGGTTCAGGCCTCGGTCATCGAGTTGCTGATGGAGCTGCGCGAGGAGTTCGGCACCGCCTATCTGTTCATCACGCACGACATAAATCTTGTGCGCCAGATTGCCCATCGGATCGCTGTCATGTATCGCGGCGATTTGATTGACATCGCCCCCACCCGAGAGATCTCTGCCCCGCAGAGAGCAGACTATACCCGGCAGCTTCTGGATGCAGTCCCCGTGCCCGTTGCCCGAAGCGCTCGTGATGCAGGCAATCTATCCCCCAAGGGTGAAATTAGATCATAGAAAGACAAAAAATGGATATCAATGAATTGATCGGGAAAGTCGACGAGAAGGCCTGCCTTGAATTTCTGGCAAGCATGGTGCGTCACAAAAGCTACTCGGAAACCGAAGGTGAGGTCGCACTGGCCCGCTATATGGCCAACGAACTTGAAAAGCTTGGGATCACCAGCGATTTGCAGCCTTTTGATGAGGGCCGTCGCTTCAATGCGATTGGCACATGGAAAGGCGAGGGCGGTGGCAAGAGCCTGCTTTTCAATGGCCATCTGGATACCAATCCGGTCACCGAGGGCTGGACCGTCGATCCATGGGGTGGGCTCGTGGATGACAAATTCATCTATGGCATCGGTGTCTCCAACATGAAGTCCGGCGATGCTGCCTATTTCTGCGCGGTCAAGACGCTGCTTGATGCGGGCATCAAACTCAAGGGCGATGTGATCCTGACCTTCGTGGTCGGCGAATTGCAGGGCGGGCCGGGCACCGTGGCTGCCATTGAGGCGGGCTACAAGGCGGATTATTTCGTCAATAGTGAGCCGAGCGATCTCAAGGCTGTAACGATGCATGCCGAAGCGCTGATCTTCACCATCGAGCTGACCGGCAGCACCCGCCACCTGTCAAAGCGCGAGGAAGCGGTTGATGCCATTGCTGCGGCCTGTGACATCATCCCGCGGATCAACGCCATGACATTCTCGGGCGCGCTCAGCGAAGAGCATAAGAGCATCAACAGAGGCCATATTGGTGTGGTGCGCGGTGCGCTGGGCAAGGATCTTGTCGAATGGCGTCCGCCGCAGGTGGCAGACTTTGTCCGCCTGAAGGGCACCGCACGCTATGCCCCGGGGCAAACCCGCGAAGGCGTTGTGGCGGACATTCGCGCAGAGCTTGACGCGCTGGAAAGCCGGTTCCCCGGCCTTAAGGCAGAACTCCTGCCTGACAGCCCGGAAGGACGCCTGACCATGCCGGCCTTTGAAGTGTCCAAGGAGTCTCGCATCGTCAAGTCGATCAACAAGGCCTATGAAACCGTGCGCGGAGAGCCGCAACCAACCGGTGCGATCACGCCAACCGGCTTTTATGGCAGTGATGCTGGTCATCTCTATCAGAAACTGGGCATGGAAGGTATCGTTTGCGGCCCGGGTGGCCGTTACAACACCATGCCGGATGAGCGGGTCGACATCGACGACTTCCTCGACATGATCCGCATCTACATGCTGACCATTCTCGATATCTGCGAAGTGGCCTGAGATGGCGTTTCCCGCTGAAGAATATGCGTGGCGTCTGGGCAAGGCCCGGGCGCTTATGGCTGCCCATGGCGTGGAAATCATGCTGGCTGACTGTGCCGAGCTGATGACATGGCTGACGGGTTATGCGCCATCGGAAACCATGTATCGGGCTGTGCTGCTGCCAAGGGATGGTGAGCCGGTTTATGTCCTCCGAAAGCTTGATGAGGATCCCTGTCGTCGCAACAATCAAGTGGCACGCATCGAGACCTTTGAGGATCATGAAGAGCCGCAGGTAGCGATCGCCGGGGCCTTGCGACGCCTCGGGATGGAACAGGCCCGCATTGGCGTCGATTTCAATTCCTACAGCTTTACCGCTCATACCTATCGTCGCTTGATGGCGTTGTTGCCTCAGGCCATATTCGTTGACCTGCCAAACGCCTCCGATGCTCTTAGATGGGTCAAATCCGGGCGCGAGGTGAATCAGTTGGGGATGGCTGCTGCCATCGCCGACAAGGCCATGGGGGCCATAGCCCAGGACATTCGGGTCGGCATGTCACCGCGCGATGCGGCCGCCATTGCGGCCCGAACCTATTTGCTGGAAGGAGCCGATACCGGCGAGGTTGGCCCGATCGTGCGCTCCAGCGGTGGACACGAGTTCCTCCATGGCAGTCTTGGCAATGACCTCCTTGAAGCTGGCGACATTCTGCATGTGGAACTGATCCCCAAGGTCGCGCATTATTGCGCCCGCCTTATGCGCCCGATTGTCATCGGCGAGCCATCACCGGACATGGAGGAAGCCGCAAAGGTGCTGATTTCCCTTCAGGATCAGCAGATCAGCGCGATGAAGACCGGTGCCCTCGCTTCACAGGTCGACGCCATCCTGCGACAAGAATTGCTTAAGTCTGGCCTGCGTGATGCAATGCCCAATGTCACCGCCTACACGCTGGGGATCTACAATCGAACCCCGCGGAGCAGTGATTTCTCGCGCGTCTTCCTGCCAACGTCTGATTGGCGGCTGGAAACCGGCATGGTGTTCCATCTCTACGCGTCAGCGCAGGGGCTCGGATTTTCCGAAACCGTCGTTGTGACGGAGACTGGAGGCAAGCGCCTGACGCAATTCGAGCGCAGACTTCTATGCAGTCGCGCCTGAATGCAATGAACGCAGCTTTGACTTAAGCTCTGAGCCAAGGCTCGGATCAACAAGCGAAATTGTGCAAGAAGCGTATCCGCGATGCCTATAGAGAGCAAAAAGTCAGTCCCGGTCGGGGAAGAGTCCCGGCATCCATCTGCCAGCAAGCTTTGCAGGGAACCCAAGCTGCAAAGCTGTCCGCGGGCTCTCACTTTTTATCGCGCCAGAGTCTATCAGGCTGGATGTTACCCGACGGGCTGCCCGTTCGCTTAGACCGATTACATCCTGAACCTCGGAACGATTGACTTCTCCCTGATACAACAAGGCACGGAGCAAAAGATCGGACTTGGCGGGTAATTCTTTAAGCTGCATCTCTTCTCTTGCCCAAAGCAGAATGCGCTCACGCAACCGCTCAGGCCTCATCAAGCCTTCCATAAATGAGACCTGATCAATACAGGCATTCAAAAAGAAGGCTGTAAAGTCAGCTAAGGATTGTTCACTCAAAGACCCGCGCCCATCGCGATCCCCTTGCCTTGGATAATCGCAAGCGGCCAAGTGGCGCTTATAATCAGCCTCGTTGCGCGCCAAACCACGCGCGATGGACCATAGGCCACGCGTATCCAGTGTATCGCGCAACATGGCGTAGGACATCAAACGAGCAACGCGTCCATTCCCATCAAGGAAGGGATGCACCCAGAGAAACCGATGGTGCGCGCAGGCCGCCGCCAATATGGGCTCGATGCGCCCTTTGCTGCTGTAGGCTTCACTCATGCGGTTCAAAAAACGTGAAATAGCACCGGGGCTGATTGCAACGTGCCTGCCCACAGCAACATCAGTTTCCCGGAATTTTCCCGGCTCCAGCTGAGTGACTGCCGTGCCATCATCATTTTTGACGCTCAACAATTCGGGAGGAAGGTTCTCGCAGAAGCGCCGATGCATTGCCAAAATCATATCGGGCGATGTGGGAGCGTCGCTCATGCCGCCATCATCAATCCATTTCTGAACCGCAATATGCGCCTTGGCTTCAATCTGCAGATCTCTCTTTTCCGGGTCGGTGCTGTAGTCACCGGCAAGAGCGCGCTCAATGTCGACAGGGTGCGTGTTGTGTCCTTCGATCAAATTGCTGTAATAGCAGTTCATCGAACGGATAAGGTCGGACAAAGACGTCGCGATGGAGGCTGGTAGAGAACTTCGGAACGAAGCGGACTTCTCGGCGAGCTCCAAAGCCAGATCGTTAAGCTCAGCGCGTCGAGACGCCCCTTCGCTAACCATCAAGGGTTCAAATAACCCAATTGTCTCGCCATCATCCCGGATCGCCATTTTGTCCTCAATTTTGGCCGTTTTATTGGCCGGTATCTTTTCTTTAAAATTGATTTTATCTCAATTACTTAAATTATTCTATAACAATTTTTGTCCATGAATTTGGCCGCTTTGTTGGCCGAATTATGAAACCCGGCCAGACTATCGTAAATCATTGGAAAATAGAGCCAAAGGCATTCTTGTTGGCGTTGTTACAGAGATTGACAGGGGGCACCAAGAGGCCACTCTTCCCCTCAATCAAAGCGAGCTTCCTCGTGCCGTCACGAGAGCTCTGAGACAGCGCCCTGTATCCACGCAAGATGGAATAATCGTGTGAAGACTAAATGCGATTGCGCCGCGCCCGCAGCTAGGCTTTGATCAAGGCCTGGGCGAGAGCTTGATCAACGCAAAGATGCGTTACATAGCCACCGCGAATGGCAGCCAGCACAGCATTCTTGCGCCTGATGCTCCCGGCGATAAGCAATTTTTTGGGTACGCGATGCAATGCGTCAAAATCTATCGCAATGAGCCGTTTATCGGGCGCCACGCGAACGGGCTCGCCTTCGGCATTGATATAGCGGCAACAGATCACTCCTACCGCACCGGCATCCCTTGCCGCTTCCAGCTCTTCAGGTGTCGTCATGTGCGCCCGAATCATATGGGTCTGGTCTTGCACATGACCGATGGAAGCAACATACATGTCCAGATTGTTGAGCTTTTCCAGTTGCTGCTTGATTGTTGGTTCATTCCGCAACAATTCTGCGATTTCGTCATTGGACCCGACAGCAGGCGCATGCAATGTCGAACATTGTGCTGACAGCATATTGGCTATCTGGATCGCACAGCGTTCGGAGGCCGGAACAGTGTCTGATCTCATGGAGCCGATCATCTGCCGCACAATGACATCTCTCTTGTGGACCTTCGGCATTTGCTCGGATACCGTGAAAACGGTTTCGCCCCATGCAACCCCGAGTGTTTCTCCCGGCGCGATAATTTCAGCCAATGCAATGGCGCCAACGCGGCCCAACTGGCGCAGCATTTCATTTCTTGTAACTTTAGATCCGTCGACACCACTGGTTGAGATGTAAACATCTGTTAGGCCATATTTCTCGCCCAAGTCCTGAGACAGAGACGATCCTGCGAGATATTTACCATCAACCAGAATGTCGACCACACGATTTTCGCGCGCCTCACGCAGCATATTGACGACGGTGGCGCGTGAAACATTCATACGTTTCGCAATGTCGTTTTGGGTCAAACCCTCCCCATAATAGAGGAGGGCCACATTTGCGAGCGTTGATTCTTTGTTAAAATATCGTGAGGTTTGGTCTTTGTTCATGAGCTAGCTATTAACAGACTTCTGCCCTGCTTGGCCATAGTTCTTTCTGAACCATTCAAAGCAACGAACAATTTCTTCTTGTGGTAATTCCTCAACCTCACCGCGCAACATCGCCAGATGCGTGGTCATGGCCGCTTCCTCGAGATACATGGCCACGGACGTGGCTTCCGTCGCGGACTTGCCCATCGTGAAAACGCCATGGGCCTTGACCAGAGCCGCATAGCCGCCTTGGGCCGCCTCAAGAATGGCCTCGCCTGTATCCACTTCACCCGCAGTTGCGTAGCGTGAGCAGGGCACATCGCGGCCAATCATGTGGGTAATGGGAGTGAGTACCGCAGGGATACGCTCTCCACGCGCAGCAAAGCTGGTCGCATAGGGCGAATGGGTGTGCGTAATGCCGCCGATATCATCCCTGTTGCGATAGAGATAAAGATGAATGCCAGCATCAACCGATGGTTTCATTTCACCCTCGATGACGTTACCGTCGATGTCGATGACCACCATCGTGTCGGGTGTCAATTTCGCAAACTTCACGCCCGATGGCTTGATAACAATAAGCCCTGTCTCTTTGTCGCGGCCGGATACATTGCCCCCCGACCCGACGACAAGATTGTTGCGCGGTAATTCGTGGTTCTGATCGCAGACTTCTTCTTTAAGTGCTTCAAGCATCACTGGCCTCCTTTGGAATGCCGTGCGGGTAAACGAGAATTTTGAGGGATTTTTCGGCGTCGACCAACATGCGGAAAGCCTCGGCAGAATCCGCGATGTCAAACCGGTGGGAAATGGCTTCGTCAGCCATGATCCGCCCCGCTTCGAGCAATCGGATGTAACTGTAGGTGTCCGTATGGTCGGAGGAATAGCGCGAGGTGATGGTCACCTGATTGAAATAGGCCTTGTTGCCATCCTGCACCCAATCGGTGTCCGGAGCGAGCGGTGCGCCCAAATGCAGGCATCCGCCTTCTTCCACCAGACTGCCCGCAAGCTCCCATGCCGGCGGGAAAGGCGCGATCACAATAACCGTATCTGCAAGGCGTCCATTGTTGAGGGCTCTAAGGGCTGCAACCGGATCACTCTCTGTTTTTGGGTTGATTGTGTGCGTTGCCCCAAAGCGTTTGGCTTGTTCAAGGCGCCAGTCAGAGAAGTCCAGCGCAATCACCTTGCCCGCACCAAATAGCGGGGCCATATGCACAAAGCCCTGTCCCATGAAGCCGGCTCCAACGACTGCCACTGTGTCGCCGGGCTGAATGTTGCACACTTTAAGGCCTGACATCACACAGGACCACGGCTCGATTGTCACCGCCGCCTCGGTCGAGATGCTGTCCGGCAGTTTGTGGGCATCCATCATTAGATGCTGAGCGGTAACGCGGTAATATTCGCAGACGCCGCCCGGATCGAGTTTGGTGGTTGAATAGAAAGGATCGCGCGTGAAATGGCCGCGCCGTGACCAATGGCTGTTCACACGCCCCACATGGTGATTGATGAACAGACGATCCCCGATCGCGAAGTCTGTCACATTGGCTCCCACTTCCACCACTTCGCCAATTGGCTCATGTCCGAGCACCTTGGGCTTGGATTTCTTGTACCAGGACATAGCCTCGCCGCCACACAATCCGCAGACCAGTGTCTTGAGAAGAACCTCATCGGGTCCGATTTCCGGGATTGGCCGCTCTTCAAGGCGAATGTCGTCAATCGCATAATAGACAGCGGCTTTCATCATGTTGCTCATAGTTCGTCTTTCATCTGTTTTAGCTGCTTTGACAGAAGTCGGGCATTTTCTGAGAGAAGCTTGTAGCGTTTGAAAATCTTGCAATAGGCTGCGTGTGCCTCGGCGTTCGGTTCATAGCGCTGGACTTTCTCTTCGCGCTTGACCAAAGACATGACGTCGCCCAGTCCTGCTGCAGCCGCTCCGATGCAGGCAGCCCCCCAGAGCCCCTGATCGGAGGCTTCAGAGACAATAATAGGCACGCCAATCACATCGCTGATGATCTGGCACCAAACGGGGTTTTTCGACCCTCCGCCAGTCAGTTGAACAGGTTCGCTCGGCAGGCCCCCTTCCATCTCAAAACAGTGACGCAGGCTCATTGCGCCTCCCTCCAAAACGGCTCGCCCCATGTCAGCTTTTGTGCTTCTTGAGGTTAAGCCTTGAAAGGAGGCGGTCACGTTAGGAGAGACGAAAGGGGCACGCTCACCATTCAAATAGGGCAGGAACGTTACGCCATTTGCGCCTACGGGGACTTTGGTTACAAGTTCGTTGAGTTTGGCCGCCACTTCGCCGGGCGTATCGCCACCAAGGCTCAGTGGATGCAGCTCCGTAAACCAGTTAAACGCCGACGCTCCGGTTGTGGGCGCCAAAATTCTGATGATCACATCCGATGTGGCATGCAGCGCGCTGGCACCCACGGGCTGGTCGTGTGTTTCAATATGGTCTGTTAAAATGTTGACAACGGCGGTCGTACCCATGATCATCATGGTCTGGCCGGGTTGGTCCATCCCCATCCCGACAATCATCGCAGTAAGATCCAATGTCGGCGTGGAAACCGGCAAACCTTCCGGCAGACCTGTTAAGCGGGCGGTCTCGGCGGTCAAGGTACCCAACGGAGTTGTTGCCCGTTGCGGCTCAAGCAAATGCTGCTGGATGTCGGAGCAGTCAAGGGCGTCTGCAACGTCGGAACTGTAAGTGCGTGTAGAGAAATCAATGAACGGTATGGAAGCGTTCGAGAAATCGGTTCCTGCCTGACCGGTCAAGTTCAAACCGATCCAGTCGCCGCAGGTGAAAATCGTTGCGATTTTGCTGACGATTTCCGGTTTATTTTGCTTCAACCAGCGCCATAGCGCACCAGAAGTGCCAGGCCATAAGGACGTGTGGCAGGCCCGACCAACAGCGGCGGCTTTTCCAGATGTCGCGAGTTGTTCGACATCTGCTGATGCGCGCGTGTCGTTCCAGAGCATGGCAGGACCCACGGGCTTGCCTGCCTCATCAACGGCCCAAAGCCCATCGCCCTGAGCGCTGATACCCAGCGAGACAGGAACAAAGTCATTGATTTTGCTCGCAATGGATTTCAATGCGTCCAAAACCACGGAAAGGACCGCATTCATGTCCTGCTCAGATTTGCCTTCGCGTCCTGTTACATCCGGTGCAGATTTCTCCACCATTGCCACTATCTGACCGGTCGAATCATACGCAGCGGCCTTGATCGAGGTTGTCCCAATATCAAGGCCAAGTCTCACAGCTGTCATATAAGTACCTCCCGGACAGCAAATTATCGAGTTCTTAGATAATACAAATGACAAATAATCGATCATATGTAAAGAAATAAGACAAAAAAATATTGACATGTGTAAAAAATTTTTACATGTGTATAGAGCAATGTAGTTCACTTTTAAGGCAGGGTCTAGCATCTGGGAGGTTGGAGGATGCTGCCTGAATTAGAATCCGAAGGGGAGGATAGAATGAAACTCAAGCTAATCACTTTGGTATCTGCGGCAGCGATGCTGTTTGCAGGTTCCGCAAATGCTGAAGATTTGAGTCTTGCAGGAAAGCGCATCGGCATTGCCGTTGTCGGCACACAGCATTTCTGGGATCGTGAAGCGTTCAATGGTGCCGTTTCCACCGTCGAGAAACTCGGTGGTGAAGCTGTCCCGGTCGATGGTGGCCGCGACAACCAGGTGCATGCCGACAATCACGACATTTTGCTTACCAACAAAGTGGATGCTGTCATCTCCATTCTGGGTGATGCGGCTGTAGAACCCAAATTCAAGGCACTTACAGAAGCTGGTATTCCGGTCTTTACCGTTGATCACCCATCGCAATATTCCGTGAACAACACCACATCCGACAACTACTATATGGGAACAACCATTGGACGCTTCATGGCCGATGCCATTGGTGGCAAGGGCAAGGTTGCTGTTTTCAATGCGTTCGAGAAATCTCTGCGCATTTGCGGCATCCGCGTAGGGCTGTGGAAGTATGTTCTTCAGGATTATCCGGAAATCGAAATCATTCAGCCAGAGCTTGCTGAAGCCTATGCAAATGCGCCTGAAGATGCGCGTAAGAAAACCCTTGATTTGCTGAGCCAATATCCAGAAGGCACACTTGATGTCATCCATGTTGGCTGCTGGGACCAACCCGCCATTGGTGTGGTTCAGGCACTTGAAGAAACCGGCCGGACCGATGTTCTGGTAACAGCGTTGGATGGTGGCCCGGATACTCTGGAAATCATGGCGGAAGACGGCAGCCCATTCGTTGCCAACGTTGCGCAGCAGCCAAACAAGATTGGTGCAACCGCTGCGAAAAATGTTGCTCGTTACTTTGCTGGCGAAACCCTGCTTCCTCAGACATATGTCGACGTTGTTCCTATCAACGGACAGGACGGGGCCAAGAAAGCTTACGAAGAACTGGGCTACGGCACACTCGACTAAGCGTCATTCCTTCTTGATATAAAATATCGGCGGCTGGTTGCTATCGGCTGCCGATGACCAGAATATCCATATGGGAGGATTAGGTCGTGTCTGATTTCGCTCTTGAGATGCGAAACATCACCAAAGAATTTCCCGGTGTTCGCGCGCTTGATCAAGCGAGCTTGTCCATCAAGCCCGGTGAAATTCACGGTCTCGTCGGAGAAAATGGCGCCGGCAAATCTACAATCATCAAGGTGCTTGCCGGTGTCTATAAGCCCGAAGCGGGACACGTGGATGTTTTTGGCAAAGCCCTGCCACAGGGGTTTGACCCAACAGCTGTCCATGATGCGGGGGTGCGGTTCATCCATCAGGAACTGCATTTGGTGCCATATTTTACAGTTGCCGAATCCGTGTTCATGGCGCAGGAGAAATCCGATTGGAAAGGGCTTAAGTCCTCAGATATGCGCAAGAAGACCGAAGAGTTTCTTCGCGAGAAACTTGCGGTTTCAATATCCGGCAAGCGTCTGGTTCGGGATCTGAGCACTGCTGAGCGCAAGCTCGTCCAGATTGCCCGCGCACTCATTGATGATGAGGCCAAGATCGTGGTCTTTGATGAACCGACGGCACCACTCGCAAGTGGCGAAGTCGAGACATTGATGAATGCGATCGCCCAGCTGAAAGAATCGGGTATATCGATTCTTTATGTCTCCCATTATCTCGATGAGATTACCGATATTTGCGATCGTGTGACTGTCTTTCGCCAAGGCAAGAATGTTGCTGTCTTTGACGAAATTTCCAAGTCGAGCGGTCAAGAGCTGGTCTCTGCCATGGTTGGCCGTGATTTGGGCTCGCTTTATCCGGAAAGCAACAGAATTCCGGGAAGTCCCGTGCTGGAATTGAAAGAATTCGGCGATGGTGACAACTTCCGAAACGTCAATCTGTGTGCACACCGGGGGCAGATTCTGGGAATTGCAGGTCTGATCGGCTCTGGCCGTCAAGAACTGATCGATTGCATTTATGGCCTGAGAAGCGCCAATGAAGGCAAGATGTTCCTCAATGGCTCCCAGATTTCAATTCGCAACGCAGCGCAAGCTGTGAAAAATGGTGTTGTCTTGGTTCCAAGGGACAGAAGGCAGGACGGTCTGGTTTTGCCTATGACAGTCACCGAAAATGTGACATTGGCAACCTTGGACCAGGTTTCCTCTTTTGGTCTTGAAAACCGGACTTCGTCCAAGGCCTCTGCCCATAAGCAGATCAAGGATCTGGACATCCGGACACCATCCGCTGAGACCGTGACGCGTTTGCTCAGCGGCGGCAACCAGCAGAAGGTCGTTCTGGGCCGTTGGTTGGCCAAGGACGCAAAAGTATTCATTCTCGATGAACCAACTGTCGGTGTCGATGTTGGGGCACGCGTCGAGATTTACCAATTGATCGAGCAATTGGCAGCCAATGGAACAACAGTCATTGTGTCGTCTTCCGATCCGGCAGAACTGATCGGTATCTGTGATCGGATCGCTGTCTTGATGCGTGGTGAAATAACCCACGAGGTTGAAACCGATAATTTGACGGTTGATCGGCTGGTTGCAATTACGACAGGTGCAGAAAAGAGGGAGGATCTCGCAAATGCAAGCTAATGCGATCAGAGGAAATATCCTCGGCGAGGTCATCGGTGCAGCGCCCGTAATGATCTTTGCGGTGCTTCTGATTTACATCGGAATGAATGCGCCAAACTTCTTGACGCTGATCAACCTCAAGCTGATTCTGATGCAGAGTCTGCCAATCGTGCTGGTTTGTGTCGGCCTTTCGGCCGTTGTCATGGCGGGCGGCGATGATGCGGTCTCTGGCGGTATTGATCTTTCCATTCCTGCAACATGTGTTTTGTGTGCAGGGATCATAGCGAGCACGATTACGACTGGTACACCGCTTATTCTGGCGGCACTCTATGCATTGGTCGCAGCCCTGATCGTTGGATCAATCAATGCGTTTCTTGTCACCCGCGTTGGCATGACCCCTCTGTTGACATCGCTGTCCATGTTTGTGGCCGTTGTCGGGGTTAACAAGGTTGTCACCCAAAGTCGCCGCATTAACGTCAACAACGAAACCATCCTCTCCTTGCGCGATGGATCTCTCCTTGGCGTGCCACTGGGCATTTGGGTTGTCGGTCTGGTTGTTCTGGTTGGCTATCAGTTGATGCACCGAACCAAGTGGGGGCTCAACATGCAGGCGGTTGGTGGAAGTCGGGATGCGGCAGAAATTTCTGGCCTCAACACCAATCGCCTGTTTGCCCAGTCCTTCGTTATTGCAGCGGTCCTTGGGTTCATAACCAGCTTCTTTGTGATCGCCAGAGGCTCGGGCATTTCACCCGGCGTGCAAGACAATCTGATGCTGGAAATGGTGCTTGCCACATTCCTGGGCGCCGCTTTCTCTCCGCGCAGGGTCGTGACGATGTGGGGCGCTGTTCTGGGGGCTGTTCTCGTCGCAGCCATTTCGATCGGCTTCAAGTCGATGGGCGTGAATGTCTTCTGGACCGGCCTCATCAAAGGGTCAATGATCGTTGTTGTCGTTGCAATGGGAGCCATTTCCCAGAGGGTACAACGATGAGTATTTCTTCCATTCCAGGCAAGGGGAATAAAGTGAACTTTCCGAGTCTAAAAAGCACCTTTGTAAGATATGGCTTTGTTGTCGTCTTCGTGTGTTTCTTCCTGTTCTTTGCCGCATGGAACCCGGTGTTTGTGCAGGCACAGAACCTGACCAATATCTTTGAAGCATCATCGATCTTGTTGATCCTGGCGCTGGGGATGACTTTGGTTGTTGCAACCGGCGGCATTGATCTTTCGGTCGGGATTGCCCTCGACTTCGGAGCAGCATTCTCGGTGGTCGCCATGAAATCCTACGGGATGGACTGGTGGAGTGCTTCGATGATCGGCATTGCTGGCGGAAGCCTCGTGGGCATGTTGAACGCCGCGCTTGTTGTTGGATTGAAGATCAGTCCATTTTTGGCAACTCTGAGCACATTCTTTATCGGCTCGTCCGTTCAGCGCATTTTCACCAATGGTGGCGGCCCCATCTCTTACCGAAGGATGCCGATTGAATATCGCAATCTGGCGCAAGGCGAGATCTATGGGATTCCGACGGAAATTGTCATTGCAGCCGTGGTGGCGATTATCTACTTCATCATTCTTGAACGGTCCATTTGGGGTCGACAGATCCATGCGATGGGCATGCAGAGATCAGCTTCCATCGTTGCCGGTCTACGCGTGAACAAGCTTCTGATCATTTGCTTTATCGCTGCGTCAGCCACATGCGCCATTGCGGGTTTGCTCGCTGCGTCCAATCTTAGAATGTTCACGCCACTGGCAGGCTTTGCCTATCTTCTCGATGCGATTGCTGCAGTCTTTATCGGAGCTGCCCTTCATCCACGCGGCAGGCCCAATATACCGGGCACTGTGGCTGGGGTGCTTTTCCTGGGAATGGTTGCCAATGGCCTGAATTTGATGGGGTTGAACTTCAACACCAAGGACGCCCTCTCTGGGATCATCCTTGTCTCGGCTCTTGCACTGGCCGTTGCACAAAGAAAGATGCGCTGACTATCAAGAGATGGGGCGGCCTCTTGCACCGCCTCGTTTGACCTACACCGCTTTTCTCCCAAAACTAAACCCCCGGACATTGTCCGAGGGTTTTTTTTAAGGTTGATACCATTATCGCAATGGAGGATGCCGGTTCAGGCCGAGAGGATTGGCGGTTTGTCTATCGTTAAGGCAGGCAGCGCGCCCTGCCACTTCTCAACGCGCACCAATGCGGTATGAGCGATGTTCCCTTGGGAGAGACTGGAGCATCCCTTGTCCTTGGTCAGAACATTCGGATTGCCGTGCACCTCTATCGCACTGCCATTCACGATTTGAGGGTCGAACCAGGCCCCCGTGGCAAGCGACACACAATCGCGCCGGATATCATCGCAATATCTCAATCCCGCAAGGCAGGAGCCACGTTCATTGAATATCCGCACAATTGATCCGTTCTCCAAGCCTCTGGCTCTTGCTGTCTCGGAATGGATATAAGCTGGCTCTCTCCCCTCGATCTTGTCGGCAAGCGCTTCAGACCCTCTGTCATTTTGTGAGTGAAGGCGCGTGTCCGGCTGCCCTGATATCAAGTGAAGTTCGTCTTCTTCTGCACTCAACAGGCTCTCACATGGCTCCAGCCAAGACGGATGGGGTGGGCAATCTGGAAGCGCCATGGCTTCAATTGCTTCATTGAAAAGCGTGATTTTGCCGCTCTCTGTTTTGAGGGGGTGGGTTTCAGGGGCAGCGACAAACGCTTCAAGAGCGATACGCTGGGCCTTAGAGTTTGGCACATCAAACCGCCCCTTTTCGCGGAATACCTCAAAGGAGGGAAGCTCAAACCCTTCTGTTATCGCCACGCGCTGGCAATCTGTCCAGATTGTTTGTAGCCATCCGTCTTGATCGCGCCCTTCTGTAAACTCTTCTGCGAATCCCAATTCCTTTGCCAGCAAGCTGAAAATCTCAAAGTCGCTCTTTGACTGCCCGAAAGGCTCAAAAAGCTGCGACATGAACAGTAATGTGCTGTCACGCCGGTTGATCATGATATCCTCGCGTTCCAAAGGGGTGGAGGCCGGAAAAACAATGTCGGCTCTTCTTGCCGTTGCGGTCCAGCTATGATCGTTGACAATAATCGTTTCCGGCTTGGCCCAGCCGGTTTCAAGCCTGTTCAGGTCCTGGTGATGATGGAACGGATTGCCGCCAGCCCACCAGACGAGCTTGATGTCGGGATAGGTTCTGTCCTGCCCGTTATATTTGTATGATCCTCCCGGATTGAGCAGCATATCCGCAATACGGGCCACCGGAATGTAATCAGAGACGGGATTGCGGCCTTGTGAAACGGATGGCCATGATATCAAGCGGGTAGGGCGGCCCACAGGCGTGGTTGATCCATAGCCAAAAGCAAAACCTGTTCCGGTTTTACCGATCTGGCCTAATGCACAGGCCAATGCGAGCCCCGCCCAAAGAGGTTGCTCGCCGTGATCACCGCGTTGAATCCCCCATGACATGGCGATCATGCTCTTCTTGGACGCAAGTTGCGTGGCCAGCATTCTGATTTGTGTGGCGGGTAAATCACAAATGGACGCAGCCCATTCCGGTGTCTTGGCTTGCCCGTCTTTGCCATGCCCCAGAATATAGCTTTTGAACGCGTCCCAGCCGCTGGTGCAGCGCGCAAGGAAGTCTTCATCTGCCTTCCCTGTCTCAACAAGTACAAAGATCAAGGCGAGCAGCAAGGCTGTGTCCGTACCCGGTCGGATCGAAAGCCATTCAGATCCTGCAAGATCGCTTTTCTTTGGCGAGACATTCACCAATTGGACATGCCGGTCTTGCAATGTCTTGAGCCAACCGGGAATTTCATGTTTGGACGTGCCTGCCGAGGCAATCTGGGCCGTTCGGCCTGAAATGCCGCCAAAAACGAGCAACAGCTCGCAATGTTCTGCGACCAATGGCAACGAGGTCATTTCATCCTGAAAGGCACGGTTGCTCAGGCCCAGTATGTGCGGAAACAGAACTTCAGCGGCTGCGTGGGAATAGGTTTCCCGGGCGCCCACAAACCCTCCAGCCATATTCAGGAACCGCCGCAATTGGCTCTGGGCATGGTGAAAACGCCCGGCACTGGACCATCCGTAGGACCCGCCGAAAATCGCGCCATTGCCATAGTCTTCCTTGATACGCCGCACTTCTCGCGCTGCGAGTGAGACGGCTTGGTCCCAGCTGACTTCGATATATTTGTCGTTGCAGCGATTTTTGCCGCCGTCACCCTCCAGCCAACCCGCGCGTATGGCGGGTTGGCGGATGCGGCTATTCTGATCGCGTGCAGCACTCTGCCAACCTTTCCCGATACGGGAAGGGGATGGGTCATCTGCAATAGGCCGCAAGCTCTTGTCGTCAATTTCGTAGGCGCCCCAATGGGCTGCGGTATATTTCATAGATCACAAATGCGGATCAAGGATCACCTTGATTTGCACTTCCCCTGGGTTTGGTTTACGCGAAAGGGCGGTTTCAAATTCCTCGAGCGGATAGCGATGGGTGATGCAGGCGTCACCATCAATCAGGCCACGCGCCATCAGATCCAGAGCCGTGGCATAGGTGAAGGGGGCGAGATGACCGCCAAGAATATTCAGCTCCTTGAACTCGCCGAATATGTTGAGATCAACATTTACCTTGTCCTTATAGACCCCAAAGACAACAAGCGTGCCGCGCTTGCGGATCAGTTCCAGCCCTCTGGTGAAGGCGGATGTCTGCCCTGATGCTTCCAGATAAACATCGGCCCCGCGTCCCCCTGTCAGATCCCCAATCGCCTGATCCAGCTTCGGATCATCGGGATGGAAAGCAAGATCGGCTCCGAGTGTTTTCGCCAGTTCGCGTTTGGCTTCCCCGGGATTGACCAGAATGAGCTTTCGAGGGGTTTTCAGGCGGGCTGCTTGCAGCATTCCCATGCCGATCGGCCCTGCACCGGATACGACCACCACATCCTGAAACTGGATGTTGGCCCGCTCCACGCCGTGGATTGCATTGGCCAGTGGCTCGGTAAAGCAAGCTGCGTCATTGGACAGACCATCGGGCACCTTGTGGACCACGCAATCGGCTGGATAGATCATGTAATCCGCCCAGGCGCCATTGAGCGTCGCGCCAAGCACATCCATCTTGTCGCTCAGATGATAGAGCCCGCGTTGACGGAAATAATCATTCCCATAGGTGATGTTGAGCTCTGCGACGGCACGATCGCCGACTTTGACGGCGTGGCGCTCTCCGGCCCCCTCTCCAAGTTCGACCACTGTACCGGTGAATTCGTGGCCCGGTATGAACGGGAATGGGAACTCCCAAGGGGCTGTGGCGTCATACATGGCGCGATCCGCAGCACATATGCCTGACGCATCGACTTTCACCAAAATCTCGCCCGGGCCGGGTTCGGGTACCGGTTGCTTTGTAGTCAGGCGATGCTGTCCACCAAATCCGTGACACTGCACAGCACGCATCATCTTCCCTGTCATTTGTTCCTCCAAAGGCTATTTCTGATCGATTTTTCGCTCGCACAAAAAATCCTTCTTGATTTTTACATATGAATATAATATTGACAATTGTAAAATGAGAGGAGATTGCTATGCGCAATGAAAAAACGACAGAAGAGGTTGCTCTCGGTATTCGTCGTCGGGTGTTTGAGCACACGATGCGAAACAACGGGGGGTATCTGTCTCAGGCTTGTTCGGCAGCCGAGCAATTGGCTTGGTTGTATAACGAGCAGCTCAATCTGGGGGCACCAACGCTTCCAGCCATCCCGAAACCCTTTGCCGGCGTACCGTCTGCTGACAATCCCGATTATCACACGGGTGCGGGCTATAATGGACCGGCGTCACCGGAGTTTGATCGTCTCTTTATTGCGCCAGCCCATTACGCGCTGGTTGCCTATGCCACGCTGATTGAGGTGGGGCGTATGGATGAAGAAGGCCTCAAGATGTTCAACAAGGATGGCTCCTCCGTCGAGATGATCGGAGCGGAGCATTCTCCGGGCATGGAAGTGCATAACGGCACGCTAGGGGTTGGTTTCTCCACCGCTGCCGGTCTTGCCTATGGCCGTCGCCTGAAGGGCGAAACCGGCAAGACATGGGTCTTCATGTCCGATGGCGAAGTGGAAGAAGGCCAGACCTGGGAAGCGGTGCAGGCCGCGCGTTTTCATCGCATCGACAATCTGTGCGCCATCATGGATGTGAATGAACAGCAATGCGATGGAGCCATGTCATCGGTGATGGAAGTGGGCGATATCCGCCAAAAACTCATCGATTTCGGTGCAGCATGCGTTGAAGTGGATGGTCATGATCTCGACGCCATCCGTCAGGCTTCCGAGGAACCCCATGAAGGACGTCCCCTGATCATCATGGCCCGGACCTCTCCGTTCAAAGCCATGAATATTCTGGAAGAGCGGTTCCCACGTCTCCACTATGTGCGCTTCAAATCCGAAGAAGAGCGCGCCCGTTTCAACGTCTCGATTGCGGCAGACCTTGGTGTCGAGCCCGTCGATTACAGCCATTAAGGAGGCCTCATCATGGTTGAAATGGTTAGTCGCCCCTATGCCCGCTCTTTCGAGAAATTCGCAGCCGGCAATCCCGATATTCTGTGTCTGTCCGCCGATCTGACCTCATCCTGCGAGGTTGACGGCTTCCGGGATCGGCATCCGGATCAGTTTTTGAGCCTTGGCATGGCCGAGCAGAATATGCTCAGCTTTGCCGGTGGATTGGGCCTTGCTGGGTTCCGTCCCTTCATTCACACCTTTGGCGTCTTCATGTATCGCCGTCCCTATGACCAGTTGATGGCCTCCATTGCTTACCCCCGCAGAAAAGTACGGCTGATGGGCTTCTTGCCCGGGGTTACCACCCCCGGTGGGATGACCCATCAGTCGATTGAGGATATCTCGGTCATGCGCTCGATCCCCAATATGACCATATTGGAAACAGGCGACGCAACAGAGGTTGAATCCATTTGCGAGGCCGCCGACAGCATCGATGGACCGGTCTGGTGCCGGGTGCTGCGTGGCTCTGTGCCGCGTTTGTTCGATACCCCCATCAAGGTGGGTGAAATGCGTGTTCTGTCCGAAGGCGATGATATTCTGGTTGTCACGGCAGGCATCACCACCGAAGAAGCCATGCGGGCGCGCTCTGCGCTCAAGGAGGCCGGGCTTTCCATCCGCCATCTGCATCTGCATACCATCAAGCCGTTCGATGCCAAGGCATTGCTCGACCATATCGGTTCGGTCAAGCATGGGGTGATCACGCTGGAGAACCATGTCACCGAAGGCGGCATTGGCTCACTGGTTGCCGAGACCATGGCGGATGCCGGTGTTGGCAAGCGCCTTATTCGTCTGGGCCTCAAGGACACCTATGCCCATGGCGGATCACGGCCCTATCTGATGCGCTATTATGGTCTTGATGCCCTGGCACTCGTCAAGGGTATGGAAGATCTGATGGGGCAACAGTTCGGCATCACCGAAGATGACCTTGATACAGCCCGCGTCGAAGACGTTCACTCCCTCGTCAAGGCGGAGGCACTCTAAAGCCTCATCGAAGAGGCTGCAAAGTGATCGGTCTCTTCGTCAATTGAACCATAAAAGCCCCGCCATCATGGCGGGGCTTTTATCGTTTGGTCTCATCTGTAGCAATCAAAATGACAGGGTTCTTCAAGAAGCAAGACCGACCTAACTTAAGCCTTCAGTCATATGCAGCCCATAATGCACATTGCGTCCGAGTATTTCGGCAAACAGGAAAAGCAAAGCACAAATGAGGGTGACAAAAAGCCCCCCGCCAGCGGCAGTGAAAAGCAGCCAAAGCAAGCAGGCGGCGCACAGCAAGATAAACCGGACGGACATAAGGGCCTTATATGCAAGAAACACAGTATCCCCCGAGCGCAGGGCGGTTTTGATGTTGGGGAGGGCTCTTGCTTGCAAGACTGTGGTCACTGCGGAGACGGCAATTGCGCAAATGGTCATGACCAAAGGTCCGATTTTCAAAACCCCGACGTCACTGCATCCGGTTGCCATAAACAAAATAGCCGCCATGATGCTGCCGCCGATAAGAATTGATAGGCTAAAGTGCAAGGGGGTGAAAATCGTATTCCATGTTGGAACGGTGCGCAGCATGTAAAGCGCGACCATATTATACATGAAGGCCAAACTCAGCAGAAATGTAATGAAAAGGGCAATCGGCAAAAGGACCGCAGGCAGGAAGGACACCTGCGACAAAAGCCAGCTCAAGCCTCCAAAGGCCGCCGAGGCACTTCCAAAAACGATTTCGTTGGAAAATGGCGACCGTCCAAAGCGGAAAATGGCATTCATACCGCGCAATGGCCTGCCAAGATGCAAACTGGCAATTCCGAAGGAGAGTCCAAGAGCGATCCATATCGCGAGCATTCCCGTCAGTAAGGAGCCTTTCTGGTCTGGCGTAAGATCAACCAGGGAGAGGGCGATCAGACACCACCAGAAGGCTCCTATTGCTGACTGCGCCAACACGGTGAAGACCATCAACGGCCATTCTTTCCAAACAATCATGGTCATACCTCCTTGGGATTGCCAAGCAAACCAGAATGGTCATCCGTGGCGCGGGCCGTTCGACCGGGCGTAATCGTGAGATTGGGGTCAGTGAGCGTTGCAGCTGGCAGAGGAGCGATGGACGCTTGGCCTCCATATTTCGCTCGAAGCTCGTCAATGGGACCAAAATCAAGCGCGCGCAGGGGGCAGGATTCCACACAGACGGGTTGCAGCCCGAGCGAAATCCTCTCAGCGCATCCGTTACATTTGGTCATGATCCCCTTGCGTTCATCATATTGGGGGGCCCCATAAGGGCAGGCCATCTCACAAGACTGACACCCGATGCAGACATCCTCATTGACGGATACCAGCCCGTTATCTTCCTGCTTGTACATCGCCCCGGTTGGGCAGATCGAAACACAAATCGGATCCGAGCAATGATTGCAGGAAATTGACAGATAATAAGCGAAGACGTCGTTGGTCCAGCCATCGTCCGTTTTTTGCCAACCGCCGCCTGTGAATTCATAGACACGGCGGAAATTGATATCGGCGGGCAAATCTTTGTAATCCTTGCAAGCAAGCTGACAGGTCTTGCAACCAGTGCAGCGGGATACGTCAATGTAGAATCCATATTCCTGCTTCATGTTCAGACCTCAAGCTTTTGTCACTTCAACCAGATTGGTGTGTTGCGGATTGCCTTTTGCCAATGCTGTGGGCCGTTGGGATGTCAGGCTGTTTACAGATCCGGCAATGTCATTCCCGTTCTCGTCGGTTTTGTGCCAGATGCCCTGCTCCAGAGCGACAACACCGGGCATGATGCGCGGCGTGATTTTGGCTTCGATGAAGGTGTGGGCCCGTTTGCTCTGGATCCGAACCTTGTCGCCATCTTTGATCCCTCGATCCTTTGCATCGATCGGGTTGATCCAGAGATTATCGGTGACGGCCTGACGCAGCACTTTGACATTGTGATAGGTGGAATGGGTTCGCCCTTTTGGGTGACGTCCGAACAATTGCAGGGGGAAGGTCTTGCGTGTGTCGTGATCCTCATAGCTCTCCCAGGCGGCCGTATATTCAGGCAGCGGGGTGATGACGTCGCCTTCAGCAAGCTCCCAGGTGCTGGCAATGTCCGCCAATTGTTCGGAGTAGATCTCAATCTTCCCACTTGGTGTGCGAAGAGGATGCGCCTTGGGGTCAGATCGGAAGTCTGCGAGGCCAACCTTTGTTTCTTCCGGGGCGTTGCGCTTGATCATGCCCATTGCCCGCGCCGTCTCGAGGTCAGGAAGATCCGGATCACTCTTGCGCATATGTTCATGGGCTTCCTTGAGCCATTCTTCGAGTGTCTTGTTTTCGGTGAATGCTTCCTCGACCCCGAGTTCCTTTGACAGAAGCGTGCAAACGTCCCAAGCCGACTTGCACTCATACATCGGGTCGATGACCGGCGACAAATAGATCGGACCTCCCATCTCCCCCACTGCATAGCCATTTTCGATGATGTCGCGGGTCTCAAAGTTTGTGACATCCGGTAGCAATATGTCGGCGAATTTGGCGCTGGGGGTTAAATGGGTGTCGATGACCAGAATGAATTCGCACTGGGATTCATCTTCAAGGATCTCTTTGGTCTTCTTGATGTCAGAATGCTGATTGATGAGGGCGTTACTGGCATAGTTCCAAATGAACTTGATCGGGTTTTTAAGCTTCTCGGCCCCTTTGATGCCGTCCGCCAGAGCGGTCATTTCGGGGCCTCGTGTGACCGCATCTGTCCAGAGAAAGCAAGGGATGGTGGCCTTGACCTTATTCTCCGGGATCGGCAGGAGAGGAACCGGATAGGTGTAATTTCCGGGCTCTTCGCCAAGATTGGTGCCCGGCAATCCGATGTTGCCGGTCAAAATGGGTAACATGCAGATGGCGCGTGCGGTTTGCTCGCCGTTGACCTGCCGCTGAGGTCCCCAGCCCTGCGCAAAGAAGACCGGATCAGTTTGGCCAATCTCCCGCGCCAAACGGGCAATCCTGTCTGAAGGGATGCCGGTGATCTCAGCTGCCCATTGGGGTGTCTTTGCCACTTTGTCCGGCCCGCTGCCCAGAATATAGTCCTTGTAAGATGCGTTTTGGGGAGCGCTTTTGGGAAGCGTTTTTGCGTCATAGCCGATGCAGTGCGTGTCCAGAAATGCCTGATCAACGAGCTCTTCCGTTATCAGAATATAGGCTATGGCGTTGACCAGCGCAGCGTCGGTGCCCGGGCGTATCGCGATCCACTCGTCTTCTTTGCCCAACATGCTATCGGTATAGATGGGGTCGATAAAAATGGTACGGACGCCATCCGCACGCATGCGCTCGGCGATCTGATAGACCTCACCGCCGCCACTCATCCGTGTTTGAGCGGGATTGTAGCCAAAAAAGACGCACAATTTGGCATTGCTGATTTCTGTGCTCAGACTGCGGTGGTCAACATAATCCTCGCCATAGGTGAATGCGAGGGCGCACTCGATCTGACCCTTGCTATAGGTGTTGTGATAGCCAAGATAGCCGCCAATCGTGCTCAGAAACCGATAACAGCATCTCTCGCCATTGAAATTATAGCCAACGGTGCCCGTGCCATACTGGTAGTAGATGGCATCATTGCCATACGTGTCGATGGTGTGCCTGAGGCGATCAGCAATCGTTTTGATCGCTTCGTCCCAGCTGATGCGCTCGAATTTCCCCTCACCGCGCCTGCCAACGCGCTTCATGGGATATTGAAGCCGGTCTTCGGAATAAACCCGGTGTTTGGCTGAGCGGCCCCTCAGACATGCGCGAACCTGATGCTGGGAGAAGTGATCCTTGCCCGTGGACCCATTGTCTTCCTGCGTGATCCAGCGGATCTTGCCATCAACCACATGGCATTTGAGCGGGCATCTGCTGCCGCAATTGACCACACAGGCATTCATGACCTCGTGCTCTTGTGTTCCGACAATAGAGCAAACGGTCTTTTCGGTACGGTGCCATGGAAAGGAATAGGGCAGGGACGCGCTCATTCCATCGAGCTTGCTCTTCAAGAAGTCGGTGAGGTTGGCCATCATCATTCCAGTCAGTTCAGCTGATGTTTGATCAGAATGACTGGGAATCTAGTTTCATATTCAAGTTAAAGATATGACTAATGTCAAAAAATATGACTAATGTACGTTTTCGCAGCGGGAGACCAAAGAGTGATATGGGGACCGCCGTGCTCTGTCATCCTTGGTTCAAGATACCGGTAGCTTGTGCCGTATCTGTATTCCCAATGGCCTGTCTGCAAGATCACATCACCCCTCAAATAGCGCGGCTTGAAGTCTTTATGTATGCACCGTATCTACCTAAAATTACACCCTGTAATTGATAGTATATTTTATACAATCAAAATCTATTGCCAAGATATTTAGCGTATTGATGCAGTTGAAACTGGGGCATATTGGCCCTGGCAACTAGAAACTGTCAGACATAGTGTCGCACTTGGCGCAAAAAAAGAAGCAATTTAATTTCCAGTTTATAGAAATTTTACCTAAGTAAAGCTTCCTAAGGATATGTCATCCTTCCGGGAGAGAAACAATGTCCGTGGGTAAAAAGATCGTTATTGGATTTATTTCCGTAATAGTGATTGCACTTGGTTGTATTGTTGCTGCCAATCAATATTTGATGGCCGACCTGTCAAATGATGCTTTTCACTCCAAGTTGAAAGACAATTACAAGACGCTCAAGAGCGCCATTTTGGCCGAAGCCTTTCGCGCAGAAAGCATGAGTGCTCTGGTTGCTAACATTCCGGAAGCTCAGAAGTTATTTGCTGAGAAGGACAGGGCTGGGTTGATTGCCATGTTCGCCCCGTCCTTTGATGAGCTCAAGCAAAAATATGCGGTTAGACAGTTCCAGTTTCATATGCCGCCCGCGCAATCCTTTGCACGCATACACAAGCACGAAAAGTTTGGCGATGACCTTTCTTCATTCCGCAAAACGGTCGTGAAAACCAACGCTTCAAAAAAGCCGACCTTCGGTTTGGAAGTCGGGGTCGCTGGCCTTGGCGTGCGCGGTATGGTCCCCATGTTCTATAAGAGCAAGCATTTGGGCTCTATCGAATTTGGTATGTCCTTCGATCAGGCTTTCTTTGACCATTTCAAGAAGGATTATGGCGTTGACGCTGCTCTCTATCTCAAGAGAGGGGATGAATTCAAACAATTTGCAACCACCTTTGGTGAAGCGAATCCGTTTGATAGCGCCTCATTGGACAAAGCGTTTTCTGGCAAAGCCCAATTCTCGGAATTCAAAAAGAGCGACGGGACAGAAGCCATCTATGCCGAAGTCGTGAATGATTTCTCTGGGGATCCGATTGGCGTAATTGTTGTTGGTCGATCGACCGAGGCCCATGTTGCCGCCCTCGCGCATGCACGCAATCTGTCGCTCCTGATCTCGGGTCTGGCCTTGATCGCCGCACTTGCTGTGTCCTTTGCGCTTGGCCACTCAATCGGCAATCCCATCAAGGCCATCACTGCCGTGATCAGTAAAATGGCCGAAGGCAACATCGATTCTGATATCCCTGAATATAAAGGCAGCTCTGAAGTGAACGAGATTGCCAAAGCGCTCGCGGTCTTCAAGAACAACATCCTGAATACGCGCCAAATGGAAGAAAACACCCGACGCGATCAATCCAAGATGCAGTTGGAATCAGATATCGCTCGCATCAGCAACATGGCGACAACGCTGTCCACGGTGAATTCGACCGCAATCAATCTCTATCATCTCAACAATCATTCTTCTGAGGTCAGCTCCAACGGCCAATCAATCGCTGCCGCTGCCGCAGAACTTGTTAGCTCCGTTGACGAGATTTCCCGCAACAGCGAAAGCGCTGCAGAAAATGCCCGCGAAGCGGACGAGATGGTGCGCGATGCAACCGAAGCCGCCAACGAGACAAAAACGTCCATTCACGAGATCTCGCAGGCCATGAACACATCGATCGAGAGCCTGGCAGATCTCTCCAATGCATCTGACCAGATTGGCCAGATCCTCTCGGTGATCGAAGATATTGCCGGTCAGACCAATCTGCTTGCGCTGAATGCGACCATTGAGGCCGCCCGCGCTGGCGAGGCTGGCAAGGGCTTTGCTGTGGTGGCGTCTGAGGTCAAAGAGCTTTCCAACCAAACCAGCAAGACGACGGAAGACATTGCCCGTCGGATCGAGTTGCTTCGATCTGGGATGCACCACATCTCCCAAACCATGGACCAGACAAAATCAGCCGTGGATGGTGGCAACGAGTCTATCCTCAAATCGACCGAAACCATGCATCAGGCAGTACAGCGCGTGACGGATGTGACGGCACGAATGGATGAAGTCAATCAAATCCTGACAGATCAGAAAAGCGCGAGTTCCGAAATCGCACAAAGCATTAATGGCGTTGCGGATCTGGCCGAGGAAAGCCGTAGACAAGTGATGGAAATTTCGGGGCTTTTCGCAGAAATCAACGATAAAATCTCTGAAAGTGCCGGAGATACAGTCAAGTCCGATGATCCACGCATTCATTGCGAAATCGCCAAGGTTGACCACATCATCTTCACCAAACGCGCCATCGATGCGGCAATGGGGAGAGGCGATTTGAGATCAGACCAACTTACCGATCACACGCACTGTCGGCTAGGGCACTGGTATGGGGCGTTGACTGACGAAGCAATAACTTCAATGCCGCTCTTCAAGCAACTGGACGAGCCACACATGCAGGTCCATGCCTTTGCCAAAAAGGCGCTCGTAGCCCACGAGGCCAACGACCAAAAGGCCGCGCTGGAATATCTCGAAGCCATGAGCCAGGCAAGAGAAAGCGTCATTACCAAACTGGAAGAACTCTCTCATGCCATTGACGCTGAAGAGAAGAGGCGCGAAGTGGCCTGAGGCAGGAAAACACGAAATAAAAAGCCGGAACCAACGCTAGTGGTTCCGGCCCCGATTTAGACTTTGGCTCTTCTCGCAATCAGCGTGGAGAGGTCCAGCCCTTATAGTCTTTGAGATTGTCTGCCGTGATCAGAACAGGATCGATCAAGACGGTATCTTTTTCTGGCTTTTTGCCGTTGAAGAAATCGTAGCCCATTTTCAAGGCTTCACCAGCCATGACATATGGATCCTGCGAAGCGGAGGCCTTGATCAGGGAATCCGGATCAGCCAAGGCTTTTTCGGTATCAGGCGCGCCATCAACACCGGTGATGATGATGTTGGTCCGCTTCAATTGTTTGGCTGCGAGTTGGGCACCAAGAGCCATTGGATCATTTGCACCAAAGACAGCATCAAGATCGGAGAAGCGGGTCAAAAGACCTTGCATCACATTCATGCCACCTTCTCTGGCGCCCAAACCATTCTGGTCGTTTGAGACGACCTTGATGTCTGGATTTGCCTCAAATACGCCCATGCATCCGTTGAAGCGATCATTGAGCGAGGAGGAGGATGGGCCCTTGATGATGGCAACATTGCCTTTGCCGTTCAGGGCATCAACAATATATTGGCAGGCTTTGCGGCCCGCAGCCACGTTATCGGTCATCACCGTAACATCAGCGCCCGGTGCGGACACGTCAAAAGCAGCAATGGTAACGCCAGCCTTTTTGGCGCGCATCACTGCGGGGGCGATTGCAGTATCATCCACGGCGTTGAGCATGATGATATCGACGCCCTTGGCGATGAAACTGTCGATCTGGCTGACCTGTTTGTTCAAATCGTAGTCGGCAGAAACCGAGGTAATTTCAACATCGGGGTTGATTTCACGGGCACGGTCTTCAATGCCTTTGATCGTGGCCACAAAGAATGGATTGCCGAGCAGCCCGACAGAAATGCCGATGCTTTTGAGTTCCTTGTCAGCGGCCTGAGCACCAGATGCCAACACCGACAACGCAGTTGCTGCGCCCAGTAAGATTTTTAAAACTTTGCCCATTTCAATTCCTCCCTAGAATTATGGATTGCAAGTTTAAAATAGGGCCAGTCTATCAGGCAGTTGTGCTTTTCCCGCGGAAACGATCCAGCGTAACAGCCGCGATGATGACAAGACCCTTGATGATGAACTGCCAGATGTCAGAAGTACCAGTCAGAATCAGGCCGTTCGAAAGGACAGCTATGATCAATGCGCCGATCAAAGTGCCCGTAATGGAGCCGACCCCGCCAACAAAACTGGTGCCGCCCAGAATTACCGCCGCAATGGCGTCAAGCTCATAGGCCTGTCCGAGTTGCAGACCGTTTGCCGCATAAAGGCGCGCAGCGGACATCACCCCCCCAAGGCCTGACATCATGCCCGACATGGCATAGACAAACAGCAACACCAGCGGCACTTTGATGCCGGTCAGCCTCGCCGCTTCCTCATTGCCACCAACGGCGTAAATCCAGGTTCCCAATATGGTTCGGCGCAGGATGAACCAGGACAATATGATCACGGAAATGGCGAGGATCGCGAGGATCGGCACCCCCAGAATGGTGCCTTCGCCAATCACGGCAAAAGGCAAATCGGCATTAAAAACCGTGGTATCTCCCCCCAAGAGACGGGCAACCCCACGCACCGCCGTCAGCGATCCCAATGTCACGATAAAGGGCGGCAATTTAAGAAAGGCCACAAAGCCGCCATTCACAAGCCCAAACACGAGACCCAGCGCAATACCAGCCGGAACCCCTATCCATCCCAACCCCGGAACGAGTGACATAATCACGGCGGCCATTGCCGATGCCGCGAGGATGGACCCCACCGACAGATCAATGCCGCCGGTCAGGATGACAAAGGTCATGCCCGCAGCCAAAACAATATTGATTGAAGCCTGCTGCAAAACGATGGACAGATTACCCGCAGCCAGAAACTTGCCTGTCAGGGCGTGAAAGGCGAGCGCCAACAAGATCAATACAGGCAACATGCCCAATGCCCGAATGATGCCTTTGAATTGAGCGGATGACTTGTTGGATTTTGCGGTCGGAGCAGAGCTCATCTTGATCGATCCTTTTGGCGCATTGCAAACTATTGTGCGACGTGGCTATCAGCCACGGTACCGGTTGAAAGCCTCATAATCGCTTCTTGTTGAATGGGTTGGGCTTGGCTGGCTTTCACTTCACCAGCGATTTCTCCTTCCCGCAGCACCAAGACACGGTCAGCCACGCCAATAATTTCAGGCAGCTCACTGGAAATCATGACGATTGCCATCCCTTGGCGCGCCAACTCATCGATCAGACGATAAATCTCTGACTTGGCCCCGACATCGACCCCGCGCGTCGGCTCATCGAGCAGAATGACTTTGGGCTTTGCTTCAAGAAGCCGGGCAAGAAGCACCTTTTGTTGGTTTCCGCCAGACAGAGACCCAACCAGAACTGACGCGGACGGCGCTTTGATGGACAAAGTCTGAAACGCATTCGCGGACCTTTGCGCTGCTTTGGAGAAATTCTTGAGGACCGCCAAAATCGAGTCCTCACTCATCACACACATATTGATATTGTCCGAGATCGACATCTCGAGAAACAACCCTAGCTGCTTCCGGTCTTCGGTCAAATAAGCGATACCCTTGGACAGAGCATCACCCGGGCTCTGCGGGTTGATCTCCTCGCCATCAAGAAAAATTCGGCCCGTTTCTTTGCGATCTGCACCGTAAATCAAACGAGCGAGCTCTGTTCGGCCCGAACCGACCAGTCCGGAGATGCCAAGCACCTCACCGCGGCGGACCTCAAAAGAGCAATTGCGAACCTTGCGATTGTCGCCCAGTCCTTCGACGCGCATAACAACGTCCGACACATTGTCGGCCCGGTGTTCCTTTTTATAAAATGAAGACAGCTCGCGTCCAACCATCATGGAAATCAGGCGTTCCGCGCTCAAGTCTTGACGATCCAGCGTGCCGATATATTTGCCATCCCGCAGCACCGAGCAGCGATCGGCGAGCTTGTACACCTCTTCCATCCGGTGACTGATATAGATGATCGCGATATTCTCTCGTTTGAGGGCTTCAATGACATCAAACAAACGTTCTGTTTCGCGGCTGGAAAGGGCTGTTGTCGGCTCATCCATGACAATGATGCGCGTATCTGCCGATAGGGCGCGCGCAATTTCCACCAGCTGTCTCTCGCCAAGAGACAGATCACGGACCTTTGTAGACGGGAGAAACGAAACACCCAGTCGATCCAAGATCGGCTGCGTTTCAGTACGCATGGCAACACGATTCACAAGCCCGAATTTGGACGGTTCGTTACCGAGAAAAATATTTTCAGCGACTGTGAGATTGGGTGCGAGGGATAATTCCTGATAAATAACGGCAATGCCATAGAATTTGGCAATCTTGGGATTGCCAGTCGGCATGACATTTCCGGAGATCAGGATTTCTCCGCCCTTATCGGACTTATAGGCGCCCGATAGGATTTTCATGAGCGTGGATTTACCAGCGCCGTTCTCACCCATCAGAGCGTGAACTTCACCGCCAAAAGCGGTCAGCGAAACATTTGACAATGCGCGAATAGCCCCGAAGGTTTTTGAAATATCGCGCATTTCCAGCACTGGGGTGGAATCCCCTGCCATAACTGCCGCCCCCCCTAATTGGCGTAACGCACTCGCGCAGAATGACTTTTCCTCCTCTGGCTCTATCCGAGCCAAGATCGAGCAATTGTGTTATAGCTCCCCCCTACCCGCAACAGCACCGGCCAGAAAACAACACAATAATCTATGAAAACGACACGTTACTCTATGCCTCCTGAAAGAAGAAAAATTTTACTCTCGAAAGTACAAAGCGCAAGCGCATATAGCGGACAAAAGCAGATATGATTGATTTTTGACTGCCAACTGATCAGGATTTGCCGCGCGTCATGGAGATCTGGCGTAGGTAAGTCTGCAACTCGCACTTGATGTGAATGAGCAAAATCCTCACGCACTGGGATTTTACGAACATATGGACTTTGAGCGTATCGGCCGTTCGGCGTTTGACGGGCAG
The DNA here is from genome assembly GCF_963676485.1 of uncultured Cohaesibacter sp. Classification (NCBI taxonomy): domain Bacteria; kingdom Pseudomonadati; phylum Pseudomonadota; class Alphaproteobacteria; order Hyphomicrobiales; family Cohaesibacteraceae; genus Cohaesibacter; species uncultured Cohaesibacter sp. The sequence continues at coordinate 152,921 of NZ_OY781115.1, forward strand.
GGGAGCCCCTCTCCCCTCATTCATCTCCGTCGTCGGTCAGATCTCTGATTTATCATTTTGTCTTTTCAAGCTTTTCATAAAATTGCCAGATACTAGCTGCGGTTAGAGATCGTCAGCTGCCTCTTGTATATTGGCTTTTATGATCTTGTTCAGCAGGGCGATGAATTGTCGTTGCTCATCTTCTGAAAGGCAGGCTAGGGCTGAGATATTTTCATCTTGAGCTGCAGTGACAGCAGAACCGCGCAAACGCCTTGCTCTCTGCGTGAGCCAGATCCGCTGGATGCGGCCATCGCTTTCGTCTTTCTTTCGTGTGATCAACCCATCGCGTTCCATACGCGCCAAGGTGTTGGCCATTGTCGCCTGTTCAATATCCAGCCGGTTAACCAGTTGCTTTTGGTTTAATCCGTCGGTTTCCCACAATTCAAGCAAAGCGGGGAATGTCCCGGTGGTCAGTCCCAACGGCTTTATGCGTGCCGACAGGCCGCGCGCAAATATGCGGGCGACGTGATTGATAAGATATCCTGCCGATTGGTGTTTGATGAATGTCATGGCCCACTATTGCATTTAAATAGCAAGCTATGCAATAATATATAGCATGCTATTTTTATAAAGGAGGGAAATCTCGTGGCTAAAATCGTTCATCCCGTTGCAGGTGCGGTCGCACTCGTCATGATCCTCACATTCTGGCTTTCGACGACCCTGAGTGAGCTCTTTGCAAACCAGTCCGTTGTGACCATGGTCAAAACCGCAATTCCCTGGGGCTTCTTGATCCTTGTCCCGGCTATGATGATCGTAGGCGCATCCGGTTTTCGATTGGGTAAGACCTGGCGCGGCCCTTTGGTCGCAAAGAAAAGAGCGCGGATGCCTTTGATTGCCGCCAACGGGCTTCTTGTTCTGATCCCAGCCGCACTCTACCTGTCGTCCAAAGCACAGTCTGGGGCATTTGATACCGAATTTTATGCAGTGCAAGTGCTGGAGCTGGTTGCAGGGGCACTGAATATCACGCTTCTAACCCTGAACATGTGCGATGGATTGCGGCTTAAAGGAAGGCTGCCCAGCGATCCAAATCACTAAGTTTTATTTTCTCGCCACTTTCTTCCGCTATTCAAGCATCTGGATATTGGCGGTTCGCCGAAATATTGACTGAGCGTTTCCTTCATCAACATGAAAATTTCTTTCATATAGCGCAAAATATTTTCATGTTGCATAATCCATTCAAAGTTCATGTGTACGCTTAAATCAGCAAATGCCATGCAACAGAACTGGATCGCTCGATCGGATCGGGTGATGGGAGACACCAATTAGGGAGTTCAAACGTGAAAAAACTCGTAGTCAGTGCTATCGCTCTTGCAGCCGTGGCTTTTTCCGCAGTGAGCGCAAATGCCGGTACCATCCGGTTGAAGATGGGCGATGCACTCGCCGAAGACCATCCGACCAGCTTGGCTCTTCAGCATTTCATCAAGGAAGTTGAAGAGAAAACAAACAAAAGCGTGCGGATCAAACTGTTCCCAAATGCTGTACTTGGTTCAGAGCGTGAAGTGCTTGAACAAATTCAAAACGATGCTGTTGATATTGCGCGCATCAGCGCCTCGAACCTTGAAAACTTCAACTCGATCTATTCGGCCTTTACGTTGCCATACCTTTTCGAGAGTGAAGATCACTTCTACAACGTTCTGAGCGGCCCTATCGGCGAAAAAATCTATGGCGCAACACTTGATAGTGGTTTCCGTGGGCTTACCTTCTTCGATTCAGGAGCGCGTAGCTTCTACACCAAAGACAAAGCGGTCAATACGCCTGATGACCTTAAAGGCCAAAAGGTTCGTGTGATCAATAGTCACACTTCCATCCGCATGGTGGAGATGATGGGCGGCACGCCGACGCCTTTGGCTTATGGTGAAATCTACACGGCTCTTCAGCAGGGCGTGATCGATGGAGCCGAAAACAACCCGACAGCCCTGACGCTGGGGCGGCATGGCGAAGTTGTCAAATACTACGCCCTTGATGAACATACCCGCATCCCTGACTTCATGATCATTTCCAACAAGGCATGGGACAAGCTGGACGATAACCAGAAGAAAATCGTCAAGGAAGCCGCTCGGAACGCGACCAAATATCATCGTGAAATCTGGGGCAAAGCCATTCAGGACGCTTTGGTCGAGGCACACGACAAGATGGGTGTCACGATCTCTCATCCTGACAAAGCCCCATTCCTTGCGAAAGTCATGCCGATCATCGAAGAATATCGTCAGGATCCGGCGATTGATGAACTCGTTGGCGCAATTCTCAACGCCAAATAAATCATAAACTACAGAGGTGCGGAGCCATCCGCACCTTACTTACCGAGCGAGATATCATGAAAGAACAATTTGATCTTACAGGGAAAATTGCTGTTGTCACTGGCTGCGATACCGGTCTTGGACAGGGCATGGCTGTAGGCCTTGCCAAAGCGGGCTGTGATATCGCTGGCGTCAACATCGTTGAGCCGACCGATACCAAGGACATGATCGAAGGTCTTGGCCGGAAATTCCTCGATATCCGCGCCAATCTGATGAAAATGGATGATATTCCCGATATCGTTGCCAAAGCTGTCGCCGAATATGGCCGCATTGATATTCTGGTGAACAATGCTGGTATCATCCGTCGCGAAGATGCAATCGAGTTCTCCGAGAAGGACTGGGACGATGTGATGAACATTAACATCAAGTCTGTCTTCTTCCTGTCTCAAGCTGTTGCCAAACAGTTCCTGGCGCAGGGTGAGGGCGGCAAGATCGTCAATGTCGCTTCGATGCTTTCCTTCCAGGGTGGCATTCGTGTGCCGTCTTACACCGCTTCCAAATCCGGTGTTATGGGCGTCACACGCCTATTGGCCAATGAGTGGGCAAAGCACGACATCAATGTGAATGCCATCGCACCGGGCTACATGGCCACGAACAACACGCAGGCCCTGCGCGAAGATGCGGCACGCAGCAAGGAAATCCTTGATCGTATTCCGGCTGGCCGTTGGGGGTTGCCGTCCGATCTGGCCGGACCTGTGGTCTTCCTTAGCTCTCCGGCTTCTTCCTACATAAGTGGCTATACGATTGCCGTTGATGGTGGTTGGCTGGCGCGCTAGTCCTTGCAGACTTGCATTTAAACAAGTGCGAAAGGGTCTTCCTTTCGCGTCAACTGGATGGCTTGACCCTCCCAGCCCATATTCAGTTGTTTAGCAGCGGCTCTAACCGGATTTTACAGTTCCGGTCGGAGCCGCTGCTTTATTTTCAAGATATTTCAGATAGTTAGAAAGAGCACTAATCAACAGGTGCTGAATGAAAATTTCTTTCATATAGCGCAATTTATTTTCGTATTGCATACTATTTTCAGAAATCAGCTTAATTTAGGAGTAACACTGTGCTTTCAGACCAGTTGCTAAAAGAAAAAATATCGGCTGTCGTCTCAGGATTGGCGGCGCTACGCGACGAGGGAAAGTTCAATGAGCCCAACCTCGATGGGTCTACTGGCGATTATGTGAGCTTTGACTCATGGGAATGGCCTCAAGGTGTGGGACTCTATGGCCTGGCTCAGCAATGGCTGCGCACTGGAGACGAAGAGTCCAAGACTTTGCTGGAAGACTGGTACACCAAGCAGCTGGATCAGGGGTTGCCAACGCTTAATGTCAACACCACCGCTCCGATGCTCGCACTTTCTCTTTTGTGGGGTAAAACCAAGGAAGAGAAATGGTTCAAGCCAATGGACGACTGGGCCAATGCCGTCCTGTCCATGCCGCGAACGAAAATAGGCGGTTTCCAGCATAATGTTTCTGACAAGATCAACGATAATGAGCTTTGGGATGACACCCTGTTCATGGTTGCCTTGTTTCTTGCCAGCTATGGCGAGCAATCCGGTCGGCGAGAATTGGTCGATGAGGCTGTTTTCCAGTTTCTGGTTCACACCCACTATCTTTGCGAGCCGGAAACCGGGCTTTGGTTCCATGGCTGGTCTTTCGATGGGAACCACAATTTTGCACGTGCCAGATGGGCACGCGGCAACGCCTGGATCTCTGCAGGTGTTCTGGATCTCCTTGAGCTGGCCGATATTGGTGAAGGCAACAAGCGCTTTTTGATCGCTGTCGTGACTGCCCAGATCAACACGCTTATGAAGTATCAGGCTGAATCCGGCGCATGGCACACATTGATTGACGATGATAGTTCCTATGAAGAAATCTCGGCAACCGCAGCATTCGGCTATGCCATGATGAAGGGCGCTCGCCTTGGGATCGGCCCTGAAAGCTGGCGCGAAGCGGGCTTGAAGGCTCTTGATGCGGTGCTTGCCAATATCGATGAAAATGGCACTGTGCAGAATGTGTCATATGGCACACGCATGGGGCATGATCTTCAATTCTACAAAGACATTCCGCTTGAACCGACAGCCTATGGCCAATCAATGGCATTGCTCTGCCTTGTTGAAGCTCTCAACCATGTGAAATAAACAATCGGTAGGAAATCATGTTTGTAAACACGCTTTATGGTGCCTCACCCCGCGACATCAAGCATTACGACAATCAGCGCCTTCGTGAAGAATTTGTCATTCCTGACATGTTCGTCGCGGATGAGGTGCGCCTGACATACACTCATGTTGATCGCATGATCGTCGGCGGCGCTCAGCCTGTTGCCAAGGAACTCGAACTGTCCAGCGGAGACGCACTTGGTACGGACAGCTTCTTCTCTGCGCGTGAAATGGGAATCGCCAACCTTGGCGGGACCGGCACGATTGAGGTGGATGGCACCAGCTACACGCTTGAGCATCGCGATGTGCTTTATGTCGGTCGGGGAACGAAGGGCATTAAGTTTGCCTCCGAGAACCCGGAAGCTCCGGCTAACTTTTATATGAACTCGGTGCCTGCTGGTGAAGAGTTCCCCGCTGCACTCATCAAACAGGAAGACTCCAAGCCCATCACAATGGGGGAAGAAGCCCTTTCGAACAAGCGGACCTTGCGGATGTATATCCATCCAGAAGTCTCGCCTTCCTGCCTCTTGCTGATGGGCATTACCGAGCCAGCCTCGGGCAGTGTTTGGAACACAGAGCCACCGCATCTGCATGAGCGGCGCATGGAAGCCTATTGCTATTTCAATATGGCTCCGGAGCACCGCGTCATGCATTTCATGGGTGAACCAACTGAAATTCGGGCGATGCCAATTGCCAATCTGGAAGGGCTTGTCTCTCCAGCCTGGTCCATTCATATGGGCGCGGGCACCGGACCTTATTGCTTCGTTTGGGGCATGACCGGTGAAAACAAGGCCTATTGGGATTCAAACCCCGTTGCAGTGAGTGAGCTACGCTAATGAGCACTCAGGCACCAAATGCAAACCCTGATTTCCTGCGTCGTCCTTTGGACGCAGGAAACCCGATCATCTACTGGAATGTCAGCGCTATTTCTGAAGAGCAGTATGATGTTGCTGACAAGACCATGACTGGCAACATGGATGCGCAGTTTTTCCTGACCAAGGAAAAGAACTTCATTCCACATGAATATCCCTGCCGCACCCAATTTGTTGCTGATTTTCGCGGCAAGAAACCTGCCGTAAGAGACGAGCAGCCAACCGATCATGTATGGCTACCATTCGGTTCGCCCCGCATGGATTTCTCCGGTTTTTGGTTCCGGGCCACACGTCTTTCTGCGTGGGCACAGACTTGCATCGAGGCTGACGCTGCGGGAAAAGCAAAGTTGAAGCTGATCACCTGCGGTGGCGCGGTGCTCTGGGTTAACGGCAAGCAAGTTTGCGAGAGTGCAACCTATATTCGCAACTATGAGCAGGCTGTTGAGTGTGAGGTTGAGCTTGACGCAGGCATCAACGAATTCAAGATCTTCTTTGATGATCTTGCAGAGCGTGATACCCGCTATTTTTTCCAGCTCGATTATCTTTCGGGTCCAGATGCTCAGATTGCCTTGCCAGTTGCCTCACGTGCGGGCGTAGCGGATCAGATTGAGCAGGCGCTTGACCGGATGCATTTTGACAAACCCGCTTATTCCACGGGTGATGTGATTATGCTTCTGCCTGCCACGGTTGATTGCGACGTGGATGTCACCATCACGGTAGAAGGGGATTTCCTAAGTCAGGAAAAACTGGTCGTGAACCGGCATTTGAAAGCGGGTGCGAAGAGTATTGTTGTCGGGCATGTTTCCGATTTTCATAGTGATTTCCGCCATTTCGAAGTGTCCCTTTCTGCGGAAGGCTTTTCCGCGGAGCGTCCCTTCACAGTGGAAATCGCTCATAGTGAAGAACAGGGCGAAGCACCGGCAACATTGGACGCACGGGTCGATGAAGCGCTGAGCCACGTTGCTCACAAGGGCTATGACGATTCCATCTCCGCTCTCGCGCGCCTGTCGCTTGGGTTGGGAGACGCCGTTACCGAGCGCATGATCAACAATTCGTTGCCCAAAATCGAAGCCTGTCACGATTGCGCCGATTTCCATCTGGTGCCGCTGCTGTTCGGGCGTATTCAATATGCCCATCTGCTCAGCAAGGACATGCTCAGCCGCATAGACCGGGCAACGCTCGATTTCCGTTTCTGGCTTGATGAGCCGGGCAACGATGTACAGTGGTACTATTCGGAAAATCATGCCTTGCTGTTCCATACGGCGGCCTATCTCGCCGGACATCTGCATGCAGATAAAGTCTTCACCCGATCTGGAAATATCGGTAAAGACCAGTCTCTGGCAGCCGCCGGGCGTTTGCGTGCATGGTTTGACCATTTCGAGCAATGGGAAATGGCCGAATTCAACTCGGTGCCCTATTTCCCGATCGATCTGAAGGGGCTTGCAACGCTTGCAGCCTTGGCCCATGACGAGGACATCAAGGCGCGTGCCAAACGTGCGGTTCTGCGCCTCATCAAGGTTGTTGCCAGTTCTGCCCATCACGGCATCATGACAGGCGCTCAAGGGCGCTCTTACGAGCATACGCTTATGGCAGCCCGCACCTCGGAACTCTCGGCTATTTCCAGAGTTCTGTGGGGGAGGGGCTGGTTTGGCCGTTGCTTCCACTGCCTGCCTCAGTTGCTTCTCTGCATGCGTGACTTCGGGCTCGAGGTGCCGCAGGACTATCGGGACATGGCAATCCTCACCGGCGACGAACAGCGCGAGTGGGTCTTTGCGCAAGGTGAAAACAAATTCACCAAGCTCTATCACTACAAGACATCCAGTACGGCAATGGGAAGTGCTGCTCGCTATCGTTGGGGTGAGTGGGGGTATCAGGAAACTGTGCTGCAATTGCGCCTTGGAATGAACCCCGATGCCCAGATCTGGGTGAACCATCCCGGGGAAGTCATTCATTGTGGCTTTGGGCGTCCGTCCTACTGGGGCGGCTGTGGCACAATGCCCCGCGTGCATCAGTACAGGGATCTTGCCATTGTTCTGTTCGAAACCCATGAAGAGCAACCGGATTTCACCCATATATGGTTCCCGCAGATTGCCTTTGATGAGGCCGAGATCGGAGACGCTATTGCAACTGCACGATCCGGCGATGGGTTTGTTCAGGTGTTGTCCGACAAGCCTTTGGAAATGCTCTCCTACGGCCCGACAGCCAACAATGAGTTGCGCCAGATGGGCCGAAAAACAGCTTGGCTGATCCGTTTGGGCAATGCTCGCACGAGCGGCACATTTGCCTCCTTCAAGGACCGGTTTGCGTCTCTTTCTTACAAACAGGAAGAAGGTATCATCGTGATTGAAGACCCTGACTATGGAGTGGTGTCGTTCCAAGAGGACGGAACCATCAAGGCAGAAGGCCGCACTCTCGATCCCGCCACGTGGAGCGTAGAGGGTACTTTGGCTGACCTGCGCTGATCCAATCTAGCTTGATAATGAAAACCCCGCGTATCGAATGATACGCGGGGTTTTTTATAGAAAAAAAAAGCTAGGCAACCATATCATCTGCGCGGGGGCAGTTCAGGATCAGGCCTTTTTGCAAGGGGCATGGGAAGCGCGCGGAACCAGCTTGCAATAGAGCTCAACACGCTTGGACAAACGGTCCGGTTCGGCCAGCTGATCGCGCAACATGTCGATTGCGTGCATGCCGATTTCCTTCATCGGAATATGCACCGAAGTGAGAGGAGGGCTGACAAATTCCCCTTGTGGTAGTCCGTCCATGCCAATGACCGAGATATCTTCAGGAACTTTCAATCCCTTTTCCAATAGTCCCATAATTGCGCCAAAGGCCAGACTGTCACCAGCACAGAGAACGGCAGAAAAATTCTGTCCGCTTCTTTCCATGTGATCCAGGATCGCCTTGCGCGCCGCTTCCGGTGTCCAATCATCCACATCAACGAAAAGCGCTTTCCAGTCTGTGTGTCCCATCTCAGTGATGCGATCACGCCAACCTTCCAGGCGTCTTTCAATGGTCCGACGCCCTCGGTGCGCCATAAACAGGATCTTGTTGTGGCCTTCTTGGTTCAAATAGGACGTTGCGCTGGCCGCTGCGGCTCTATTACAAGGCGCAATGCTTGAAAGCTCCATTGAGGGGTCATCACCATTGACCAGAATAACGGGTTTCGAAAAGCCTCTCGTTTTCGCCAGCATGGTTTCATCATCCATGGTAATGAACAGCAAACCGGCAATCTCGTCATCTTGCAAGGCTTGTTCCAGAACAGTCTGTTCTTCGTTCAGATTTGCAATCGGACGCGTCACGATTTCCGCACCAAGAACCTCTGCCCGTGCTCTTATGCCCTCCAGCACATAGGTCGTAAACTGTTGGCGTTGGTGGTCCAGCATGGCAACTGCACTGGCCGCTACGATAACCTTGGCGCCGGCTATCGATGTCGGTGTGTAATAGTTCAGCGTCTTGGCTGCGGCCATGACCTTCTCGCGCAGTTCGGTCCGAACTCCGGGGGTCCCAGAAAGCGCCCGAGAGGCCGTGCTCATCGATACGCCACAATAAGCAGCGAGATCAACAAGGCGCACTTTCTGCTGTTTCTTTTTATCCATTCACATTACCTCTGGAAAGAGAATATGAAAATTTCTTTCATATAGCAAATATTTTGTCTTTACGGCATAATTATACCAACATGAAAACAGTTTCGGTCAAATTGCAAGTTCTGGTAAGCAATTTATGTGTCTATCAACGCAAAAATGATCGACGATACCCATAATAACAGGAGGAATAAGGGTGCTTACAAAGCTCAAAACCAGCTTGGAGAGAGCCCTTGCGGCGCTGACATCCTTCATGCTGGCTGTGATGGTCTGCCTGATGCTTTGGCAGGTTTTTACACGCTATGTTCTTCAAACTCCGGCACTATTCACTGAAGAAATGCTCCGCTTCACAATGATCTGGATGGCTTTGCTCGGCTCAGCCTATTGCTTTGGTCGCCGCAAACACTTGTCATTGGTTTTTGTCCTGGAGGCGCTCCCCCCCGCAAAACGGCGCCTGTTCTTCATTATCAATGATGTCATCGTGCTATGCTTCGCATTCTTCATTCTCTTCCTTGGTGGCATTCGGGCCGTTGAATCCACCATGCAGCAATTCTCACCGATCCTGCGGATCCCTATGGGCTATGTCTATCTGATCCTGCCAATAACCGCAGTTCTGATCTTTATTCTGCAGAGTCTGAACACCATCGAATTCATTCGTCACGGTGACAAGCCCCAAGCTCCCCAAAAGACTTCATAAGAAGAGCGCAAAGCTATGGATTTCATTTTCAACTATGTCGACGAGTCGCTCTTTGCAGCAGTTTCGTTGTTCGTTCTATTCTTCTGGATGCTGGCACAAGGGGTGGCCATCTCTGTGGCGATCGCCGTCTCATCCATTCTAACCGGCCTGTTCTTCCTGCCGTTTGACACAGCCTTTTTCATTGCCACACAAAAGATGTTTGCTGGTATAGACAGCTTCACTCTGCTGGCTATTCCCTTCTTCATTTTGGCGGGCAACATCATGAACAAGGGCGGCATCGCCATGCGCCTTGTCAACTTGGCCAAGCTATTCGGTGGTCGTTTGCCCGGTGCGCTAGCTCATACCAACGTCATTGCGAATATGCTCTTTGGCTCTATCTCCGGCTCGGCGATTGCCGCTGCGGCAGCCGTCGGCGGAACGATGGCTCCTTTGCAAAAAAAGGAAGGCTATGATCCCGAGTTTTCTGCTGCCGTCAATATTGCGTCAGCACCGTCGGGTATCCTGATCCCACCCAGCGGTCCGCTCATTCTCTATTCACTGGTTTCTGGTGGCACATCCATTTCCGCGCTGTTTCTTGGCGGATATGTGCCCGGCATCCTGATGGGGCTGTCCATTATGATCGTTGCATCGATCATTGCCTACAAGCGGGGCTATCCCATTGCAGCGAAGGTACCCTGCAAGCAGGCATTCTTTATTATTCTGGACGCCTTGCCATCCCTTCTTATGGTGATCGTGGTGATCGGGGGTATTGTTGCCGGCATCTTCACAGCAACAGAAGGAGCGGCAGTCGCTGTTCTCTATTCTTTCCTGCTGTCCCTCATCTATCGCATGGCTTCGCCTAAGGAATATCTGGAAGTTTTGCGCTCCTCAATGGAAATGAGCGCTTCGATCCTGTTCCTGATTGCAGCCTCAGGCATCATGTCTTACGTGATGACAATCACGTCCATCCCCGATGTGATTGCTGATGCGTTGTTGATGTTTGACAGCCCCATCGTGATCTTCCTGATCATGAACTTCTGCCTGCTGATCATCGGCTTCTTTATGGACCTGACACCCGCAGTGCTGATCTTTACCCCAATTTTCTTGCCCATCGCGCAAGAGTTGGGTATGGACCCGGTTCATTTCGGCCTTATGTTGATTTTCAACCTTGGCATTGGTTCCATGACGCCTCCTGTCGGCAGTGTTCTGTTCGTTGGCTGCGCTATTGGTGGTGTCACGATTGAAAAAGTTGCAAAGCCACTCATGCCATTCTTCATAGTCTTGATCGTTGCTTTGTTGCTGATCACCTATTTCCCGATTTTGACGACAGGTCTGCCGAGGTTGTTAGGCTTGATGTAAACTCCTATGCTGCTTGCATGAATAAAAGCGTCCCCGCTCGGGCTTCCTGGGCGGGGATATTTGTTTTGATATACAAGAGTGAGCAAATGCTCCGATTTGTCGGTGGAGCACCTTAAGATAGGAGCCTCAAACATTTGAGGTGATTTCGCTCGCCAAAGAGAATAGTCGCAGAAGATATGTTATGGAACTTATCGGAGAAATTTTGATATTGGCCAACTGATAAGGTGATCGGATGCTAGAAGCAAAGATACCGGACCTCTGTGGCTCGCATTTCTTATTCATTTGAAAGATAGTCATCAAAGCTCATCGCAGGCGTTTGCCGCTTTCCCGTTCGAACAAGCGGATGTCGCCCAGATCGAATGCAAGACCGACAGCTGCTTGTTCTTGATATTGGCAGGCTCCACTTTCGGCGACCACAACACGCTCACCGTTTTCGGACATCAAATGCAGATAGGACAGGCCACCCAATCGCTCGATGAAATCGATCCGAAATTGAGTACCATCTGGGTCTACTGACAGATGTTCGGGACGAATGCCGACTTCGATTTTGGTTCCTGCCGCAGGCAAGTCAACATAGGGTGACAGGCTGGTCGCCAGAGAGGTGACAAACACCTTGTTGTCCTGCACCTGCGCACCTAGAAAATTCATCGAAGGCGAGCCGATAAAGCCCGCCACGAAACGGTTGTCCGGGTCCTCATAAAGCTCCAGAGGCTTGCCCACCTGCTCGATATTTCCATCCCGCAGAACCACAATCTTGTCAGCCAGCGTCATCGCCTCGACCTGATCGTGGGTTACATAGATCATGGTCGCGCCGATCTCCTTGTGAAGCCGCGCGATTTCAACACGCATCTCGACACGAAGCTCCGCATCAAGATTGCTGAGGGGTTCGTCAAACAAAAACACGTCCGGCCCTCGCACGATGGTCCGACCGATGGCCACACGCTGACGCTGGCCGCCGGACAAGGCCTTGGGCTTGCGATCCATATAGGCATCAAGCTTCAGGATCCGACTGGCTTCGGCAACCTTCTTGCGGATTTTATCCTTGGGCACGCCATTCATGCGCAGCCCGAACCCCATATTCTCCTCGACCGTCATATGCGGATAAAGGGCATAGGTCTGAAACACCATGGCAACACCGCGATCCGCCGGATCAAGCTTGGTTACATCCAATGAGCCAATGTGAATGCTGCCCGATGTGGTAGCCTCCAGCCCCGCCACCATACGCATCAAGGTCGATTTGCCGCAGCCGGACGGGCCGACGAAAACGCAGAATTCCCCATCCTCAATGGTGAGACTGACGCCATGGATGACTTCCACATCGCCAAATTTCTTGACTACATTCTTCAGCACAACACCGGTCATAGGTCTACTCCGCGCTTTCTCTGCATCCCTTGCGTGTCAAAGCAGAAAGGATCTCGATTTCTCTGGGGTCATAGGATGTCCCGTCCGTCTGGAGCAGGTCGTGGAACCATTCCGCCGGGGCATCATCTGCGTGCCTAGCCCGGCCATGATACGTCTCCAGCATGGCGGGCCACGGCAGATGGGTCTGGGTGCGGCCGCGCACAAAGCCCCATTGGTAACATCCCACATTATTTTTCTGATAAAGCTCTAGCTGGTCTTCAATGCGGCTGCCGATCGTTCGCGCCATCCATTCCGTTGACAGCATCGGACGGCCAAAGGCCCCAAGCTGCTCTATATACCGGCGTGCATGATCAACATCGCAATAGGCATGGAAAGTGATGATGTCGGACAACGCGAGCGCCAAATGGTCGATCTCGTTGTCATAAGCGATACTATCATCTCCAACCGGCGGCGTGCGCCATGCCGCAACAGTCAGCGGCTGGCTCACCCCGACGGCGCGGGCGCACTCAAAGCTTTGGATCATCAGATCACGACTATGATCTGCCAAGGCCGGGTCATATTGAGAAAAGCTACCATCATGGCCGAAAATCATGCCATTGCCCGGCTCGTTATAGAGGTCCCACGCCAGAATGCGCGTATCCTCGGAAAAGTGACCCAGAATTTCGGTGACGTAGGTGCGGAAACCAGCCCACTCATTCCGATCCATCACAGCAGCCCGCCCCGGGCTGGCAACCGCTCGGCTGTTATGAATACCGGGCACAGGGTCTGGCTGCGAGCCATAGACCGGCTCGAACCCACCGAAGCCGCAATCATCAAACAGCACCGGCATGACAGAAAGCCCAACCTGCGAGGCACAGCCAAGGAACCAGTCGAAGCGCTCCATAAACCCGTCACGCTCATGCTTCCAGACCAGATAATGCAGATTGACGCGGATGGAATTGAAACCGATGTTTGCTGCCCAGCGAAGCTCCCGTGTGATGGTTTCGCGATCAAAACTCTCCACCATCCACATGTCCAGAAAATTGACTGCGGTAGATGGCAGATAGTTGAAACCGCAAACCCAACTCTGCTGCTGCCACCAGTTTTGGGCCTTGGTCTTCGGCCAACGGCCAGTGGTATTCAATTCCATTGTCTTTTTCCTGCAATAGGGATCTAGGGACGGCACCTGTCCGGCCCAAGGGCCGGACAGGTCAAACTGTCTGAAGGATTATGCCTTTGAGCGATCAAGATCAGCGATCCAGCAAATCCTGCACATCAGTCTGGGCGTTGGACAAGGCCTCATCGACGTCCTTGCCGGTCAGCCAGATGGCTTTGTACTCGCGGTTGAGCGCATCCCAGATCGCGCCGTAATGCTTGTTCGGCGGCATGGTGCGGGCCATCGCAGCGGTGCCAGCATATTCGGTCCGGTGTGGCAGCTTGGCATAGGCATCACTCTCCAGGACAGATTTGCGGACCGCCATATGGCCAGTGCGTGCCCAGTCCCCATTGTGGTCATTGATGAAAGCCAGAACCTTCAATGCGGCCTGATATTTCTCCGGGTCATTCTTTTTCACAGAGGCCGGGATCGCCCACATATGGCTGTCTGCCCAGGAGGCATCGGTGCCGAACAGGGTTGGGAAACTGGCAGCATAGTAATTTTTGAGAGCAACATCCGGGTCGGCTGCCTGTGCGTCGTTGAAGTCGACCACCCATGTGCCATTGATGAAGATTGCTCCTTCCCCGTTGAGAAAGGCTTGCTGGCTATCAGCATAGTTCAGCTTGGGCTTGGCATAGCCATTGTCGAACAGATCGGTCAGGACCTTGAGAGCGGCTTTCGCTTCAGGGGTGTTGACCGTGGCAGTATCCCCCTCATACAGGTCGCCCCCCTGTTGCCAGATCAGGGACATGACCACCCGGACGCCCGTATCGAACTGCGAAAAATCGCCGATGAGATAGTCCTTGCCGGTTTTCTCCTTGACCTGTTTGGCCTGCGCCATCAGCTCATCGACCGAAGTGGGAAGGATGGGTTTGCCATCTTTGACCAAACCCGCCTCATCCATGATGTCCATGTTGACGTGCCACAAATTGGCATGGAAATCGAACGGCACACCATAGACACGGCCCTTGTAGGTCACGCCCTCTCTGGCGGCCGGAGCCCAGTCTGAGACATCGATCCCGGCGCCAGCCAGATCATCGGTCAAGTCTGCAAGGGCACCAAGACCGGCGAATTCGGCAACCCGGTGACGGTGCATAACATGGACATCCGGCGGGGTGCCTCCGGCATAGGCGGCTTTTATCTGGTCATAATAGTTGCCCCAATCTGTGGGCAGCGTCTCGATGGTGACACCGTCGATCTCAGCGCTTGCGGCGTTGATGATCGATTGCACGATGCAGGGTTCGCCAACGGAGGCCTTCGTGTCGGTGCCTGCATCTTCACAAGCTCCGAAGAAACGGCCCAGCGTGATCTCCTGAGCAAGTGTTGGGGTGACGACACCTATGGCCATCGTCGCCGCCAGAATAAGTCTTTTCATGTTGTATCCTCCCATTTGTCTTCACTGTGGGCCGCAAGGCCCGGTTATCCTTTGCTTCCGCCTGCGGTCATTGCCTGAACCACGTAACGCTGGAAGATGAGGAAAAGCAAAACCACAGGTACGGTCGCGATGACGCCGGATGCCATGACCCGACCGAGCCCCTCAGACTGTGCGAAATTTGATTGAAGGCTGGCGAGACCGAGCGTGATGGTAAAAATCTCCCGTTTCTGGGCCGAGACCAGCGGCCAGAGATAATCGTTCCATGCATAAAGAAAGGTCAGGATAGCCAGCGTGGTGATAGCAGGGCGCGCGAGCGGCAACATGATGTGCCAGAAAATCTGCAACCAGCTCACCCCGTCAAGGCGCGCAGCTTCCTCGATATCGGAAGGAATCGCCTTGAAGAACTGCATCATCAGAAACACGCCGATCGGCACAGCCACCCGCGGCAGGATCAATGCGTGGTAGCTGTTATGCCAGTCAAGATCAGCAAACATGGTGTAAAGCGGGATGAATACGGCCTGTTCTGGCACCATCAGCCCGATGAGACAGAAGACAATCACGCCCTTCTTGAAAGGAAAGTCCAGCCGAGCCAACGCATAACCTGCGGTGGTGGAGACGAACAACACCGCAAAGGTCATGCCGAAGGCGACAATGGCCGAATTCAGGAACCACAGCGGTGTATGCCCAAAAGAAAAGAGAGCCGTATAATTGTCCAGCGTAAAGGGGATCGGCACCAGACCAAAGAAGGTCGAAGAGGTGGTTCGGGCCAGAACATCATTGGGCTGCAGCGACAGGGACACCATCCAGAGAATGGGAACCAGCCAGGCAAAGGCGGGAATGGCAAGCGCTGTCACCAGCCAGTAATAGCTGCGTCCAAGCATCACTTCTCTCCCCGCCCTAGAATGAATTGCACGATAGAAAAGGCCCCCATGATGATGAACAGGAAGATCGCCATGGCCGTCGCCCGCCCCAGATCGCTATCCCGGAAGCCGGTTTGGTAGATGTAGCGCACAAGGGTCTGGGTGCTGCCGTCCGGCCCGCCGCCAGTCATCAGATGCGACTGTCCGAATACCTGAAAATGCATGATGATCTGCAGGACCACGACCAGCGTGATCGTGCGCTTGAGATTGGGCAGTGTGATATAACGGAAAGCGCGCAAGCCGCGTGCATTATCAAGAGCGGCAGCCTCATAGATATCCCGACTGATATCCTGAAGCCCGGCAAGAAACAGGATCATGGCAACACCCAGAGACCACCACACCGTGGTGATGGCGATGGCAGCCATGGCAAACCCTTCGTCGGTCAGCCAGTGGATGGGAGTTCCGCCAAAAAGCTCCATGACATTGGCAACAAGCCCCTGTCGTGGAGAGAACATGATCTGCCAGATGAGGGTCACAACCGTGACCGACAGCACCTGGGAGAGAAAGAAGACGGTGCGAAAAATCGCCATCATCCGGCTTTCGCGATTAAGAAGCGCAGCAAGGACAAGCGCCACAATGGTGACACCGGGCACGGTCAGGGCAACAAACAGAATGGTGTTCCCGACCGTCGGCCAGAAGCGGCGGTCGTACCAACGTCCCCCTTCTGCGGGATGAAAGCCGCAGGCGATGAAGAAAGCAAGCGCCACCACACCAATCAGGATGGCTGTTGATCGACTGATGCGGCGCGCGCGATCAAGCACAAACACGCCTATCAGAACCGCCGCCGAACCCATTTGAATTAAAGGAAGGGCAGTTGCCGACCAAACGATGTCTCTCCCCCACATGATGCGCTCGAAATTACGCAAGCCAACGAATTGCTTGGCATCGGGATTGAAAGCCACTTCCAGAAGATTCCAGTCATGCAGACTGATCCAGATTCCCCGGAAAAAGGGAAAGACCAGAAAAGCGCTATAGACAATCAAAAAAGGGGTCAACAGAACAAGCGCCGAGCCGGTTTGGCCCAAACGCCGTGTCGACAATCGAAAACTGGCCACTTAGTCCTCCCCATGGCAGAAATCGCTTGTGCTAAAATTATTAGCAATATTTATTAGCAGCAATTGGACCAACGCGCAAGGAGCATTTTACTTGGCTGACAATCGGCGACCTCAAGGCAGCAGAGTGACGATGAATGACGTTGCTCTCAGAGCAGGCGTTTCGCAATCCACCGTATCTTTTGTCCTCAACGGTCAGGAAGATATGCGGATCAGCAGCGAGACCCGCAGCCGTGTGCTGCAGGCAGTGCGTGACCTCGGCTATCGACCCCGATCAGCAGGCCGCCCGCCCGCGGGTGCTGGCCATGGTGTGATCGGCCTGATGGTCGATGAAATTGCGACCAGCCATTTCGCCGCCATTTCCATTGATGCCATCCAATCCGCCGCCTGGAAGGAAAATGTCGTCCTGGAAACCGTTATGACCGGGGGTGACAAGGAATATGAGCGCGCCATTCTGCGCAAATGGTCAGCGGACCGAGTGCGGGGTGTTATCTACAGCTCCATTCTAACCCGCATGGTCTCCCCTCCTGATTTGCTTGCCAATCACAAATGCCTTTTGATGAACTGTTATGACCGGAAAGGGCGCTATGCCTCGATTGTCCCCGGCGAGTGTCAGGGTGGCGAGAGAGCAGCTCGGGCTCTCATTGATGCAGGACATCGCCGTATTGCGTTCATCACGGGAGAGCCATGGATGGACGCGGCCAGACTACGACGGGAAGGCTTCGAACAGGCCTTGGCCGATGCTGGCCTTCAATTGGATCCGGAGCTGATTGTGGAGGGCAACTTCCTTGCGTCCGGAGGTCGCAGTGCGACCCTTCAATTGATGAACCGAAGCAATCCTCCCGAAGCCATATTCTGTTCGAACGATCTGACAGCCGTGGGCTGCTATGAGGCGCTCAAGGAATTGGGATTGAAAATCGGGATCGATGTTGGCGTCATGGGATATGACGATCAGGAAATCGCGCAACATCTGCATCCGACTCTGACCACCGTTCTCTTGCCCCATGCAGAAATGGGACAATTGGCAACCGAACAAATCCTTGCCGATCAGGACATCCTTTTGCAGCAGGTCGAAGTGGCATGCCCTTTGGTTGAGCGGGTATCGCACTTGCGAAGCACATCTTGATAAATTCTTGAAGGCCGGTAGCTATGCCAATCGATATCAATGCATCAATTGCTTTCTTCGCAAGATGTTTA
This sequence comes from uncultured Cohaesibacter sp., assembly GCF_963676485.1. Lineage (NCBI taxonomy): Bacteria > Pseudomonadati > Pseudomonadota > Alphaproteobacteria > Hyphomicrobiales > Cohaesibacteraceae > Cohaesibacter > uncultured Cohaesibacter sp. The sequence continues at coordinate 170,935 of NZ_OY781115.1, forward strand.
CATGAAGTGCATTTTTCCTGCGTTTGACAGGCTTTTGTTGATATTCTTCGACCGCATCTGCTTGCGGAATTGCATGGGCTTTTCGTTAAACCGCTTCTGGAAGGCATCGTAGAAGGTGGAGAGCGACCCGAACCCTGATTCAAAGGCAATTTCAACAACGGTCAGCTCGGTTGAGATCAAGAGGGATCGGGCGGTATCAAGACGGTGCCGGACAATGGCCTGATTGATTGTCGATCCCATCGTGCGCTTGAAGACCATCATGGCATAGTTGGGATGCAACCCCGCAGCCTCTGCCACATCATCAACGGAAATTTTCCGCAGGGCATTTTCACTGATGAAGCGCAACATCTGTTCGATATGGTGAATACGCTCCACATCGCATTGGCGTAGATTGACCAGCACCTCCCCCTGCTCGCGCAGATCGCGCCAGCCGTCATTTTCGATGCGTTTGACGCGCGCCACCAGTTCGGAGCGGAGAATTTCCTCCATATTCGCGTCTCCTGCAAGCAGCTCCTTGCGCCAGTCCAAAAACATCTGTCGGTCATAGGGCCGGATGGACAAGGCCTCGATTACAGCGCCGCGAAAGAGTGCTGCGCGCAGGCGGGGAAGATTTGCCATGCCGAGGATGGCAGACATCGGCATGTAAAGGCAAACGAACTTCGTGCCCTCCTTGCGGTCTGTGACCTGATGCGGGCTCATGCCCCAGAACAAACACAACCGGTCGGCGGATAGGGTCAATTCGCGCCCATCGAACCAATAGGTCATCTGCCCTTCCAGCACATAGTTGATCTCGATCTGGCTGTGCATATGCGGGCCTGCCATACGGCGAACCTCGGTTGTCGTCCCTGCGCAGAAGCGATGATCATCAAAGATGACAAGAGGGTGTGATGGATCAAGCTCCGGGTGCGCGGGAATGGCACCGTCAAGTTCGAAAGGTGGCTTGCTGTTCATTCTCCTCCCCTTACACCTTAGAATTCCGGAATAATTTCTCTACAACCCGGTAGAGTATTTCGGATTTCGGACCGAACATCAATCTATTCGTTTGGCACATCTGGGGAGGTCCGGGTGCCGAAACACGGCCATGAGGCACAACAGAACCGATTGGCAACTGGGAGGAAAATATGACACTTTGCGAACGACTGGGCGGCATCGCCCTTTGCGCTACTCTTGTTTCATCAACGGCCTTTGCCGGGGAACTGGTCCTCAATTCGGATCAGTCCGATCCGGCGCCCAAAAAGGCCATGGAAGAACTGATTGCCGGTTTTGAGGCAGCCAATCCTGACATCACGGTCAAGTGGAACAATTTCGACCACGAGGGCTACAAATCCGCCATTCGCAACTTTTTGAGCGCCGATGCGCCCGATGTTGCGGCTTGGTATGCAGGCAACCGCATGGCTCCCTTTGTGAAGGCGGGATTGTTCGAAGACGTCACCGATGTCTGGGATGAAAACAACCTCAATGAAGAGTTGAAATCCGCCGCCGCTTCCATGACCATAGATGGCAAGAAATGGGGCGTTCCCTACACTTATTATCAGTGGGGCATCTACTACAACAAGGATGCCTACAAGAAGGCAGGCGTTGAGATTCCCAAAAACTGGGACGAGTTCGTCGCCGCATGCAAAAAATTCGATGCCGCCGGGGTAGACTGCCTCACCACGGGCACGAAATATCTGTGGCCCGGCGCCGGCATCTTCGACTATATCAACCTGCGCACCAATGGCTACGAGTTCCACATGGACCTCACAGCAGGCAAGGTTAAATGGACGGATGATCGCGTCAAGGCCACCTTCGACAACTGGGCCAAGATCGTGCCCTACACGACGAAAAACCATGCCGCTCTTGACTGGCAGGAAGCCGCCGCCCTTCTGGTGCAGGGCAAGGCCGCCAATTACGTGATGGGCAACTTTGCCGTCGCCACCTTCCGTGAAGGCGGCATGAGCGATGACAATCTGGGCTTCATGCTCTTCCCCGAAATCACGCCGGGCGTGCCAAGGGCCGAAGATGCGCCGACGGATACCTTCCACATCCCGTCAGGGGCCAAGAACAAGGCAGACGCCAAAAAGTTCCTTGCCTATCTCGCCTCTCCGGATGTGCAGACCAAGATGAACATCACGCTTAGCCAGCTGCCGGTCAACAACAAGTCCGAAGCGGCTGACGACCCGTTCCTCAAGGCTGGCTTCAAAGCCCTGTCGAGCGCCTATGCGCTGGCGCAGTTCTTCGACCGGGACGCCCCGGCCGACATGGCCAAGGCAGGCATGGAAGCCTTTCAGGAATTCATGACCAAGCCGGAGCGTCAGGAGAAGATTCTGAAGCGCCTCGAGAAAATCCGGACCAAGGTCTACAGGTAAAAGCTTTTAGCTTACCAAAAGGCAGTGTCGGGCGGGTCATCCTGCCCGACATCACCTGAAGCATGTCTCCTTTTCTGACACAGAAAGCGACTTTTTATGGCGGGTCGAGAAAAATTGCGAAAAAAGAGCAAATATAACTGGGCGCCATGGCTGTTTCTGGCCCCCGGCATCCTGATGTTCCTCATCTATGTGATCTGGCCGATCTTCCAGTCGATCCGTATTTCCTTTTACGACTGGGATGGTCTTGGAAAGATGACCTGGATCGGGCTGGAGAATTATATCTATCTGCTGGACGATGATTCCTTCTACACATCACTCTGGAACAACCTCATCTGGCTGGTCCTCTATCTTTTGGCGGTTCCCGCCGGATTGGGTATCGCCCTGTTCCTTAATCAGACCGTCACCGGAATCCGGCTGTACAAGTCGCTCTTCTTCTTCCCCTTCGTGATCTCTCAGGTGGTCGTCGGCCTCATCTTCACCTGGTTCTATGCCCCTGATTTCGGCCTGCTGCCCAAGATCATCGGCTTCTTCACGGGCGATGAAATCGCCATCCTCGCCGATGAGCGCTTCGCCACCTATGGCGTCATCTTCGCTGGTCTCTGGCCACAGATCGCCTATTGCATGATCCTCTATCTCACCGGGCTCAACAACATCAATCCCGAGCAGGTGGAAGCGGCCCGCATGGACAATGCCAAGGGCTTATCCATGCTCTGGTATGTGATCCTGCCGCAGCTGCGCCCTGCGACCTTCATGTCCATTGTCGTGACGGTGATTGGCGCCTTGCGCTCCTTCGACCTCATCTCGATCATGACGGTTGGCGGCCCCTTCGGCTCCACCCGCGTCTTGTCCTACTTCATGTATGAGCAGGCCCTTTCCGAATATGGCTATTCGATGGGATATGGCGCGGCCATTGCCGTGGTGCTGTTTGCCATCATGCTCGTCTTCATCTCCATCTTCATTGTCCGCATGCTGAGCCAGGAGAGGAATGGCTGATGTTTCCCAAACCCATTCAACAAACACCCCGTTGGGCTCAACTCACCTACAAGATCATGCTGCCCATCGCCCTTGTGATCTGGCTTCTGCCGCTGCTCGGCATCGCCATCACCTCGATCCGGCCCGCCTCGGATCTGGCTGCGGGAAACTATTTCGGCATGCCATCAAGCTTTGCTGGGATCGAGAATTACACTGCGGTCTTTGAGCGCAGCAATATCGGCTATTACATCCTCAATTCCTTCAAGATCACGATCCCCACAGTCATCGGTGCCGTGGCCTTGGCGAGCCTGTCGGGCTATGCCCTTGCGGTCTATCGCTTCAAGGGCAACCTGCTGATCTTTTTCATGTTCGTGGCCGGCAATTTCGTGCCCTTCCAGATCCTTGCCATTCCGGTGCGCGACCTGACGCAAAGTCTTGGCCTGTATAACACCACCACGGGTCTGGTGATGTTCCATGTCGCTTTCCAGACCGGCTTCTGCACCCTCTTCATGCGCAACTTCATCAAGGGGCTCCCCTATGCCCTCATCGAAAGCGCGCGGGTGGAAGGCGTCTCGGAATGGAGGATTTTTCTCTATGTGGTGATGCCGATCATGCGTCCGGCTCTTGCGGCCCTGTCGGTGCTCATCTTCACCTTTATCTGGAACGACTATTTCTGGGCCACCGTCATGGCGCAATCCGCTGATGTACGCCCCGTTACGGCGGGCATGAACGAGTTGAAGGGTCAATGGAAAGCGGCGTGGGAATTGATCGCGGCGGCCTCGATCCTCGCCGCCCTGCCGCCGGTGACCATGTTCTTCCTGATGCAGCGCCATTTCATCGCCGGATTAACACTGGGAGCGACCAAGGGATGAGCAAATTTGTCTCAATAAACAAGGGCGCGCTCGCCCTTCAGCTCCGCCTGCCGCAAGTCGGCATGCCGGAAATCATATCCTTTACCAACGCCCTTCCGAAGGCGTCCGGCGATGCGAACGAGCCCAGAATTCTGGGCACTATCGAGCGGTCCAGCCGGATCAACGGCATGGATATCGCCGTGCCCAATGCGGTCCTTTTGCCCCTTGGCGGCATGGGCTTCTTTGGCTGGCCCGCGATCGCTGGTCATAGAATGGGGCAGACTTTCATCCTGCAATTTGCCAATTGGCAGATCGAGGAAGCGGATCAAAAGACCCATCTGCATGCGCAAGACGACATCGCGAAAATAGGCCTGACAATCACCCTGCAAGCTTTCGCCTCTGGCGTGATAGGGGTCTCCACACGCCTTTCCAACCATGGCGAGACGGACTATCTGCTGGAGCGCTGCATGGCAGGCTCCTTCCTCATTCCCGCGGGCAAGGTAGAGGTGACCGGCTATCGCGGCATGTGGGGGCGGGAGTTCCATAGCTTCACCGAGGCACTTGGCGAGGGGCTATGGATGCGTCAAAACCGGCGTGGGCGCACCTCGCATGATTGCCCGCCGACCCTGTTCATCGACCATCAGGCGATGCAGTTCGCGGTCTCCCTTGGCTGGAGTGGCAACCATCAGATCGTCATCGACAAGCTCGATGATGGCCGCCGCCTTTTGCATGCAGGCGAAGTCTTCGAGCCCGGCGAAGTGATCCTTGCACCGGGCGAGAGCTATCAAAGCCCAACCCTCTATGCCGGAGCGGATACCAAGGCCTTTCATAGCTTCGTGCGCGATGATCTTGTCGCTTTGCCAACGGGACAAATGGCCCCAAGGCCGGTGACCCTTAACACATGGGAAGGCAACTATTTCGATCATCGGATCGAGGATCTCAAAAGTCAGGCCAGCGCCGCAGCGAGCTTGGGCATTGAGCGCTTCGTGCTGGATGACGGTTGGTTCGGTGAGCGCGACGACGACACCACAAGCCTTGGCGACTGGGATATTGATCCACGCAAATACCCTCAGGGGCTTGCGCCACTCATTGACCATGTCACAGGTCTTGGCATGGAGTTTGGCATCTGGCTTGAGCCGGAAATGACCAATCCGGCATCAAAGCTCATGACGGCTCACCCTGATTGGGTGCTGCAAGTGGATGGGCGCCCACATCTGCTCTCGCGAAACCAACTGGTGCTCGATCTCAGCCGCAAAGAGGTGCACGACTATCTCTTCGACAAAATCGACACGCTGCTTTCAACGCACGCCATCTCCTACATCAAGTGGGACATGAACCGGGATCTCACCCAGGTCGGAGGCGCCAATGGACGTGCCGTCACCTCCGCCCAAACGCGTGCCGTCTATGCCCTGATGGATCGGATCCGCGCCGCGCACCCGAAGGTCGAGATCGAGAGCTGCTCTTCCGGCGGTGGCCGGGTCGATTTCGGCGTTCTTGCCCGCACCCATCGGGTCTGGGCTTCGGACTGCACCGATGCGCTTGATCGTCTCGACATCCAGCACGGCATTACCGGCTTTCTGCCGCCCGAGCTGGTCGGTGCCCATGTCTCGGCCAGCCCCAACCATCAGACGGGACGGCGGCACAGCCTTTCCTTCCGCGCCATCGTGGCCATGGCCTATCACTTCGGTGTGGAGTTGAATCCACAGACTCTCGCGCCCGAGGAACAGCAGGAGCTGGCCCACTATATCGCAGTCCACAAGCGCTTGCGTGATCTTCTGCATAAGCCTGGAGCCAGCTTTCATCATCCACCTCTCGATGGGCGCTATGTCTGGGGCGCTGGCGATAAGAGCCGCATTGCGCTGTTCATCGCGCAAGGGCCTCAAATGCTGGCCGAGCAACCGGCTCCGGTCATCGTTGAAGCGCCAGACGCAGCATCGGACGACGGGCTGTGGCGCATCGCCGCTGTCCATCCGGCACACCCCGCCTTCTCACGCATCTCCGAGGCTCAAAGGAAACTGCTGGAAGGCGATATTGAATTTCCCCTTTCCGATCTGGCTCGAACAGGCCTCCCGCTGCCGATGATGCAGCCGGAAAGCGCGGTATTGCTTGAAATCGAACATGTTAAGGGAGGGCCCAGCAATGGCTGACGTATGCCTTGAGAATGTGAAAAAGTCATTTGGCGCCGTAAATGTCATCAAGGGCGTTGACCTGAAGATCACCGACGGCGAATTCTGCGTCTTCGTGGGGCCATCAGGCTGCGGCAAGTCTACCCTTCTGCGCATGATCGCCGGGCTGGAAGACATCTCCGAGGGAGGCTTGACCATCGCAGGAGAAGACATGACCTCGGTGGGGCCTGCGGATCGTGGTGTCGCAATGGTCTTCCAGTCCTACGCCCTCTATCCTCACATGACGGTTGCCGAGAATATCGGCTTCGGATTGCGCATGACCGGCCATCCCAAAGAGGAGATTGCCAAGCGCATCGACCATGCGTCCCGTCTTCTGCAGCTTGATACCATGCTTGATCGCAAGCCGGGGCAGCTCTCGGGCGGTCAGCGCCAACGCGTCGCCATTGGCCGCGCCATCGTGCGCAACCCGGACGTTTTCCTGTTCGATGAGCCATTGTCCAATCTTGATGCCGCACTGAGGGTTCAAATGCGCCTCGAAATCGGCAAACTGCATCAGGACCTCAAGGCCACCATGATCTATGTGACCCACGATCAGGTGGAGGCGATGACTATGGCCGACAAGATTGTCGTCCTTAGCGCAGGCAAGATCGAACAGGTCGGCTCTCCTCTAGAACTCTATCATCGGCCCAAAAACCTGTTCGTTGCGGGCTTCATCGGTTCACCGAAAATGAATTTTCTCAAAGTCCGCATCGAGGCCACCCAAGACGGCCAATGCTGCGCCCATCTGCCCGGTGGGGGCAGCATTGTCATCCCGACCTATGGGAAGCAGATCGCCAACGGCGAGATGACCTTGGGCATCCGCCCCGAGCATATTGATGCCACTGGCAACGGCGACGTGATGATCGAAACCAAGGTCGCTCTGGCGGAGTGTCTTGGCTCCGAAACGCTCTTCTTCACCGACCTTGCTGATGGACTGCAGATTGCCGTCAAGGCGGATGGACTGGCGTCAGAAAAACCTGGCATGCCCCTGCGGATTGGTCTGCCTGCCAAGGCCTGCCACCTGTTTGATCAAGAAGGCAATGCAATTGTGAACGGAGACCTGACGCGATGAAGCTGGGCGTTTGCTACTATCCCGAACATTGGCCGAGCGACTGGTGGAGACGGGACGCTAAGCGAATGAAAGAGCTGGGCATCGACTATGTCCGTATCGGCGAATTTGCCTGGTCGCGCCTTGAACCCAAGCGAGACCAATTCGACTTTGCCTGGCTTGATGAGGTCATGGACATTCTCCATCAGGCTGGGCTGAAGATTATCCTTGGCACGCCGACGGCCACGCCTCCCAAATGGCTGATGGACGAATTCCCGGCCATTGCCGCTGTCGATGAAGAGGGACGCACCAGAGGCTTCGGCTCGCGCCGACATTACAGTTTTTCCTCCGCTGATTATTGGCGAGAAAGCCGCAGGATTGTCGAAATCATCGCCAGACGCTACGGCACCCATCCCGGTCTCGTGGGATGGCAGACCGACAATGAATATGGCTGCCATGACACCACGATTTCATGGGGACCGGAGGATCTGCGCGCCTACAAGGACTGGCTGCGCCTGCGCTATCAGTCCGCCGATCAACTCAATGAAGCATGGGGTTCCGTCTTCTGGTCCATGGAGTTGCAGGATTTCGATGAGGTCGTCCTGCCCAACCGCACCGTCACCGAACCCAATCCGGCGGCCCGTCTTGATTTCTGGCGTTTCTCATCCGAGCAGGTGGCAAACTACGACACAATGCAATGTGCCATCCTCAGAAAGCATTCCCCCGACCGCTGGGTCACCCATAATTTCATGGGCTTCGTCAGCGATTTCGACCATTTCAAGCTGGCAGAAAATTTGGACATTGCCAGCTGGGATAGCTATCCGATCGGCTTTGTCGAGAAGTTCCCCTTCAGCGAAGACGAGCGCGTTCGCTGGGCCGAGACATCGCATCCAGACATTGCAGCCTTCCATCATGATCTCTATCGCGGGGTTGGTCGAGGCCGTTTCTCTGTCATGGAACAGCAGCCCGGCCCGGTCAATTGGGCCCCATGGAACCCGGTCCCGAAACCGGGCATGGTACGCCTATGGACCATGGAAGCGCTCGCGCATGGGGCGGAATTCGTGAGCTATTTTCGCTGGAGGCAGGTGCATTTCGCTCAAGAGCAATTCCACGCAGGCCTCAACCTTCCGCAATCGGACATCTTGTCCCCCGGCGGGGAACAGGCAAGAGACGTTGCCTGCGAGATAGCCCAGTTAAGCAAGACCATTGGCGAAGATCACGGCGCACAGAAAGCTCCCGTAGCAATGGTGTTCGACTATGAAAGCCACTGGGCAACGGTCATTCAACCGCAGGGACAGGATTTCCGATATGAAGAACTGGCCTTTCGCTGGTATGAGGCCATACGAAAGCTCGGGCTGGATGTTGACTTCGTATCCCCCGGCGCACCGCTTGAAGGCTATGCACTCGTGCTGGTGCCGTGCGCGATCAACCTGGCCCCGAACTTTCTCGCCGCCCTGTCGAAGGCCAATGGCAAAGTCCTTTATGGTCCACGCAGCGGGTCCAAAGATCGCCACTCCAAAAACGTATCGCCCTCCGGCCCCCTGTCGGAGCTGACTGGCAATTCTATAAAGCAGGTCGCGTCCTTGCGACCGGGCTTGAGTGATCAGGTATCCGGTGAAATCTCAGGGTCTGCAGTGCGATGGCGGGAATATCTTCAGGCAGATGCGACCATACTGGCTCGATTTGCCAATGGAGATCCGGCACTGACCGAAAAGAACGGGCACTATTATATCGCCTGTTGGGCCGATGCTTCGCTGCTTTCCAGCGTGATGTTGCTTGTTGCAAAGGCCGCAAAGCTTGAAACCATCCCATTGCTCGATCATATTCGGGTGCGCCGTCATGGAGGGCTCGTCTTTGCCTTCAACTATGGCCCGGATGACTGGCCCCTCCCGGATGATGCCGTCCCACTCATGGGATCAAAGGTCCTCAAAGCACAGGACTTTGCCATATGGAAAAATCCTGCTTGAATTTGTGGCTGATCCCAAACAGCCGACATTGGAATGTCAGCACCGGGTCGCGATTACGGATTGCGACCCGAGCATCACGCTTGCCCACTGATGCACCACACCGGACCGCTGCGGGCCTGGCCCCCCTCGCGGTACTAACCATCCTGCATTTATCTTAATGATTGTTCTAATATCCGAACAATGAATTCCATTAATGCAGCCTTATCGAACCGCATATTCATCACTACATTCGCTACATGAGTTCGATAAGTTAAGACTATCCCATTGAACTGGTTCCAGTTCTAAGAATATCGCGGTGTCTTTTCAAACAAAATCGAAGTCTAGAGCCAAGCAGTCTCATGCTCCATTTCAGGAGCGGGACCAATATAAAAATATAATTTTCTTGGAAGGAAAAATTCGATGAACAAACTTACTCTTGTTCTTTCCGCACTCGCATTCACTGCTGTTGCCTCTGGCGCACAAGCCAGCACTGTTGATCGTGTTGACTCACAGAAAATGAGCACCTCCCAGCTGCAGCAGCTCGTTCAGGATCGTGGCGAAGTCATTCTGACAACCGGCCCGGATCTGTTTGACCGCTACGTCGCAAATGGCTCGAAATGCCTCATTGGTGAGACCACCAAGCGCGCATATGTTCCAACAGCTGACTCCTCCTCGGCCTTCATTGGATATACTTGCGAAACATCTGACCCAAGAAGCAACTAAAACCTATAGGTTCAGAATTTCTGAACCCACTTAGAGCCATCCACTTTCCGCCACAGTATATTGCCTTCCAAGGTCTATGTGCTGTGGCGGAAATATGTTGACTGGAACCTTTTGGCGAAATGCGACCCCATTTGAGCTCGGCTTACCCAAGCTTTCAACCATTGCCGGACACCAATCAATCGATCGAGGCATGCCTTCTACGCGCCCCCCGCGCATTCGGCAAATTCTGGATCAGATAATCGACCAGTTTGCGCGCCAGACTATTGCGCGAGGAATTGGCCGGATAAACGGCATAGATTCCCGGGGCCATCAATTTCCATTCGGGCAGAAGCTTGACCAACCGCCCCTCTTCGAGCGCTTGCTTCACCGAAAAATCCAAAACCACCGCGACACCTGCCCCCGCCAGTGCAAAACCGATAATGGCGCTGCTGCTATCAACGGAAATCTGGTCTTTACCCAAGACGACAACTTTGCCTTCCTGGGGGTGAGTCATTTCGATTTCATCCTTGATATATTCATGGCGAATGAATTTCCATTCCTCCAGATCCTTGGCATGGGTGAGCTTTTTCTGCTTTGCGACATAGTCGGGGCTGGCGACCAGGAAGCAGGGAATATCACCCAGTTTGCGGGCTTTCAGGCTACTGTCTTCCAGCGAGCCGACGCGCAGCACCAAATCCAGCCCATCCCTGACCATGTTGCTTTTTTCATCTGTAAACATGATGCGCAGAGCGATCCCGGGATAGAGATCGGCAAACCGGGTCAGAAGCGCCACGATAACCTCGTTATTGAGGATGCGTGGCAAGGACATGCGGATCACACCAACCGGTTCACTGGCAATATCGGAAAAGACATCAAGCCCCTCTTCCGCTGCAGCCACCATTTTTTGCGCTGAGCTCAGCAATCTTGCTCCGTCTGGAGTGAGCGAGAAATTTCTTGTCGACCTGTAGATCAGCGGCAAGCCGAGACGTGTCTCGAGATTGGAAATATGTTGGCTCACAACGGAAGGGGACAAGCCAAGCAAGCGCGCAGCACCGCGGAAAGACCCGGCCTCGGCAACTTTGGCGAAGATGGCCATAGAGCGGATCTGGTCAATCATGACAGGTTTCCTGCGTTTGATTTATTAAACAATGAAGTTCAATAAATCCAATTTATTGCAGAATAGCAAGATCGTAAAACATGCATAGCCTTCAAAAAGCACGCAAAAGGGAGATCCATATGCAATCGACAGCTACCATCAAAACAGCCAAGGCCGAGCGCTATCTCGCGCAATTGTGCAAGCATTTCTGCCGCAAGGTTCCAGCTGCGTTTGAAGGATCTGTCGGATGGGTGAACCTGCCGATGGGGAGAGCGGATCTGGAAGCCTCCAATCAGGTCTTGACCGTAAAATTGGAAGGAGAAGACAGCGACAAGCTCACCCAGCTTGAAGAAATCATGCAATGCCATCTGGAGCGATTTGCTTTTCGTGAAGATCTCACGGTCGTTTGGCTCCGCAAGAACAGCTGACCCAACAAGAAATGGCAGAAAAGTGCCCCCGAAATCGCAGACATCTTGATGCTTTATGTCGCTTTACAAATGTCTGCTTTTCAGGTGGTGTGCGAGATCGCGCCATATTTGATAGAGTGCATTTCAGCATCTAGTGGAGCTTGAACTTTCAGCGCGGATCAAAACTAACTTCAAGCCGGGTTCCCCCGGGCTCGTAGATCATGAAATGCTCCTTTGGACCATTTCCGGAAAACTCGGGAGCAAATTCGATTTTTACGCCTGGCCAAGAGCGCACGGTTTCAAAAACCGTGCGCAATGCTTCTGCCGTTGGCACCTTGAGAGCGAGATGGTGCAGGCCGACATTCTTGTGTCGGTCAAATTCATTTAGCGCATCGCCTTTGCACTGCCAGAGCGTAATTTTGGACGTGCCATCTGTTATGTAAACAGATGGATAATCCGGGTTACCGCCAAACTGGGTCCATCCCAATGCATTCTCAAAAAATGCCTTGCTGGCTTCCAGATCTTTGACGCTCAGACCCAGGTGATCGATACCAAGAGTGGTTGATTTAGTCATGCTTTTTCTCCGGCTGGGCTCTGTTGCGAGCCAAATACAAAGATAACTGGACCATGATGCATAGATGCTACGGTTTGCGGAAGACACAGTTGCAAGAATTTGCACCTCCCCCGCAGATTTTCACGCACCTTTTGGAGACACTATATGGCTTTTCAGCTTATATGCCTCCGTCCGAGCAACCTGTAGAATAACCAAACATGACAACTACAATCAAAGAGTGAATTCTGGCTATTTGATCAAGAAGGTCACGCCCGCTCTATCAAGCCTGCATAACATCCTCGTCTGGCATTGTGCGCGTGGATATAGGCAACCGTCTCAATGTCAAAGAGCCGCTTGATCAAGGGTTCAATCTCATCCCCTTCAGCGATGTCGGCATCAATGATGAAGCCCTTGCTATCAAAACCACGCAGGGCAAGAAGCCGGCTCTTCATTACCTCGGGCACATGGCCCACTTCATCATAGGCAACCTCAGCCCCTTCCCGCACAAAGATGGCGTGTCGAGATCTATAGGGAGAGGCAACAGCCAGATGCTCGAAATTTAGCAAGAGAGCCTTTTCTCCCACTTCTATATCCCGCATCTCAATGCGATCGGGAAAACCGGGGCAGGCGTCAACGATGTATCGGACGATACCAAGCTCAGACAACGCGTGATCTGAAAGGTCATAATATTGTTGGAATTGACGAGGGTCCAAGCCCTTGATTCGGTAGGTCATGACTTACACTTTCCATTGGGAAGGGGTATTTGCGGACCGCAAAATTGAAGAGACAGCGCCGGTAAGTCGACCCGTTTCTTGCTTGATATGGAGATTCTCTATTGAAAAAGGAAAGAAGCAAAACGCTCCTTTCCTTTTCGAGCCACAGCATAATATCCGAAGGCGAAACCAACGGCTCACAGCAATAATCTAGAAACAGGATGCGTAAGGCCTAGGTCTTCGCCAAAATGACCTTGTCTCTGCCAGACGCTTTCGCCTGATAAAGGGCCTTGTCCGCCTGCCCTACAATGTCATTGAATGAAAGCCCGTCCGTAAATTCGGCAGCTCCGATGCTGACCGTGATCGTCTCATATTCTCCATTGGGCAGCAGGATATGAGTCTTCTCGACTGCACGGCGAATTCTTTCGGCCGCCTGAAGGATCTGATCCTGCCGGATATCTGAAAGAAGCAGAGCAAATTCCTCACCGCCATATCGAAAGACCTCATCGGTCTCTCTGGCTGCCGCAGCAAGAACCATGGCAACATGGCGCAAGGCATCATCGCCGGCCAAGTGGCCATGGCTGTCATTGAACCTCTTGAAATGATCAACATCGATCAGCAGAAGAGCCGTGGTGCCAGCCTTCTTTCTGGTAGCGGCAATTTTATCGGCTACTCTGAGATCAAACTCACGCCGGTTCTTCAGACCAGTCAAGCCATCGAGCCGCGCCGCAGATTGCAATTTGGCTTCCTGAAGCACAATTTGCCTTGTCATCGTGTTGAATGCTTTGGCAACCGACGCCAATTCCGGTGGCACCTGAATATCAATTTCCTGATCTCTATCGCCGGAAGCCACTCTCATGGCTCCCTCCACGAGCTTGTCCGTGCTACTCATCAGCATACGATCAATCAGATAGATCGTGAAAACAGCCAAACCAATTGCCAAAATAGCGGCCAACAAGGCAATGGCCTCAAACTTTTTGATGGCGTTCAGAGTGGTCCGATGCGCCTCCTCGCTTTCAGATCGGAGTTCTTCTGCCAGTTGCCCGAGTTGTTGCCCAGCCTTTGAAAGCTCGCGTTCAAAGATCTGCAGTTTGGTATCAACTGCGGTTGGCTCTCCTTCCATGACACCAGGGGCCGCTTTGAGCACCCGTTCCCAGTGCAGCTGCACACCATGAAGGATATGTTCATAGTGGTTGTTATCCGCAATCGCTAAGCTCATTTCCGACAGTTGGGTCTGGACAGCTTTGGCTGAGGCTTCGAAAGAAACTATATGGCCAGCACCACCTTCTTGGGCATAGTCGTTGATCTCGTCTGAGATATCCCAGAAAATGTCTTGAACCCGCTCCAACGGAAGCAGGACCCGGTGCTGAGCGTGAATAATATCCTCAAATGTCGTCGCTATGTCTTCGTGGTAAATCTTGTAGCCATAAAATGCGGTGCTCGCGAACGGCAACAAAACGATACACATGCCCAGCGCTAACCAGCTTCGAAGAGACAAACTACGAATTTTCTTTGCTGTCTTTTTCAAATGTCTTCCATATTCCATATAGTTTTCTCTAGAGTAGCCTCGTGCCTGCTTTGCGAAGATCAGAGCATCTGATACATATCTCTTTGATGCAATTGCAATAATATTCTTTCAAGTCATTGTGATTAGACGAAAACCCAATTCGACCAGACATGCTAGATGTTTACCGCCTCCACGCCAAGGTCGCGGCAAATGGATGCAGGGGGGTGATTGGCACCCTGTGTCTGGTTGCTGAGCAATGGTGGTGCGCTGCTGGCATCAATCAAAGCAACATGCTCGATGCCAACCACGATCCAGATTTTCTGATATCTGGACCGTCATGTTGCATGTAAGGTTTAAAATGCGAGGAAACCGTTTTGCAAGGACGACTTCAACGCGACAAATCAACTGATGCCGAGAGCCTCAAGCTCAGTGATGTTGCTTGAGATGTGGTCCAGAACGATGTTGAAGATTCTGTCTTGCGTATGTTCCAACACCTTGAGATTGGCAAAAAGCTTTTCCTCGAAATATGACAGGGATGCTTTGTTGGAGACGAATTTGAAAAACAAGACCTGTGTCACGGCATTCCGGGCGTCAAGGTTGAACGCGACCAGTGTGACAACGGGCGTATCGCCCTCCATGGTCGTCTGGGAAAATTGAAACTGGTTCGCCGTGGCGCGTTGGCTCTTCCGGTTGAACAGGGTGATCCAGGGCTGATCCTTGCTAATATTGCCAAGCCCTTCCAGAACCCGGACGATCGTTGAAGCGGCCGCAGCGGCAGGGCCAAGAGCGGCAACAATCACGGGAATGATCTCTTTGTGGACCTCAAGAGCAGACCCGGAAATGATCTGCTCCGCATCCGACATGCCGCTCACCGACCAGCCGACTTTCGTCAGTGTCTCCAGATAGGTGTCATACCATTGTTTTGATCCGGACGCTGCATGTTGCGTTTTCTTGTCAGCGACGAGTTGGGCCAGCAGGAAGACATTGGAGATCATGGGCCGTAGCTTGACAGGGACGTCGGAGGAAAAACCGGCGAGCTGGGACCCGATGACGATGGACTGTTCCTTGACCTGATCAAAAACCGGTCGGCTGAGATCAAGGGGCAGGCCTTCCTCTTCGAAGCTTTTGACGGCCTTGGGCAGGTCAACTGTTTCAAGAAAGCGTGTTGCTACATCCAGTGAGTGTTGAATATCTTCCATGGTTCCCTCCATCCGTTTCTGTCTTGCTTCAATTCAGAATCTCAGTTCAGAGCTTCAAAAAAAGACTCCGCATCCAGCAGACCAAATCCCGCTCCGGGGTTGTGGGCCCGCGGGCCGCCTTCTACGGTTCGGCGAAGCGCTGCGCCAAGCTGATTGGCATTGGGCCATTGGGCGCCCGGCTTCTTGGCCAGTTTCGATAGAACAAGCGCGATCGCGCCAGCGACATGCGGAGCGGCCATACTCGTGCCGCTCATGGCAAATGTCGCATCGTGATCGGTCTGACCGGCAAATGCCGACCGGATCTGATATCCCGGAGCGCATAAATCGGGCTTCGCCCCGCCGTTTCTGGTTGGCCCATATGAGGAGGCATCATTCAATTTCCAGGGGCGTTGCGTATTGGTCGCGCCGACGGTGATGACGGTTTGCGCGGCCCCCGGAATGCTGAGCGTGATATTGGGTTCATACGCGGTGAATCGCACACATCGTGTGCCCGCGCGCTCAACCCAGATATCGAGATAGCCGTTCGGCGACGCAATAGTCCGGCCATGGATTTCGAGCTTCCAGATCCCCTTCTTTATGGGATTGGCCTGATGCAGAATGCGCAGGGTAAACCGGTTGTCCCCATTGTCGCGATAGCCCTGTATCAGTGACAGAACGCAGATGTTGCCGTCCAGATTGGAGGTAACCGTACCATTCTCGAAGGTCACTTCTTGAGACCTATTGCCATCGGGATCGATGACCCGGAAGGCCAGATCATCAAACTGGTGGAACCATGCCTCGAAATAATCCTCGCTGCGGAGAGCATTGCTGGACTCCCATGCCACATCCACAAGCCCCCCAAAGAAGGCCTGAACCCGTGCATGTCCTGCATGCGTGCGTTCATTGCCTGCGGATTTGACAATCGCGACGCCACCATCACGCCCAAGATTGGTCGCCGTGTCGAACGCCGCTTCAAGCAGCGTCGAGCCATCATGAGCCCCAGCATTCATGCCAAGGCTTACATTGATCGCAATGGGCATTCTCTCGGCAAGCAGTTTGTTGTTGCCCTCTGCTGTCCGCTTCAGAAAAGCAAGGGCATCCACATGGCTGTTGGAATAGCCCACACTTTTGGGAGCGCCAGCCTCCTGTGACATGGCGGGGATCACCAAGAGCAGAGGAGCTTCGGGGGCCATTCCGGGCGAGAGCTTGTCAGACCCACGCCCTGCTGCGATGGCGGCGACGTGACTGCCATGCCATTGAGGATCTCTCAAACGAATGGGAATGGTGGAGGGACTGGCTCCCGGATTGGCCAGATATGTGGCGATATAGGCATTAAGATTTTCTGCCGTATAAAGGGTGCCATAAGCCTGACTGAAGGCAACCGGGTCCACGTCATGAGGGGTGGGGCCTTCATCATCGCATTGATCCCAGATCCCGATCAGCGCTGTCCTTGTGCCTGCATTCTCCCGAAAGGCATTGTGCAAAATGTCGATGCCGGTGTCGATGATGCCCAGAATGGCCGCATCACCCCGCTCGTCAAGCTGCGGTCCCTGCACCGCATCACCATGCACGAAGGCAACCGACGCATCGAGGTCCAACATGCCTGCGTCCCGACTTTTCTCCACGCGCGATATGGCCATGTCGTTCATCAATGCGCGATATTGCGCCTCTGTCGCCAACACAGTGCAAATCTGCCGGTATTGAGAGCATATCGTCAGCCCTTCGGGCGGTAGCCAGCTTGCTGTGGTTTCAAGAAGCAGAGGAATCTTGGCAGGTGCTGGTTTGAACACGCCTGAGGCTCTGCCTATTTGCAATTCCCCCGTCTCTGAGACCTGCACGGTTTCGGGCCTGAATTCGATTGAAGGCAGGGATTTCCTGACGTCACGCGAAGCACGCGATCTGCGCAATCGCCCAGCAAGGACGGGGCCGGGTTTGGCACCAAGGCTTCGCGTCTCGCTGGGTGCAGCCCCCTCAAAGCTGGGGGCCTCTTCCTGTTCAATCGCATCAAGGCTTTCTAGTTCATAGCCGAACGCTTCAAGCTCTGCAGGGAAGAAGGGAATGTCATCGCTCTGGGAGGATGTGCTTTCCGATGGCGTGTCCATTGCCGCGAGAATGCTTTCCATTTCCACCAGACGGGCTCCTTGCGATGGCAGCATCTTTCTGATCGCGGTGAGATAGCGATCCATACTGTGATCCGCGATGGAGGGCAGAAAGCCGGTCAGGCTGATGCCGAGTGTGTCTGCGAACACCCCTTCGACCGCAAGGCTTTCCTCATCGGCTTCCGCTTCCAGAGATTTGATCGCGATGATCGTTTCCTGCAGCTTGGCCAGTTCAGCGTCATTCAACGGTGGCGGCATCTGGTCGGGGATATGTTCGGCTTCTAGTCCCGAAACGGATATGGATGGCTGCAATTGCCCATATCCATCGAAATGGTTCAACTGCCCTGCATGGAACAAGGAGGAGGGCACGCGCGGGACGATATCGTTATTGTTGACGAAGCGATAGAAGCGTGAGCCAAGGGCCGCCTCAATCGCCATAGCGGCGGAATAGCGGGCGGCACGGGGTTGACCAAAAGTCGCCAGACCGGTGAGATTAAGCTCATTGCGGGTTTCAATGGCGGCATTCAGCGCAATCGCGCCGCCAAGACTGTGCCCCGTCATCCAGACGGTTTTCCCTTCAGCACTTGCAGCTTTCAGCCTCGGGATCAAAATATCTACTGTGCCGCGATAGGCCCTCAGGAAGCCCCGATGCATTTCTCCCAGATCGCCGGTTGAATGTAGGACATTGAAGTTGATCAACCAGTCACCGATGCTCTCCGTTCCCCTGAAAACCAGCACCGCGACGTGATCGCTCTCCACCACATAGCCTTGCGTGTCATCTTTGTCCGCCGCTGCCGTGATTTCCACGCCCCAGCCGGATGAGAGGACACGGCCGAAGGCCGCCTCGCCCAGATAGCTTTGCTTGGCCAGCATCGCTAGCGCATACATGCTCTGCCAGCTGAAACCGGGCGTGCGTAGTGCAGTTTCATCAAATCGAGCCATCGCCTCCCCCCCCCTTATTCCTCTGAAATGAAGGCCTCAACGGCCTCTGCGATCCATTCATGCTCTCTTTCGGGATCATCCTCAGGGGGAATATCTGGCTGGGCTTCCTTCTGTTGAGCAGGATCCAGCGAAGCACGGATTTCGCTCTCGGTCACAATGTCTGATGGCATCGGAAGGCCTTCAAGCGTCGGATCAACTTCCATGATCGCAGCGCGAATGGCCTCAGCTCCAGCAACGAAGGCGCTGAAATTGTCCAGAAGCAGCGTCGGACAGTTCTTGTTGGTCCAATGCTTGTGTGGAACGACATGGCTGGCAGGAATTTTGAGATCATGCATGAGAACGGCAACGAGGCGTTGGGCCCTCAAATCACACGCATATTGGTCATTGTCGGCATGCATGCAGATTTCGATCGCAATGCTGACGCCATTGCCTCGCCCGGCATGGATTGCACGCTCATTGACCGGCAGATGTTTGATGACCTCCTTGTCATCAACGGTATAGTGCCAAGAGACATAGTTTTTCTTGCCAGAGGCAAGGAGATAATACCCCGTGTTCCTGACAAAGCGTGCGTGAGCTGCGGCATTGGCTCCGGGATTGGAATTGGCGGTATTATGGATGGTGATGTATCTCGGAGCTATGTTTCGACCGCTGCGGTTCGGATGGGTTGCTGGAATCAAATCCACACGCAGATTCAACATGGCACCAAGTTCAGCGCGCGTTACGTTAACCATTGACGATCCTCCCAGAAAGTCTGTTTGCTTCAAAGAAACTGGCTAATTTTATACACGTGGAACCATATTTATTTCGCATCTCTCTTGCTGGAGATGCGTAATCCAAAAGCGCTCGTCCCTATGATGACGAGGCGATACTTGCTGATGCTGGATTGAATTTACTTAATAATACTCGCCTTGATTGATAGTTTATAGTGTAAATTAGTCAGACAAGGTCTTCAGGGGATTCCATAAAGCCCACTACTTTCCATTGGCATATGCCGCTTGTTTTGTAGCTAAACGGAACTTGGAAAAGAATTCATGGATGAGCTGCATCTGTATTCGGACAAGGTCGTCCCAGACGGAGGCCTACTACGGTTCGCCCCTGTGCTCGGCGCTAGATCGCTTCGAACACCGAGCTCGATATTAAAAATGAAGGAACCGTTTGGTGGAGCAGGCTTCGGCGGAGTTACACGTCGGTCCGAGACGCGCCCCATCATGCGAGAGGACCTTGGCGATGGTCAGCGGCATGAGAGCGATCAAGGGTTGGTGCGAATGTGGCGCGCAGGCCCTTCCATATCGATTGGACAGACAACAAATCAGTGCGCTTTAATGAAGAAAACTTAGCCGCCAAACCAAGCCTTTATTGCTTGTTCTAGGCATCTATGCCCTGCCAGCATTAAAATCTGTTGTTGCTCTGAGCTGCCCCCCGCCGGATTGCTATGCATGTCTTCGGCGCGATATTATGAGAGTGTTCTATTTGGCTTTATGCAGTTTATCTAAAGCTGCAAATGCTGCGGTGAAGCCGTTCCAAGATAGCGGAACGCCAATGAGCTGGCCTCTGGCATTCACGAAGCGAATTTGGCCCGCCTTCTGCTGTTTTGCTGCCTTGAGCAAGGATGGTTCAACTCCTGCCCCTGCAAAACAAGCGCCGCCAGCACAGCGTCTCCATGCGAGCGTTTGTGCGCTGACCTCTTCCTTGTTCGTTTTGCCATAGACGACAATACCAACCCCTCCGGGAAGGGTTACATCCACAGGCAAAACGGCGGTTACGGTCAAACCATTGTCTTGTTGTGGTAGATAGCCGAGAGCCAGCTTGGCAATGGTGGCCTGATTTCCCCTAGCCTGAATGGTTTGAACAATCTCGCAGTTTGCAGCAATCGCTTCTGTAGGCCGGTCGCCCTTCTCGGTTTGAGCCGCTTTGGCTGGGGCCGCGCAATGCAGCATCCAATCGCCATAGATAGCCGTTGTCTCCGTGGGTGCGTCGTTTGTAGCGGCGGGGGCTTGAGCCAAACCTGATGATGGCAAAAATCCTACAACTGCAAAGGTCATCCCGGCCAAGAGGCTTGCCAAGCTCAATGAACGACTACTGGTATTCTTTTGCATTGCTGGTCCTTTAAGACAGTTATGAAACAGCCAAACGAAACGTGATGGTATATCAGAAAAGAACGGCGCACCAGATACAAACGAAGACCAGTCCTCAGCTCTAGACAATTGATTTTCAGGCCTAATCTAGCCGAGTAATCACAACCATCGTCTAGGTAGCGCCCTTCATGGATCCGACAGAGCATGGGCACGCGATGATTGGCATTGAACCTTCATGAGAAGGCCAACTTCGGCACCGACAATATCGCATAGAGCCTTTAGCACGCAATAAAAGGCTTGGGGCCATGCTGTTGGCAGACCCCAAGCTTCACTTTGTTTGTGTTAGAACTTGACTTTGAAACCAGTCTTGAAGCCGTGGTCTCTTGCGTTCTCGCTGTAAGTACCTTGATAGGTCGCGACGAATGACAGGTCCGTGCCGCGGGTGAATGATAAGCCAGCCTCTACAGAGGCCGCATCTCGATCAATTGGAGTACCCGAGACAGAGAAGACATCGCCGCCAGAGGCAAAGCGCATGTTTGTGCTGTTGTCGACATCGCCAACCGCATGCTGCCAGGCAGCAGAGCCATTAAGCGCGGCTTCAACGCCGCCAAAGCGACCGACGAGCACATCACCGCGTACCCCCAAAGACGTCATGCCCAAAGCATTGTCGGAGGAACTGGCGCTAAGAGCTGCAGCGCCCCCTTTCTCGGTGAAACCATCGGTCCACTGATGAATGAGGGTTGCTCCGGCAAAGGGCTGAATGCGGGCCTGCTCAAACTCGTAGGTATAGCCCAACTCGGCGAAGGCTTGCGTCGTAGCTGCATCATACTGGGCATTGAGGTTGTCAGTGAAGCCGGTGAAGGAAACTGATCGGTCCGTATCAACTTGATGCCAGATGCCGGACACCCCGAAATTGACATCAACAAGACCGCTCATGGCCTCCCATTGGGTGCCGGTATAAACACCTACATGATAGTTATCAATGTCGCTTTGTGAGTTGGTGGCAACGGTTTTGCTGGTGGTCTGGGAATAACCGGCAAAGACGCCCGTGCGCCAGCCTCGCCAGACTTCAGCATCCATACCGACAAGAAATCCTTTGCTCTGACTTGTCACGCGAGAGGTGTTTTCGGTTGCACCGGCTTCGCCCCACATGCCAAAGGCCTGTGCCCACATCTGTGGGGATCGGGTCATGGAGAGGGGGATATTATCTTCTTCTCCATGGAAGCCATAGGTAACCTGATCGCCAGAACCACCAATACCGCCCATAGAGGAGCGCAGGCGCTGGCTGGCCGCGTTCCGGTCAACCGCGGCATTGGAGACCTGGAAGGTCTGAATGTTGCTATGCTGCTCACCGGTCAATTGGGTGAAGGCCTTGTCCGGCTCGCCTTCTGGCAAGACGGCGACCGCGGCATAGAGTTTACTGCCCTTTTTCAGACTTCCGACAGCCTTGGCTACGCCACGCTGATTGCTGTTTTGGGCTTCCTCTTCAAATTCACGTGTCCGCGTCAGGGTCAGGGTCGCGTCCTTTGCGCCATAAGAAACAGACGCTTCAAGAAAAGCGAAATTCTCGGTGATCGTGCCGAACTTGCCTGTCAAAGCATTTGCGGAAAGAATCGTATAGTCGGTATTCTCTGCGTATTTCAAGCCATTGTCGGTGCCATTCTCTGCCCGTACGCTAAGCTTGGCACCATTGTCGATCGTGACAGTGCCAGTGGAAACCAGCTTGTCGGAGTGGCCGTCCTTGTCGACTTCAACCTCATAGGTTGAGCCTGCAACGAAATCCAGATCACCATTCACCGTCAGTGCGCCCATGGAGTTGCCCGGTGCGATCGTGCTACCGGATTTCAGGGTGACATCAGAAACCGTACCCGTACCACCAAGCGTACCGCCATCTTCGACAGAGATTGCCTGATTGAAGGTCGTATTGACCAACATCGTGCCGCCATTCACACTCGCTGATCCGGTGTAGTCTGAATAGTCTCCTGTCAGCGCTGTCTTGCCGGAATAGAAGTCGAGCGAGCCAGCTCCTTCAACATCTGCATCAAACACATAATCCGTGTCGGTATGGTTGAAGACGATGCCGCCAGTACCCGACCCGAAGGTGACATTGTTCGCTTTCAGCGTACCCGCGGTTGCAGCATCTTCGCCCGCCTTGGACCCGATGATCAGCGTTCCGGTCGAGGCAGCTTGATCGGCGATAGCAATAGAATCCGCATTGATCCTTGCTCCATCCGAAAGGATGACAGTGCCGTTGCCTCCATAACCGACATGGAGGGTACCGTTGGCAGTCAATGTTGTGCCCGCCCCGGAAATCGTTGCGGTGCCGTTTGTACTTCCTCCCTTGCCGATATAGGACGGGCCATTCAGTGTGAGGCTGCTCCCTCCGGACACTGTAAGATATCCTGTTCCGCCCGCGGTTCGTGTCCCCGTGACGGTCCCCACGGCAAAGATGCCATTGGCAGTAAATGTCGATCCGCCGGATATGTCGAGGTGACCTGTGCCTCCGGCCCAGCTGCCGACGTAAACATTGCCATCGGTAGTGGCACTGGCGCTGTTGGTCACAGTGACATAGGACGTCGTGCCAGGATCATCGGCTATATAAAGGTTGCGGCCAGAGGCCAAGGTGAAGGTGGCATTGTCAATGTTGAGATGCGCGGTCGTTCCTTCCCCCAAACCGGCTTCTATATCATCATTAGCTTCCCAAGTTGCTCCATCAGATATGGTCAAGGTGGCGTCGGCATTGCTAACAGTACCCAGAGCAACCTTACCATTTGTGATCAGCTTGGTTCCATCACCTGTTATGGTGATGGTTGAGGTCTCAGACGGGTTGCTGGTATAGCCAATTGACATGATGTACCAGTTGCCGGTCGCTGTCGCGGTAAGGGTTGCACCGCCAGAAACCGTTACGGAGCGGGGGCCACCACCACTGGTGGAATTGATGTCGGCGGCAACGGCTACATCTTTTGCCAGAACGTCATAGTCACCGTCGATGACAACATCCTTGCCGCCGAAGAAAACGTCATCTTCGTAGTTTACGTGACTATTATAGGTTGTCCCATCGCCGCTCCCATCCCATCTGGCTATATTGCTGTCGTCAGCAAAGGCAAAGGGAACCTGCAACATTGCAGAGAAAGAGACAATGGCTGAGGATGCTAACAGCGAACTTGTTCTAAGAAAATTCATAACGATCACTTCGACTCGAGGGCAGAAATATATCTATAGTTGTAGAAAGTAGTATCGAAAATATTCGCTGCCCAAAATCGGCAAATTTACCGAGGGTTGTTGCAAATAGTTCTGTTCACACCTGAAAGGGTGGATAAGGAAGAGACGTTCAAATTATTTAGATTCACTCTAAGTAACTGCAATTAAGAAATTTTATCAGCCGAATACGGCTTCCCAGCCTAGAGAATATGGTCAGTTGAAATCATACTTAGGCGTAGTTGTGAACAAAAATTGTTCCCCTATTTATCGACATCAAACTTCCTCTGCCCTTCCCGAAAGACATAGTGCAACAGAGGCCCATAGCCGAGCATTCAGATGGGGCTTCGAATGCAGGTAAAATTACCAGCCGTTGGATTCTACGCCGTACCAGCTATCGAGCACACTCTTGCCGCGCTCGGAAGCGCTGATCAATTTTTGGGGTGAGAGAATCTCTTAAGGAAGTGCGGATCGGATTAGACAGCACGTCTTGGAAAAATACTCAGAGCCAAGCCGTGAAGAAGCCGCCCAGTCCAATAGTGCTGAAGACATGGAAGCCAATGGGACAGACATCCCATCAGGAACAGCAGAAAGCATCACATTACACTTTGCCCGCTCCTTCCCCCAACAGAATTGGGCTTCCGGTGTAGTTGGGAAAACGGCAGGTTTGATGTGGCAACCACAAACAAGCACAGATCTTGCGAAGCCAGCATTTTCTTAACTATATCGGTAGATCCATGAAAAGGGAGAGGATCAATTCAATGACATTGCTTTGAGAAGGCCGATACGTTGCATCCGTCCACGCCTGACGTGGCGACGGGCCGCCTCTTCGGCAGCCGTTGTATTCCCGTCTTCAATAGCCTGATAGATTTTCTCATGATCGCCAAGTGACCACGTATTGTAGTCATAATGTCCTTGCGTCGTCCCCCGGATCATGCCGGCAGAAACCAGAAGAATTTCTGCGCTGCGCAGCAGATATCGGTTGCTGGCAATTCTGTATACACACCGGTGGAAGCGATCGTTGATATCAAGGAAATCGGTCTCATCGGTTGCACCGCGCCGCTGCTCATCCAGAATACCGCTCAGTTCAATCAAATCCTTTGTTGTCGCCTTCTTGGCCGCGAGCTTGGCAGCAAGGCATTCGACAGCCTCCCGCATATCATAGATTTCTTCGGCCCGTTCTATATCAATCGGGGCGACAATGACCCGGCCGCTCTCCACTGTTGCTAAGAACCCCTCATTCAGAAGGCGTCGAATGGCCTCTCTAGCGGGGGTTCTACTCACCTGGAATCGTTCGCAGATCTCGGCTTCGCTCACACGTTGCCCTGAAACAAAAACGCCATCTCCCAGCAATTCTCGCATTTTTGTATACACTTGATCGCTTAGCGGTAATTCGGCCAATTTTTGCTCATCGTACATGGATACAAAACTCCCACAAATTCAATTAGATAAAAGATATACCTTTTTACCGGCAGTTTGTAAATGTATTCTATTATTGACATTATCGTATTTAATGTATACGAAATAAGGAGAAAATACGAATAACGGATACATACAAATGAGCACTGCTAAGCAAAAAATTCTGGTCACGCGCAGTCGGATTGATAGCTCCGCGGTAGATCTGCTCAATGAGAATGGCTTCGAATGCATCTTCTCTCCGCCCTATGCAAAGCCGGAAGAAGTCATTGAAACAGCAAAAACCAACAATGTCAGTGCCATCATGGTTTCGCAGGGCAAGATAACGGATGCTGTCATCAAAGCATCCGGGTCGGTCAAAGTGATTGCCAAGCACGGCAGCGGTGTGAACAATATCAACCTTGCTGCCGCCGAAAAGCTCGGCATCCCTGTATACAGAGCAGCAGGTGCCAATGCTCGGGCCGTGGCCGAACACGCCATTGCGCTCATCATTGCTCTGCGCAAATCATTGCCCTATCTCGATGAAGCAACCAAAGGCGGCAATTGGCTCAAGGGGTCTTTCATTGGCAAGGACTTTGCCGACACCAAACTGGGCCTTATCGGCTTTGGTGCCATTGGCCACGAAGTGGCTGACATGGCGATGGCGCTTGGCATGAAAGTGTCTGTTTTCGATCCCGCGTTGCTGAACAATGACGGTGCCGCTTGCCCTGAAGGGGTGGAAGCGGTTGCAGACATGGATGCCATCGCGACCAACTGCGACGTCATCTCGCTGCACTGTCCTCTCGTTCCGGCGACCAAGCATCTTATCAATCGCGAATTCCTTGAAAAGATGCCGTCACATGCGGCCATCGTGAACACCGCGCGTGGTGGAATGATCGACGAAGACGCGCTGGCTGAAGCGCTGGAAAAAGGTGTGATTGCAGGCGCTGGCGTTGACAGCTTCGAGCAGGAGCCCCCCGCCGCTGACAGCAAACTCTTCAAGGCCCCCAATCTCATAGTAACCCCTCATGCTGCCGGCCTCACTCCAGGGGCAGAGCGCAACATGGCGACGATGGCTGCCCGTTTCATCATTGACCATTTTGAAGGTCGGGAAATCGATCCCGCCTTTCTGGCTACTTCCGCCGCGCTTGGCGGTTTGCAAGAATAGGAGAAAACATGGCTGAAGGTTTCAGAATCAAGGAAAATTGGGACCGGGTGAATCCGGATCTGATTGCCCGCGCTGCCAAATTGCCTGTATCAAACATCAGTGACGTCATGAATCGCCACACAGGGGCTCCTGCCAGCATGCGCCCGCGGCATCGTAAAGGCGTCCTCGCTGGTCCGGCTCTCACGGTCAGTGTTCGCCCCGGAGACAATTTGATGCTGCACAAAGCTCTCATTATGGCCCAGCCGGGTGACGTTATCGTCGTTGACGCTGGAGGAGCACTTGATAATGCTATAATGGGAGAGCTGATGCTCGCACGCGGTGTCGTATCCAAGATTGCAGGTGTGGCAATTTGGGGCGCTATCCGCGACCTCGATAGCATCAGCCAGCAGGATGTGCCCGTCTTCTCAAGCGGCATTAGCCATCGCGGTCCTTACAAGGATGGCCCTGGTGAAATCGGCTTCCCCATCGCGCTTGGCAATATGACTGTCAATCCCGGCGACCTGATCGTTGGCGATTGGGATGGTCTTGTTTGCCTGCCCAAAGATAGCGCTGCAGAAATTCTCGATCGTGCTGACAAGAAGCACGCCGGTGAAGAGCGTCAATATCAGACAACCATGGAAGGCAAATATAATGGTGACTGGATTGACAAAAATCTAAAAGACCTTGGATGCGAATTTATCGCTTGATTCCAGGGATTTTCCGAAAACCAGACAATAGTCATCGATACTAAATAGGGAGGAACCTAATCGATGTTTTTCAAACCCTTCAAAACGGCCGTTGTTTTCTCGGCTCTTGTTGCTGCGGCAATTCTTCCTGTCCAGGCTGAAGACTTCCCGAGCCGTGGTCTCGAATTCATTGCCGGTTATGGCCCAGGCGGCGGACATGACACCATGCTGCGTTCCATGGCCAAGATTATTCGCGAAACCAAGATCATTGACACCCCGATCAATGTCGTGAACAAGCCTGGCGGCGGTGGTGCCACAGCTCTTGGCTATCTCAATAGCCACAAGGGTGATGGTCATTACCTGATGGCTGCTACTTCATCCTTCATCACCACGCCTTTGACCGCAGATGTTGGCTTGAGCTACAAGGATTTCACGCCGATTGCTCGTTTGGGGATTGACCCGACCCTGCTTGTGGTTCCCGCTTCCTCTCCCATCAAGAGCCTTGACGACATCAAGAATGCAGGTCGTGTGCTCAACGTTGCAGGTGGTGGACGTGGTCAGATCGAGCATATCGCTACAATCATGGTGTCCGAAGCGCTCGACGTAAAACTGAACTTCATCCCCTTCCAGGGCGACGGCGAAGTGGCCAGTGCTCTGCTTGGTGGTCAGGTCGATTTTGCCATGATCAACCCGGGTGCTGTATCCGAGTTTATCAAGAGCGGTCGCATGAATGCCATTGCCATTTCCACTGAACGTCGTGCGGAGATGTTCCCGGATGTCCCGACCTTCAAGGAAAAAGGCTATGACGTTGTTGCTTCGGTTTTCCGTGGCGTGGTTGCTGCCAAGGACATTCCGGTAGATGCCAAGATCTATCTTTACGAAATGGTCGAGCGTTTGCAGGAAACACCAGAATGGACCGAGCAGTATCTGAAACCGAACGGGATTATCCCGGGTTATCTCGATGCCGATGCTTTTGCCGCCTATCTGGAAAAGACCAATGGCATCTATGAAACCAACCTGTCTAATCTTGGTCTCCTGAAAAAGAACTGATGACCATCATGAAAACTGCAGAAATTACATTTCTGGCAATTCTGGCGGCTTTTGCCGCCAGTCTTGCGATCGGTTCGCTCGATCTCAAATATGCCGACGATTTTTCTTTCGGTCCAGGTTTCGTGCCACTGAATGTCGGTGTTCTGATCGTTGTATGCTGTGTTTTGCAGGCTCTGAGAAGCCTTACCAAAAGCGGGAAAGAAGAGGCTGAAGTCGGGGATCGGGAAAACCACGAAGACAAGTCTCCCAATGTCGCAGGGCTTCTGATCACCTTGGCAATCATTGTTCTCGGTGTCGCTGCCATGGCTCTTGGCTCCGTACTCGCGCCGATCTTTGCCATGATTTTCCTGCTGTCCTGGCGCGTGGCACATCATCCGATCACATTGTCACTTTTTGTCGGCGCCACCACGACCGCCGCCATCTATGTCATCTTTGCCGTCTGGCTGAATCTGCCGGTGCTCTAAGCCGTAGCAAACAATCCTTGGGACGAAACGCATGCTGGATTCGTTATCTCACCTATTGGTGGCGTTCAATCAGGTCGCCACGCCGGAAAACTTGCTGCTCATCTTTGTGGCAGGTTTAATCGGCACGCTCGTTGGTGCCTTGCCCGGCCTCGGGCCATCGGCAGGTATTGCCCTGATGATGCCTCTAACCTTTGGCATGAGCCCGATCTCGGGTCTTTCTCTTTTGACAGGCGTTTATATGGGCACCATGTATGGTGGGCGCCTGACCGCCATTCTCATCAATACCCCCGGTGATGCCCCCGCCATTGTGACTGCCATGGAAGGCTACCCCATGATGCAGCGGGGCAGAGGGGGACAAGCTCTGGGTATCTCTGCCATAGCCTCCTTTGTCGGCGGCATTTTTGGTCTGCTGATGCTGATCTTCTTTGCTCCCATCATCGCCGAATATGCCATCTTCCTTGGCCCTCCGGAATATTTCATGCTTATGCTGCTCGGCCTTAGCATGATCATCGTGCTGGCTGGATCCGATCCGCTCAAGGCGCTGCTAACCACATCGGCAGGGGTCTTGGTCAGCACCATTGGTAGCGATTATGTCTCGGGCAATGTGCGCTTTGCCGTTGTGCCTGAACTGATTGAAGGCGTGGACTTTGTTGCCGTCATCATCGGCCTGTTCGGTATCGGCGAGGTGTTGGTCAATGTCGAGGAACGCATTCGCCTGAATATGGGCAAACCAAAATTCAAATTCAGCGAATTCATCCCCGGATTGGCCGAACTGAGACATATCAGTTTTCCCACCTTGCGCGGCTCTATAATCGGCACAGGCATTGGGGTGTTGCCCGGCGCGGGCGCGACCATCGCCACCTTCATTGCCTATATCACCGAGAAGAAGCTTTCCAAACATCCGGAAAATTTCGGCAAAGGGGCCTCTGAAGGTCTGGCCAGCCCTGAAGCTGCCAACAATGCGGCCGTTCCCGGTTCGCTCATTCCGCTTCTGACGCTGGGCATTCCGGGGTCGGGTGGTACGGCCATCATGCTGGGCGCACTGATCATGTTTGGTCTTAATCCCGGCCCGATGCTGATGATCCAGTCCGCCGATATCGTCTGGGGCACCATTGCCGGCCTGACCATCGCCAACCTGTTCCTGTTGGGTTCGAACATCTTGCTGATCCCGGTCTTTGTGAACGCTTTGCGTCTCATTCAGAACCATTTGAACGCAATTGTGGTGGCCTTCTGTCTGGTTGGAGCTTTCTCTATCAACTATGGCACATTCGATGTTTGGATAACCGTTGTGTTCGGTGTCATCGGCTATCTGATGAAACGCGCCAACTATCCCACCGGCCCGTTCATTCTGGCTTTGGTGCTGGCACCTTTGGCAGAGAATTATCTGCGCCAGTCCATCATGCTTGGGCAGGGCTCTTGGGATATCTTCATCAGCAAACCGCTAAGCCTGACATTCACGATCATGGTGCTTGGCGTGATTGTTCTCGGTCTTGCAAAAGCACCACTAACGCGTCTCATTAACCGGCGTCGAAATCAGCCTGTTGGTTGATATGGCTTATAAGGGAGAAAGAAGCATTTCTTTCTCTCTAAAGCGCCGCGATCTTTAATGCGTGGAGACATCTTGACGCCCATATGACCTGAAAAGGGTTGGCCTATCGAGAAGACGGGCCAACCCTTTTCTATAAGAGAGATACATCTAAGCGCCTTCACCCCTGTTTCGGCGCCTCGTCCTCCTCAGGGAAGCCAGGGCTTGTTCCTGTCTTTAGCAACGATCAGGCTCAAGACCTTTTGCGGGGCTGCGGTGAGACCTGCCATCGGCACTTCGGACCCAGATAGAATAGAGGGCGCGCCTTGGAATCCTGAGATAATTCGCTACTGGAAACGCTTTAGGCGGCAGACTGTCTCGCTGCCGCCTATCTAATATTGAGCGTCTTCAGGTCTTTTTATTCCCCTAACCCGCTTTCTTCGCATCGGATTTTGAGAAGAGATACCGCTTGACTGTCGGCCCCAAAATCACCGCGATGGTGAGGAATACCAGAACAAGGCTGGTCGTGTTGGAGAACAGAGTGGTCCAATCGCCCCTGCCAATGCGCAGGGCAAGACGCAGATTTTCTTCAGCAAAGCCGCCAAGGATGAGCCCGAGCACAACCGGTGGAAGCGGAAAATCCAACTTGTCCATGACATATCCGATCGCTCCGAAGCCGAGCATCAGATAGACATCGAACATCCGCCCATGGATTGAATAGACACCGATCAACATGAGAATGATGATCACCGAGCCCAGTAGCGGCCGAGGCAATCTAAGCAGTTTGGCAAAGCTGTTGGTCGCCAGTGAGCCACCAAGGAAGACCAGCAAAATGGCTCCGAACAGGAACTGCCACATAAAGCCGAACACGATGTCCGGATTGTTGCGGAAGAGCATCGGACCGGGCTGCAGCCCATGGATCAAGAGGCCTCCAAGCATGATGGCGGCAACAGCCGTGCCCGGAATCCCAAGCGTCAGGGCCGGAATGAGGGCTGCAGCGGTGTCGGCATTGTTGGCCGTTTCCGAAGCTGCCACGCCTTCAGGTTCTCCATGCCCCCAGGTTTCCGGCGTTTTGCTTGCCCGGCGCGCCTCGTTGTAGGATATGAAAGCGGCCATAGAGCCACCAGCTCCGGGCAGGATACCGATCCAGATGCCGATCAGGGCTGACCGAATCCATGTTTTCCAGAAGCGGAGCATTCGGGGCAAGGTACGCCAGATAGGCTCGGTGCCAAGGCGATCTCCTGCAGCATTCGCCGTTCTCAGCGGGCTTTCAAGCAAATCAATGACCGGTGGCAAGGCATAAAGACCAACCAGCAGAATGACGATGTGAATGCCGTCCAGCAGTTCAAGCTGGCCGAAGGTGTAGCGATCATTGCCAAAGATCGGGTCCGAGCCAACAACAGAGACAAACACCCCGAAGCAGGCACTGATCAGACCCTTGACCACATTGTTGCCGAGAAGGAAAATGATGCTGCACAGGCCGAAAACGGCAACCCAGAAGACTTCAGCAGGGCCGAAGAGCAGGGTTACCCGCGAAAGCGGCGGAGCGAGCAGCATCAGGGCGATAGCACTTGCGATGCCACCAAATGAGGATGATACGACGGCAACCTGCAAGGCATAGCCGCCCTTTCCCTGTTGCGCCATAGGGTACCCGTCAAAGGTCGTGGCGACGGCTGCCGGCGTTCCGGGAATGCGCAGCAATACGGCGGGTATGGCACCGCCATACATAGCGCCGTTATAGATGCCAGCCATCAGGCCGAGTGCAACCAGCGGCTCGAGACCGAAAGTGAAGGGAACAAGAACCGAGATTGCCATGGTGGCGCTAAGGCCCGGCATCGCGCCGACGACAATACCGGCAAGAACGCCGATAACCAGTGCTGCGATATTTGCCCAGGCGATAACGTTTGGCAGTGACTGTAAAAGATCAGAATACATGATACCTCACTTCGCCCACAAAAGACCGGTTGGGAATTCCTGAGACATTGAGACACCAAAGATCAGATAGATGGCTAAAAGAACGATGGCTGTGGCGATGGCAAGGCCAACAGGGCTGCGATAACCGAAAATATAGGCAACCAGCGGCAGCGACAGCGCGGTGCTGATATAGAAGCCGATCAGGCCAACGCAGATGGCATAAAGGGTAATGAGCCCGAACGCACCAAAGACGCGCTTTGGCGATTTCAAGACAGCTTCGGCTTCTTCTCCAGCGGACGCTTTGCGCTGATCGGCAATCAGCATCACGATTGCCAGCAGGATAAGGCAGCCGAGCATAACGGCGGGCAAAAGCGCAGAAAGCGGGGCTAATTCAGTTGTCGGAATCAAAAAGGCAGCAGCGACCACGATAATGCAAAATGCCGTGACCGTTTCTGCACGTAGAAACCGATGGGTCGGTTTGTTATGCATTTGAGAGGCTCCAATGGGGACAACAGGAAGGATGCGGGGGGAACCCCCGCACCACTGAGATCAACGCCAAGGGCTCTCTTCCCAAACGGATTTGGCAAAGTCGAGCAATTCGGCATTCAGCTTCTTGAATGCATCGCCGGTGACGACCTGAACCGGGTTTGCTGTTGCTTTCATGGCTGCAGCAAATTCTTTGTCCGTTTTCAGTTTTTCAAATGCTGCAAGCAAGGTGTCACGCACATCATCAGGAAGGCCAGCTGGCCCAACAAATCCACGCATGGATCCGTTGACGAGGTCAACGCCCTGTTCCTTGAAGGTAGGCACATTGGGAGCAAACTCGGAGCGGTCTTCAAGCGCAATGCCAAGAACGTTGATTTCGTCTTTGAAAGCCGACACTTCAGAAATATTGAGAATGCCCATGGCGACATGACCACCCATCAGGGCAGTACGGGCCGGAGCCGAGCCACGGAATGGAACAATGGTAAATTCCGTATCCGTCATTTTCTGCAGTTTGCGCAACAGGAAGTGGTCATCACCACCAAGACTGGACATACCGACAGTGATGGCCCCAGGATTGTCCTTTGCCTCAGCCAGCAATTTTTCAAATGTATCCAGACCGCTATTCTTTGAGGTGACGATCACATTGGGATCATTCACAACATTGGCCAGATAGGTGAAGCTGGAGGCATCATAGTCAGCCTTCCGATCCAAAGTGCGTGCCATCATGCCCGGCAGGTTGTAGGTGCCCAGCGTGTAGCCGTCCTTGTCGGCATTTGCGACTTCAGTCACACCGATCTGCCCGCTGGCGCCCGGTACATTCTTGACGATGATGCTTGCTCCGTCGCCAAGATATTTTTCAAGAAATGGTGCAACCGTACGTGCCATGACGTCGGTACCACCCCCTGCGGAATACCCCACGATCACCTTGATTGGCTTTTCCGGATATTGAGCAAATGCGCTTCCTGCCATCGTCAGGAATGCGCTCGCCAATGCGATTGTTTTAAAGATCTTTTGCATGTTTCTCCTCCCTCATGCTTTGCATTTGTCTTATGGTAAAGTGCAGCCTCGTGCCTTCAATGTAGCATCTACCCAGCTGCGGTCATTTTTGCCTTCAGAGATATTCTGAAGTTGACGGGTTTCTGCGCTGTGCTTCGCTTGCGCCTTTTTGAGAATCTCTTCGGCGGCATCCATTGGAACAGCCAGCACACCATCGGAATCGCCGATGACGATATCGCCTGGCTCGATCACCATGCCGTTGATGCTGATGGGAACGTTGATCTCGCCCGGGCCGTCCTTGTATGGTCCACGATGAGAAACGCCTGCAGCAAATGTGGGCAGGTTGGTTTCAACAAAGGCATCCACATCGCGGATTGCACCATTGATGACGAAGCCTGCGACGCCGCGCTGGATCGCCCATGCCAGCATCAGTTCGCCCATCAGGGCATTGGTTACATCGCCGCCTGCGTCAACCACAATGATGTCGCCTGGCTCGGCCATATCGATCGCCTTCTGGAACATGAGATTGTCGCCAGGGCGCGCTTTGACGGTCAATGCCGGGCCCGCCATGCTGCCGCTGGCATGCATTGGGCGCAGCTTGGAGCCTGCGGCTGTCATGCGGAACATGCTGTCCGAGACATTGGCCACCGGCACCTGTTTATAGGCTTCTACGAGTTCCTTCGGCGCAACGCGCTCACGTTTGCAAATCCGAAATCCGATATCCATGATTCTAACTCCAACTTCGTTTAACGATGCCCGGCTTCAACCAACAAAGCCCAGTTGGCATAACGATCCTTGGCGACGGTTTCGCCGTCCAGGATCTGAAAAATTCCCCGCACAGCTTCGCAGCCTACGCGAGCGTTGGCCTGATGTGTCACACCGCCGATATGGGGCGTGGAAACAATCCGTGGCTCTTGCCAGAAGGGGTGATCTGCAGCAGGAGGTTCTGTGGCGAAGGTGTCCAGACCAGCGCCAGCCAAATGTCCCGACTGGACCGCCGCCAGAAGCGCATCTTCGTCAATCAGGCCGCCTCGGGCGGTGTTGACGATATAGCTTCCCTTCGGCATCAGGCGGATGCTGTCTTCATTGATCATTTCGCGTGTTTGATCGTTCAGGGGACAGTGCAGGCTGAGAATGTCGGCCCGCGCAAGCAGGGTCTCAAGGCTGTCGACGCGCTCAACGCCCAGATCATCAAAGCAGGACTGACTGGCAAAAGGATCGTAGCCCACCAGTTTGAGCCCCAGGCCCTTGGCGATCTTGCCGGTTTCCTGAGCAATCGCCCCCAACCCCATCAGAGCAAGGGTAGAGCCTGCCAGTTCCACGCCCTTAAAGCCCGGTTTTTCCCATTTGCCGGTACGCAAGCCGGTGTCGAGCGGCAGAATGCGCTTGACCGTGGTCAGCATCAGCGTGATTGCATGTTCGGCAACGGATATCGCGTTGGCCCCGGTTGCCTTAAGCACCGGAATGCCCTTTTGCGCAGCGGCTGCCAAGTCGATATTGTCGACACCAACCCCATGCTTGGAAATCACTTTCAGGGAAGGCGCATTCGCAATCACGTCGGCATCAATCCGTCCCATGCGGGACACGACGGCAACGGCATCTGTCTTTACGAGAAAATCGGCAATAACATCACTGGCTGAATAAGCCGGTGTATGCACCGTCTCGAAGCCATGAGTTTTCACAAGCTCCTGCGCAGCTGGAGCCAGATCTGGCCCCGTAACGAGGATCACCTTTGACATGATACATTCCTCCCGTCTTCCCGCTTTGCGGAAAGCGACATACTCTTGATTTTGCTGGATACCGCGCAGCCTCCAAACAGCTTAGGCGGTGTCCCTCCCTTTTTTGACCTGCCCTTTGCCTCCAAACAAATGAGCAGTTTCCTCTAGTTGGAAATGTTGTAAGAATAAATTAGTTTATGGAAGCGAAAAATTCTGGTTGTTAGATTAAGAGAAACTGGATGTAATAATGGACACTCGGCAGCTTAAAACTTTAGTCGCAATTACAACTTACCGCACGTTCAGCAAGGCCGCCGAAATTGTAGGACTGACACCCTCGGCGGTCAGCCAGCAGATTCAGGCGCTGGAATCCGAGCTCAATGTGAAAATATTCGAGCGCGCATCCCGCCCACCAAGCTTAACCGTTGAAGGACTTCAAGTCCTTGAACTAGCGAAGGAAATATTGCATCTCCAAGAAAATACCATAGCGGGCTTGAAGGGCCAGAAAATGTCTGGAACCATTCGTCTGGGCACGGTTCGGACCAGTGCCCTAAACCTGCTGCCAAAAGCCGTGGTTGCAATGCATGACAAATATCCGGCCTTGAAAATTAACTTAAGGGTCGGATTTTCCTCTTTGATGATCTCGGATGTCGCTTCAGGCCGGCTTGATGCTGCCATCGTCGCCGAGCATGTGAGTCTCCCCCCCCAACTAAGGTGGAGTCCCTTTCTGCACGAGCCTCTCTGGATAATTGCCCCTGAAACGGTGACAGAACGTGATCCGATCCATCTTTTGGGGTGTCATCCCTTTATCCGATTTTCGACACATGTGCCCCTATCGAATCTGATCGATACCGAAATCTCCCGATTGGGCGTTGTTACGCAGGATGTTGCAGAGATCGATACGATCGGTGCAATCGTCACTTGCGTGCGGCAGGGGCTCGGAATTTCGGTGGTGCCTCATTCGGCCATACAATTTCCCGACGCAGACGGGATTGTAAAGCTTCCCTTTGGCGTTCCCCAAATCACACGGCGCATCGGAATCGTGGAGCGAATCAATGCGCCGCGTGGTGAGGTCATTCGCCGATTGCATAGCCTGTTGGCCCAATTATGTGGCGAGCATGGCATTGCCAGAGATGCAGAGTCACAGCATTCGGATCGGTGAATAGACAGTGCCCGGGATTCCGCACCTGTAGCGAGACGATTACTTTCTCGATGTTGAATGGGATGCCCCATCCCACGGCTACCAGCAAAACCCTTGCGCAAAATTGCGGGACGCTGCGCCATAAACTGACCCGTTCAGACTGCGATCGGGCATAAAGTCATCGAGTTCTTTGAGAATATCCGCCCTCTCTATCACTCCACCTCTCACGCACCGTCCATGAATTCCTCCCGCACGGCTTCTATGGCGGCGAGACGCTTGCGGGTTTTGTCGGTGCTGCGGTCGGCGACAGAGGCGACGATCGCGTCGGTCTGGGCGATGGCCGGGATCCAGGAATCAAAGGGAGAATTGCTTTCAACCGGCGAGATGAGAATGCGGTTGGCGAACTTGGCGATGGGAGATTGCCAACGATCGGTGAACAGCACGATCCGTGCCCCACGCGCATGGGCCATGTGTGCAAAGTGGATCACTTGGGGCTGATAGCGCCTGAAGTCAAACACCACCAGCGTGACATGCTCATTATAATCCACCAGCAGGTCGGGCGTATTGCACGGGTTGAAAGCAAGCAGCCGAACCCCGGGGCGCACCTGAGCCAGATGCTGGGCCAATCGCTCGGCCACCACATGGCTGAAGCGCCCGCCCATGCAATGGATGGTGGCGCGTTCATCAGCTAGCATGTCGATCGTCGCGTCGAAATCCCGTTCATGAAAATCTGCATCCAGCTGCTCCAGCGCCGAAGCCTGAGTGCGCATGGTAGACTGGTAGATCGTATCTTCGGCCTCTACCGCACGCTCCCTGAACAGCGACAGGGGAGAGTTGAACTGGTCGGCGATTTCCTCCACCAGACTTTTCTGAAAATCCGTGTAGCCCGAAAAGCCCAGTTTTGAGAAAAACCGTAGGACGGTAGGCACGCTGACCCCTGCCCGCTCAGACAGATCAGCCACAGTGGAAAGGCCCGCCGTTGGATAGTTTGCCAAAAGTATTTGGCATATCTTGTCTTCCTTGGCCGTAAATTTGAGCCTTGAATCGTATAGTTTTTCTTTAAGCATTTTGTTCGCCATAGAAATGAAAACTTTTTTATCAAATTCTCTCATTCATATAACGTTTTTATTGTTTTGTACAAATTTCCATTGACTATATCGGAGATTTTATTAGAGTTTCAGCAAAAACTACCCTAACAAACCAGTCTCCTATCCGAGGGTAAAATCTATGAAATCATCTATTTTAAAGTCCACTTTTTTCGCACTTGCGCTAACGGCGGGAAGTTCCGCTCTCCACGCTGAAACCCTTCGCTTCGCCGCGCAAGGGGATGTTGTGAGCATGGATCCTTACGTTGTTGAAGAAGTGTTCACATCGGGTTTTCTGGGCAATGTCTATGAAGGCCTCATCCGCCGAGCGCCGGATCTCTCGATCCAGCCGGCATTGGCAGAGAGCTGGGAGCTGATCTCCCCCACCCAGTGGCGCTTTCATCTGCGCAAGGGTGTGAAGTTCCATGACGGGTCTCCCTTCACCGCCGACGATGTGGTCTTT